>NZ_BAABGZ010000077.1:0-109503 GCF_039541835.1 Hymenobacter saemangeumensis | reverse complement strand
GGTCGAATACTTCAAACCTAGCCTGTTCACGCCGAACAGACTTTTTTTCTGCCTCATCTATACCCCGCAACTTAGGTTAGCTACCTGTTCTGGTGGTGCCTGCTGCTTACCTCGACTTTTGCTCTAATCCCTGGCTTTAATAGCAAACTCCGGCTCATAGCAGGTGTGGCAGCCATCGTGTGCCTGATACTCACCTTCCTGCAGCTGCTCCCTTAATACAGCGGCCTGCCTAGTCGTACTTCGAGTCGCGCAGCTTTACCGGCGTGGTTTGCTTGCGCACGCGCATGTTTATCAGCTCCACGGCCAGCGAGAAGGCCATGGCGAAGTAGAGGTAGCCTTTCTCAATCTCCTTGTGGGCGGCTTCCATCACCAGCATGAAGCCAATCATGATGAGGAAAGACAGGGCCAGCATCTTGATGGTTGGGTTGCGGTTGACGAAGCCGGCTACCGTGCCGCTGAATACCAGCATCACGCCCATGGCCAGGATAACGGCCAGAATCATTACCAGCACGTTGTCGACCAGGCCCACGGCGGTGAGAATAGAGTCGAAGCTGAAGACAATGTCGATGATGATGATTTGCAGGATGATGCTGCCCATGGTGGCGCGCACCGGGGCGCTGCCGTGTTCGTCTTCCTCTTCTCCCTGCAGCTTGGTGTGGATTTCGGTGGTGCTCTTGTACATCAGGAACAAGCCCCCGCCCAGCAGAATCAGGTCGCGGCCACTTACGCCGAAGGGTTCGTCCAGCCAGGGCAATGGCAGTGAAAAGAGAGGGGCGCGCAGGCTCACAATCCAGGAGATGCTTAGCAGCAGGCCGATGCGAAACAGCAGCGCCAGCATCAGGCCAATGGTGCGGCCCCGGGCCTGCTGCTCTTCCGGCAGCCGGTTCACCACAATGGAAATGAAGATAATATTGTCGATACCCAGCACGATTTCCATGAACGTGAGGGTGAGCAGGCTAATCCAGGTAGCGCCGTGGGCAAGGGCGGAAAAGTCGTACATCTGGTGATGTGCTGATGGGTTGATGTGCTGATGTAGTAATTTGAAAATTGACAGGCTAAACGTGTGGCTAAAAGCCAGCATATTAGCAAATCAATTAATCAGCACATTAACTTTTCATATTAACGAACTGCAGGGGCAGGCCTATTTCGGCGCGGCGCAGCAGGGCGATGGCGGCTTGCAGGTCGTCGATTTTCTTGGCCGACACCCGCACCTGGTCGTCCTGCATCTGGGCCTCTACCTTCAGCTTGGCGTCCTTAATGGCTTTGATAATTTTGCGGCCATACTCTTTGTCGACGCCGGCGCGCACCTTGATGGTCTTCTTCACCAGGTTGCCGCTGGGCTGCTCCTCGGCCGTGAAGTCGAGGCTGGTGCCATCGATTCCCTGCTTTACCACGCGGGCCAGCAGAATATCTTCCAGGGCCTTAACGCGCATGGAGTTTTCGGAGGAAAGCAGGATGGTATTTTCCTTCTTATTAAGCTCAATGCCGCCTTTGGTGTCGCGCAGGTCGTAGCGGGTCTGCAGTTCTTTCTTGGCCGTATTCACCGCATTTTCGAGGGTTTGCGGGTCTACTTTGCTTACAATGTCGAAAGAAGCCATGGAAACAGGTGTTGGTGTTTAAAGAGATAGAAGCCTGAACGTGTACAAATCCCGGCCGTTTTGGCTTTGGCTGGGCTGTATACGGGCCGCAAAGGTAGCCGGCCGGCCCATGTGCTGGCGCATCTTTGTGGTATGCTGATTAAATCCCCGACTTCACCGGCCGAGTGGGCCGCGTATTACGACTTGCGCTACCGGGTGCTACGCCAGCCCTGGCAGCAGCCCCGCGGCAGTGAGCGGTCTGACGACGATGCTGCGCCCCAGACCGTGCATGCCCTGGCGCTGGGCCCCGACGGCCGGGCTGTGGCCGTGGGCCGTCTTCACCCCAGCAGTGCCAGTGAAGGGCAGGTCCGCTACATGGCCGTTGCGGCCGAAAGCCAGGGGCAGGGCCTGGGCGGCCAGGTTCTGAGCTACCTGGAAGGCAGGGCCCGGGAGCTGGGCCTGGGAAGCATCAGCCTGCACGCCCGGGAGGCGGCGGTGCCCTTCTACCAGCAACACGGCTACGAGATGATAGCCCCTTCTCACCTGCTTTTCGTCCAGATTCAACACTATCTGATGCGCAAGCAGCTGCCTTCCGTCTAAAACTTCTCCCGGCCCCGCCACAGGTCGGCGTACAGGCGAAAGTCGCCGAGCAGGGAATACCAGGGGTGCTGAAAAGTAGCCGGGCGGTTTTTCTCGACGAAGAAATGGCCGACCCAGGCAAAGCCATAAGCTGCTACAATGCCCAGGGGCAGCCACTGCCAGCTGCCGGTAAGAAACAGGAGTACCATGCTGAGTAAAAACAGCGTAGTACCTACAAAGTGCAGCACGCGGGTACCGCGCCGGCTGTGCTCGCGCAGGTAGCGGGGGTAAAACTCGGCAAAAGTGAGGGGCTGAGCAGACATAGGAGGGAAGTTAGCAAGGAAAGTGGCCGCGGCCCGTAGCCTGCCCCAGTACCTAAAGCGTATCAAACGGATTTTTCACCAAACTTGCCGTCGCAAACCCCTACTTCCCAGCTTCCGTGTCTTCTTCATCTTCGAGCTCATCTGCCGGCCTGCCCAATATTGAAAGCATGGTGGCCGTGTACAACCAGATAAACCACTACGGCCGCCTCAACGGCATGGTGCTGACCGTGCCTCACCCCGGCGAGGCCGACTACCGCATGGTGGTGCGCGAAGCGCACCTGTCGTCGCCCAACACCTGTCACGGCGGCGTGCTGGCCGGCCTCATGGACTCGGCACTGGGCGCCGCGGCTCTCACCCTGGCGTTTACCACCCAGGAGTTTGTGTCGACGGTTGAGTTCAAGATGAACTTTCTGCACGCCGTACACCTGCACGATACGCTAGTGGCTCGCGGGCGCGTCGACCATGTGGGCAACAAGCTCATCGTGAGCAGCTGCGTGGTGTACCGGGTGGCCGAGGGACAGGAAGAAGTAGCCGTAGCCCGCGGCCTGGGCACTTTCAACCGCTACCCGGCCACCAAGCGCGAGTTTGCCCAGCTGGTGATGAGCAGTGAGCAATGAACAGTGAGCAGTGCGCTAAGAGAGTGAGTCATTGCGAGCGAAGCGAAGCAATCCGTCCTCTAGCACTCAGAAACCAGATAAGCCCAGACATAAAAAAGCCCCACTGCCTGTGCTGGCGGTGGGGCTTTTCACATTAGCAAGCTGGGCGCTGAGAACAGGACGGATTGCTTCGCTGCGCTCGCAATGACACGTATCCTTTGCTAACCGCTCACTGCTAACTGTTCATTGCTAATTGACTCTACAGCTCGGCGGCTACGGCGTGCGCGCCTACCGTCTCGTACTCGTCGTCGTCGCTCAGCTGCGGGGGCTGCACCTTACGCACGTTGCGGGCGCAGTCTTCGTCGCGGTGGTTGCGGCCGACGGTGAATTCCACCCAGTCGCCTTCGCGCAGGTCGTTGAAGTCGCCCTCGGTGAGGTCGGCGTAGCTGAAGAACAGGTTGTTTGGGGGCATTACCACGAAGCCAAAGCCGTTTTTCAGGTTTTTGATGGTGCTCATGCCCACGGTACCTACCGGGCCGGCGGCGGTGGGGCCGCTGGGGCGGGCTACTTTGGCGGGGGCCGGAACGGTGCTGGGTGCGAAGGCGGCCGGCTCGCTCTGCGATACAAACATGGCCTCCACTACTTCGTCCTGCTGCTGCAGGCCGCGGTCGATTACGTCGTGCATGGCCACGGGGTAGGTTACCTGCTCCAGCAGCTGCTGCGAAGCGCGCGTTACGCGGGTTTCGCCTTTGAAGTCTTCGTACTTGAAGTCCCAGTTCAGCAGCATTACGCGGGTGCCCACGGTGTTGAGCTTGCGGATAAGGGGCACGTAGTCGGAGTCGCCGGCGATGAGCACTACCACGTCGAGGGTTTTGTGCAGGGCCAGCTCCAGGGCCTCCAGGCTCAGCCACACGTCGATGCCTTTTTCCTGCAGGCGGCCATCGCGGGTTTTCAGGGGCATGTAGTGGGTCTGCACGCCCAGGTTCATCAGAATGTCGTCGAGCAGGCGGTCATGAAACAGCCGGTCTTTGTCGCGGGCTTCGGTAGCGGAAAGGCGGCCCCGGAAAAAGTGGGCATCGGTGATTTGCGACAGACGAACATCAACATCCTCTTCCTCGGCTACCTGATGGCGGATAAACTCATGTAATCCTTCCAGGCTGATACGAGCCTTACGCTCGTGCTGAAAATAATAATAGTCACTGATTTTCAGAAAATAGTTGCCGTCATAAAAGACACCAATCCGAATCAGGGGGCTGTTCATCTGGTTCATCATAAATTGAGTTAGGTAAAGATTTAAAAGGTTGCTTCGGTGTTAAGTAAGGGAAATGAGCAGGCCATGCGCCGAATGCACACGGATGCATCCGTCGATAAGTCGACTGGTGGCCTTGAACAAGTTATTTTAAAGCAAGGCCGGTACTGGCCCTTGGTGCTCGTCGGAGCGGTTAATTATTAGTTGCTGCCAAATAGCCGGGCGGGGCAAAAACGTAAATCAATAACACGAATCAATACCTTCACCTGCCTAATTCAGTAGCTTATCCGATGCGAATCTAAGGCACTGTTTTGAATTATGCAAGACGAATACCAGGTCAAATAGTAAAAATCAGATAACATAGCTCTGCATTCCCGGGAACGTTTGCAGTGCTGACCAAGCAGAACTGTGCCCTTTCAATTAAGAGGAGCGCATCAGAAGTTGATACGTCCCACCACCAAGCCTAGCACTAATAATCCATATCCTGCGCAGATGGCAACCTCCATCATATTGCCCGATGCCGAGCCTGTGCTGATAAGCGGGATTTTAAAGGAATAGGGCGAAATCGGCAGAAACCAGCGCACGCCGGCTTTGGTGAGGGTATCGGCCACGAGGTGGGAGGCGTAGCCAGCCCCGGCATACAGCTCGATGCCCTGCCAGCCCAGGCTGCGGTTGGCCAGGTGGCCGATGTAGGCCCACAGCGCCGTGGCCCAGATGGTGTGCGTCCAGGACCGGTGCGTGGTGAAGGGCGCCAGCGCCACAAACGTGCCCAGCAGGCTGAGCCAGAGCTGCTCGGTGTAGAGGCCGGCCACCACGGTGGCCATGCCCGTGAAGAGCAGGGCCAGCTTGCGGGTGGAGCCGCCCTGCAGGCCCACGCCAATGAGCCCGAAAGCCAGGGCTACGGTGTAGAACAGGCGCTGCTCCCGGCCCGGCGCCAGCTGCAGGTAGGTGTAGGCGGCAATGGCCAACGCGCCCGCCACAAACGCCCAGCGCACGTACTGCTGCGTAAACCCCAGCCGCTTGCTGAGCCGGCTTTCGGGGTGGTCGAGGTCGGGCGCCAGGGAGGAGAAGCCGGCCAGGGCAATGCCGGCCGGGGAGAAGGGAATGCCCGGCACCAGGCCCGCAATGGCCACGCCGGTGATGAGGCCAATGGCCAAGTGAGAGGAGCCGCGCATCAGAATCGGAATTGAGGCTACGAAGCTAGTGCAGATGACAGCAGCTAGCGCCGGGCTTCTACGCGCTTTTGGCGGCTTTCTTACCTTTTGACCTTTATGGTACGGAAACCTTCCCCGCCCCCGCGTTGTATCTTTCCCCGCTGCCCGACCGGAAAACCCCTCCGGCCGGGCTAGCTTATTTCCCCCTCCCCTAGCCTTTCCCGCGTGCAAGTCGCCGATTTTCTTCGCCTTTACCGTCTTTCTCCCGAGCTGCAAACCCTGGCCGCCCGCCTGCGCGGCGTAGCCAAAGCCGAGCCCGGCACCCTGCGCCTGCACCTGCGCGGCCTGGTAGGCAGCCAGGATGCCGTGGTGGTGGCCGCCGCGGCCCATGCCCAGCACCCGCACCTCTTCATCCTGCACGACAAGGAGGAGGCAGCCTACTTCCTCTCCGACCTGCAGCACCTGCTGCCGGAAGGGCCCGAAGTGCTGCTGTTTCCCAGCTCCTATAAGCGGCCCTACCAGTTTGATGAGACCGAGAACGCCAACGTGCTGATGCGGGCCGAGGCCCTGAACCGGCTCAATAGCAGCCGGGCCGTCGGTGCGCAGAGCGTGTTTATCGTGACGTATCCGGAGGCCTTATCGGAGAAGGTGATTAACCGGCAGAGCCTGGTGAAAAACACCTTCAATGCTAAGGTGGGCGACAAGCTGGACGTGAACTTCCTGGGCGAGCTGCTAGCGGAGTACGACTTCGAGAAGACCGACTTCGTGTACGAGGCCGGGCAGTACGCCGTGCGCGGCGGCATCGTGGACGTATTCAGCTACGCCAACGAGCTGCCCTTCCGCATCGAGCTGTTTGGCGACGAGATTGAGAGCATCCGCACTTTCAACCCCGAAACCCAGCTGTCGGTGGAGCCGCGGCCGCAAATCAGCATTATCCCCAACGTGCAAACCAAGCTGCTGCAGGAAACCCGGGAGTCGTTTCTGGACTTTCTGCCCCGCACGGCCTGCATCTGGGCCAAGGACCTGCGCCAGACCCTGGACGTAGTGGGCGACCTGTTCGACAAGGCCGAAAGCAACTTTCAGCGCCTGCTGGAGGAGGCAGCGGGCATGCAGATTGTGAGCAAGCCGGCCGACTTGTTTGAGTCGGGCAAGCACTTGAAAAAGCTGCTCGACGAGTTCGGCGTGGTAGAGTTCGGCAAGCGCTTTCACTACAAGCAGGCCGACGAGTTTCAGTTCAGCGCCAAGCCCCAGCCCAGCTTCAACAAGGACTTCAACCGCATGGTGAAAAACCTGCAGGAAAACCAGCAGCGCAGCCTCACCACCATCATCACGGCCGACACCGTGCGGCAGGCCGACCGCCTGCGCACCATCTTCGACGAGCTGGACCACAACGTGCAGTTTCAGCACCTGCTGCTGGCTTTGCGCGAGGGCTACGTGGACGAGCAGCTGCAGCTGGCCGTGTACACCGACCACCAGCTGTTTGAGCGCTACTACCGGGCCCAGGAAACCCGGAAGTTCTCCAAGAAAAAGGCGCTGACCTTGCGCGAGCTGAAAACCCTGCAGCCCGGCGACTTCGTGACCCACCAGGACTACGGCATTGCCCGCTTCGCGGGCCTGACGCAGGTGGAAATCAACGGGCAGGTGCAGGAGGCCATCCGGCTGGTGTACCGCGACGACGACGTGCTGACCGTCAGCATTCACGCCCTGCACAAGATTGCCAAGTACAGCGGGGCCGAGGGCCGCCCACCCACCATGAGCAAGCTGGGCTCGCCGGAGTGGGAAAACAAGAAGAAGTCGGTAAAGAAAAAGGTCAAGGACATTGCCGCCGACCTGATTCGCCTCTACGCCAAGCGCAAGACGGCCCCGGGCTTCGCCTTCTCACCTGACGGATTTTTGCAGGCCGAGCTGGAGTCGAGCTTTATCTACGAGGACACGCCCGACCAGGCCAAGGCCACCGAGGACGTGAAAAACGACATGCAGCAGCCCCACCCCATGGACCGCCTGGTGTGCGGCGACGTGGGCTTCGGCAAAACCGAGGTGGCCATCCGGGCCGCCTTCAAGGCCGTGGTGGATGGCAAGCAGGCCGCCGTGCTGGTGCCCACCACCATCCTGGCCATGCAGCACTACAAAACCTTCCGCGACCGGCTGGCCACGCTGCCCGTGACGGTGGAGTACATCAACCGCTTTAAATCGACCAAGCAGGTAAAGGAGACGCTGCAGCGCGTGGCCGAGGGCAAGACCGACATCCTCATCGGCACCCACCGACTTACCAACAAGGAAGTGAAGTTTAAAGACCTGGGCCTGCTTGTTATCGATGAGGAGCAGAAGTTCGGGGTGAAAACCAAGGACAAGCTCAAGGAGCTGAAGGTGAACGTGGACACGCTGACGCTGTCGGCCACGCCCATTCCGCGCACCCTGCACTTCTCGCTGATGGGCGCCCGCGACCTGAGCGTGATTGCCACGCCGCCGCCCAACCGGCAGCCGGTGCAGACGGAATTGCACGTGTTCGACGAGCTGCTGATTCGCGACGCCATTGCCCGGGAGCTGAAGCGCGGCGGGCAGGTGTTCTACGTGCACAACCGCGTGAAAGACATTGAGGAGCAGGCCGCCATGATTCTGCGCCTGGTGCCCGACGCCCGCATCACCTACATCCACGGGCAGATGGAGGGCGACCAGCTCGAAAAGCGCATGATGAAGTTCGTGGAGGGCGAGTACGACGTGCTGGTGAGCACCAACCTCATCGAAAGCGGCCTGGACATTCCCAACGCCAACACCATCATCATCAACCGCGCCCACCTGCACGGCCTCTCCGACCTGCACCAGATGCGGGGCCGCGTGGGCCGCTCCAACCGCAAAGCGTATTGCTACCTGCTCACGCCGCCGGTGGCCGGCCTGCCCGCCGACGCCCGCAAGCGCCTGAGCACCCTGGAGGAGTTTTCGGACCTGGGCGCGGGCTTCAACGTGGCCATGCGCGACCTCGACATCCGCGGGGCCGGCAACCTGCTGGGCGGCGAGCAAAGCGGCTTCATCAACGAGCTGGGCTACGAAACCTACCACCAGATTCTGGACGAGGCCGTGCAGGAGCTCAAGGAAACCGAGTTCCGCGACTTGTTCATGGGCGACTCCAGCCAGCGCCTGCAGCAGGCCGCCGGCGTGGGCCGCGTGAAGGAGTGCAACATCGAAACCGACCTGCAAATCCTGATTCCCGACCGCTACGTGGCCAACGTGTCGGAGCGCCTGCAGCTCTACGCCAAGCTCGACCGCGCCCAGAAGCCTGAGGAGCTGCGCAAGCTGCTGGCCGGCATGGTGGACCGCTTCGGCCCCCTGCCGCCCGAGGTAGAGCAGCTGGCCGACATCGTGCGCCTGCGCTGGCAGGCCTGCAAGCTGGGATTCGAGAAAATCACCCTCAAGCGCGACACGCTGAAAGGCTTTTTGCCCGCCAGCGAAGAGCACAAGCCCTACTTCCAGGGCGAGGAGTTCGACACCATCCTCAACTACGTGCAGACCCACCCGCGCACGGCCAGCCTGAAGGAGCGCAAGGAGCAGCTCATCGTCACGTTTGAGGAAGTGCGCTCCCTGCAGCAGGCCAAGCGCGTGATGAGCGAGCTGGGCAGCGAGGAAGCCAGGGAAGCCTAACTTGCCGGCATGAAATTCTTGCTTATAGCCTTACTGACCAGCTTACTGGCTTCGCCTGTTCGGGCCCAGGCTACCTTCAACCTGCGGCTGCAGCAGGAGCTCGACAGTATCATGAATGTTTTCAACTACTCTCGCAGGAATATTACCGCGGGTGGCGTAAGCGAGAGGGAGTTTTACCACCGCCTCCAGCAAACAGACTCCAGCAACCTGGTGCGGGTGCAGGCCATAATCAAGCAATATGGCTACCCTGGCACGTCGCTGGTAGGTGCTTCCACCAACGAGGTTGCCTGGTATGTCATCCAGCAGTCAGCGCACATCAACCGCTACCTGTCACTCATAAAAACCGCAGCCGAGCAGGGCGAGCTGCCTTTCTTTCGCTACGCTGAGATGCTGGACCGCCAGCTGCTGAGCCAGGGCCTGGAACAGCTCTACGGCAGCCAGGCCCAATCTTACAGCCCACTCAACCGCGCCACCGGCAAGCGCGAGCCCCAGCCGGCCTTTATCTGGCCCATCAAGGATGCCAGCAATATAAACAAGCGCCGAAAAAAGGCCGGCTTCCGCACTACAGTGGAGGAAAACGCCAAAGAAATGGGTATTTCTTACCGGGTAGTGACGCTGGAAGAAGTGGCCAGGATGCAGAAGGAGTAGCTGGGTGTCGGCTTGCTGTAACCTGCTATTGTAGCAAGGCCGCAGCTGAATGCGTGAACAACCTGCAGGCCCAAATTGAGCAAAAGCAGCAGGCGCCGAATAAGCAGCCCAACGCTGGAACCGTGGTTGTTTAAGCCCGACAGTCCGGTATTTGAGCGAACAGACAAGCCGGGAATACCGTAAGCGCAGGCAGTTTCCACTTAGCCTTTCCATTATGAAAACCTTCCTCCTGCTGGCTGCCCTCACGGCCGCCAGCCTGGGCACCGCCGCCGCGCAGTCGCCCACGTCCAACGCTCAGTCGCAAAAGCCCAGCACGGCCAACAGCCCGATAACCACCACGCCCAACTACCAGACGCCGCCCAAGGTGAAGCGGCAGGCCAACGGGGCTTACGACACCCACCCGGCCACCGGCCCCACCCGTGCCTCCCGCTCCAGCTCCACCGTGAAGTCGGTGCGCCAGAGCAAGCAGGCCCGCGGCACGGGCACCACCAATGCCGAAACGATGAACAAGAACGGCAAAATGACGCCCGGCAAGCGCAAAGGGCAGCAATAGATAAGTCGCTTTTTAGTTAGTACCCGGCCCGGCGCCTCCGCACCGGGCCGGATTATTTTAGGCTGCTCCCATTTATTTGCCGGCATGAAAGCGCTGCGTCTGGTTTTATTACTGCTTACGGCTCTCAGCAGCCAGGCCCAGGGCCCGCTACGGCCCGCCCTGAAGCGGGAGCTCGACAGCATTTACACTACTGACCAGCGCTACCGCCTTATGCTGTTTGACCCGCACCACCGCCGCCGGCCCGACTCCCTGGCCCGGGTGCTGGGCGTCACGCGGGAGTCGCTGCAAGACCAGCTATACCGGCGCATGGTGCAAACCGACTCCAGCAACCTGCTGCGGGTGCGGGCCATTATCCGGCAGTACGGCTACCCAGGCAAGTCCCTGGTGGGCTCGCCCACCAATGAAACGGCCTGGCTGGTGGTTCAGCATTCCGACGAAATTGATACCTACCTGCCGCTGGTGAAGAAAGCCGCTGAGCGCGGCGAGCTGCCCTATTACCTCTACGCCCAGATGCTGGACCGCCAGCTGATGCGCAAGGGCAAGGAGCAGCTTTACGGAACCCAGGGCTTTGGCTATAGCCCCGTCAATCCCAGCACCGGGCTGCGTGAAGCCCAGCCGCCCTTCATCTGGCCTATTAAGGACCCGGCAAAGGTGAATGAGCGACGCCGCAAGGCCGGCTTCGATACCACAGTAGAGCAAAGCGCCACCCGCCTGGGCATTCCCTACCGCGTGGTAACCCTGGAAGAAGTAGCGAAAATGCCGAAATAAACAGTTGTCAGTTGTTGGTTGTCAGTTGTCAGGCTGTTCTGACAAAGCTTACTTTAGAACGACCTGACAACTGACAACCAACAACTGACAACTCATAAGCCCATGACTATCCGCTGGCACTGCATTCCCTTCGAAGCTTTTCCGCCCCTGATTCTGTACGACGTGCTGCGCCTGCGCTCGGAGGTGTTTGTGGTAGAGCAGAACTGCCCCTACCAGGACATCGACCGGCGCGACGTGGATGCCCTGCACCTGCTGGCCCACAACGAAGCCGGCGAGCTTATGGCCTACGCCCGCCTGTTCAAGGCCGGGCAGTATTACGAGCAGGCCAGCATCGGCCGCGTCATCGTGGCCCAGCAGTACCGCAAGTACGGCCTGGGCCGCGCCCTGATGCAGCAGGCCATTGCCCACGTCGACCACCTGTTTGGCCCGCAGCCCATCAAAATCGGCGCCCAAAGCTACCTCGAAGCGTTTTACGGCAGCTTTGGCTTTCAGCAGGTGGGCGAGCCGTACGTGGAAGACGGCATTCCCCACATCTACATGCTGCGGGCTTGATTTAGTTAAAAGCTAAAAGAGAAGAGGTAAAAAGCAGACCGCCTTTTACCTCTTCTCTTTTAGCTTTTAACTGACTTTAGCAATTCTTGCCGTCCACGTCGCAGGCTTCGCCGCCGGCGATGATGGTAGGCTGGGGCTTGGTTTCGTCCCACACTTTTTCCAGCACTTCCACAAACAGCTCGGCAGGCTGGGCGCCGGATACGGCGTACTTGTCTTCGAACACGAAGAAAGGCACACCGCGCACGTTGATTTGCTGGGCCTGGTACTCGTCGTAGCGCACCTCGTTGGCGTAGGTGCCGTTTTCCAGGGCGGTCCGGGCTGCGCTGGCATCAAGGCCAAGCTCAGCCGCCAGGGCTACCAGCGTGTCAATTTCGTTCAGGTTCTGGCCTTCGGTGTAGTAAGCAGCCATAAGGCGCTCCTTGGCAGCGTCCTGCTTGCCTTGCTTAGCGGCAAAGTGAATCAGCTGATGGCCCAGGAAGGTATTGGTGGGCACGGCCCGGTCGAAGTCGTACTGCAGGCCGGCCTCCTTGGCCATGTTGCTCATGTAGTCGCCCATTTGCTTGGCCTGAGCCACGGGGATGCCTTTTTTCTCGGCCAGCGACTCGTGTACGCTGCGGCCGGGTATGGGCTGGTAGTCGGGCGTTAGCTCGAAGCTGCGCCATACCACTTCCACGCTGTCGGCATGGGGAAACTTAGCCAGGGCCGCCTCGAAGTGGCGCTTGCCGATGTAGCAGAAAGGACAAACGATGTCGGACCAGATTTCAACTTTCATGATAGAATGCTTCAGGTGAATTGATGTAGGTACAACATTCGACACCCCCCGAAAAGTTTACTCCGGGTTATTTGTCGGATGGTAGTTGTCAGTTGTTGGTTGTCAGTTGTCAGTCTGTTCTGATAAAGCTGATGGCAGAACACCCTGATAACTGACAACCAACAACTGACAACTGACAACTAAAAAAACCTACGCCTGCATCTCCGCTTTGGGGTTCACGCGCTGCTTGGCCACTTCGTTCAGCAGCTCATTGGCCTGCTTTTCTTCGGCCAGGGTCTGGCGCAGCAGGTCGGCCACCTGGGTCATGCCCAGGTCTTCGGTCATCCACACGGCGGTGCCGTAGCAGGCTATCTCGTAGTGCTCCATCTTCTGGGCCGCGCCGATGAGCATGGCGTCCAGCACTTCGGGGGCTGATTCTTTGTTGAGCAGCTTTTCCGTATCGGCCATCAGGCCTTTCACGGCAGAGCACACCTCACGGCTGGGCTTGAGGTCCATCATGACCATAATTTTCTCCAGGCGGGCCACCTGCTTCTGGCTTTCGCGCTCATGCAGCGTAAACAGCGACTTCAGGTGGGAGTCGGTGGCACTCTCGGCCAGCAGCTTTTGGGCTTCCAGACCCAGGGTCTCGGCGCTGTAGAGCATCTGAATGTCGTGCGCGAGCAGCTCGTTCATGGTTTGCAGCTTGTTCATAAGATAAGCGTTTGAGGGAATGATGGTTTACCGCTTGCCTACGCATCTCATTTTGCCGGTGTTTCTAGTGTTCAGCTAGCTTCTCGGGCGGCTTTCCCACCTTTACATTCATGCAAGCCCTACCTTCTTTTTCGTTCCGCGCTATCCTTGAGCCGGGTGGCCCCAGCTTTATGCCCACCCAAATAATTGTAGTGCCGCCGGAGGTAGTAGAAGGCCTGGGCGGCAAAGCGGCCAAGCGCGTCATCGCCCGGCTCAACGGCCACCCCGAGCGGCTGGGCCTGCTGCCGCTTAACGGCGGCGGACGCTACCTCATGCTGCGCAAAGACCTGTGCCGCGCCTTGGGCATCACCTTCGGGCAGGAGCTCAGCATCACGCTCAGCCCCGACCCTAACCCCGACCACATCGACCTGCCTGCCGAGCTGCAGGAAGCCCTGACCGCCTGGCCCGAAGCCGAAGCGGCCTTCCAGCGCATCAACAATGCCGGCAAGCGGGCCATGGTGCGCTACCTGGAAGAAGCCAAAACTGCCGAAACCCGCGCCCGCCGCACCGTGCAGATGGTGGAGCGCCTGGCCCGGGGCGGCCACCCCTTCCGGGCCGTGTAGGCCTTTCCGAAGTCAGCTAAACTCCTCACAGGGTGCATTGCAAAAGCGCTCTGCTGGCAGTAGAGACCTCAACTTGTTACGAAAGCCCTACTACGGGACGATACTATATAGTAGAAACCAAAGTTTCTGCTAACGAAGCCGAGCCGTGCCCTCGGTTTTCGCTCACTATCCCAATCCTTCCAATTGTTTAAACACGGGAATCAACGACTGCCCTCGCTCGGTCAGGCAATGTTCGATGTGCAGAGGCTTCTGCTTCACCACTACCTTTTCCAGCAGTCCCACCTCTTCCAGTTCCCGCAGCGCCACCGACAAGGACTGCTTGCTGGCGCCCGGAATCTGGCGCAACAAGTGGTTAAACCGCAGCGGGGCATCGACGGCCAGGCGGAAGATTTCGGGCTTCCATTTGCCCGACAGCAGCTTTAGCAGCCCCTGGGCCGGGCAGGTTTCCACCTCCTCTACTATTTTTTTGATAGTCATAAAATTCTGACTAATTGACAGGCGTGCATGGGCCGTGGACCTTTGAAACAAAATTAACCGTTTCAGTTATGGCACACGACACCAACCAAGCACTCCAGGTAGTGCAGCAAATGCTGGCCGCATTTGGCAAAGGCGGTAGGGACGCCCTGCATCAGCCCGTCCCCGGCTATACCGTGTGGGTTTTACCACGGTGTAGAAGGCTTTGCGTACAGGGGCACCTATGAAGAAAAAGCAGGTGCGCTGCGCATTGTCGCCACCCTTTCAGCCACGTAGACATTCTGGATTTTCCAGTAGCCACCCTCGCCGCCAACAACACTACTATGGTCGTGCCGGGTAGCGAGAAGCAGCAGGTTAAGGCCAATGGCAACGTGCTGAAGCAGCAAGCCCAGGGGGCCAGCCACGAGCAGTACGCCGAGCGCATCCACACCTGATACGGCCGGGACAAAACCCGCAGTGCCCGATACCAACTGCAAGAGCTCTTGCAGCTGCTGGCGTAGCCACGCTGCCCGGCACACGGTGGGCCGCGGGACCTGTGACGACGCCTTACTTCACCAGCTCATGAATTGTTCATTCACCCAACTCTTATTCGTTAAAATAGTGCTGCTCTTGCCATTGCTGACCTGGTCGGCCAGTGCATGCCAGGGGCAGCACTCCACTAAAAAGATGGAAACCACCACGCAAAATCCGCTGCTCTGCGACCCCGAATCGGGCGTGTGCGAGATGCCGGGGGCTACTGCCGCGGCACCCGCTACAGCGCCGGCCGCGCAGCACATTAAAATCATCTACTACACCGACCCCATCTGCTCGTCGTGCTGGGGTATCGAGCCGCAGCTGCGCAAGCTGAAGCTGGAATATGGTCACGCCATCGACCTTGATTACCGCATGGGGGGCTTGTTGCCCGACTGGAGCTACAACAGCGGCGGCATCAGCAAACCGTCGGACGTGGCCCACCACTGGGACGAAGTGAGTGCCTTTTACGACATGCCTATTGACGGGGACGTGTGGCTGGAAGACCCGCTGGCCTCGTCGTACCCGCCCTCGATTGCCTTCAAGGCGGCCCAGCTGCAGGACCGGACCAAAGCCATCCTGTTTCTACGCGAGCTGCGGGAGCTAGTCTTCTTGCACAAGAAGAACATTGCCAAGTGGGAGCAAATTGCCAAGGCGGCCACTACGGCCGGGCTCGACGTAGCGCAGCTGCAATCGGATGTGGCTGGCCAGGGCAAGATGCTGTTTGAGCAAGACCTGGCCCTGGGCCGGCAGCTGGGCGTACGCGGCTTTCCGACCTTGTATTTTGTCGATGCCTCGGGGGTGCGCGAAGTGGTGTACGGCTCCAAGCCCTACGCCGCGCTGGAAGCCGCCGTAATGAAAGTCCACCCGCTGGCCACCAAACGAGCCTACGCCAAAACCTGGGAAGCCCTGTTCGCCACCTATGCTTCCTTAACTGCCAAGGAGTTTTCCGACCTATCCGGCACCCCGCGCGCCGACAGCGAGCAGGTACTGGACCAACTCGTGGCCAATGGTGTCCTGGATAAGCGCACGACCAAAAACGGGGCGCTGTGGAAGCGGCGGCAAACGCCGGCCCGATAGCCCGGCAGGGCAGCCTCTTCTTTGGCCTTTATTAACTGCTTAAACCTGCCAGAGTAGAGTTAGAGCGGTTCCTAAGTCCTTGTACGTGTCACCTGTCTCCCCTCCCCCTTCGGGGAGGGGCCGGGGGTGGGGTTGAACAGCGGGAGCCATGTTCACGGAATTGGGAACCGCTCTAACTCTCCACTTTTAGCATTTAACTCAACAAGAAGAAGCCGGCACCACCTCTCACCGCTTCTGGTCCTGAAAATACAGGAGTAGCCCAGCCAGTACAAACACCAGCAGCCCCAGCAGCAGCACTTTCCACACCGAAACGGGCTGCGAGCCACTTACCCGGCCGGTCTGGCCGTTCACCAGGAAGTGGTACACCTTGCCGCGGTACACGTAGGCGCACAGCCACAGCGGCAGCAGCAGGTGCTTAAACGACTCCGCCGTCAGGGTGGTGTCGACCTGCAGGTCGCGCTGGGTGTCGCCGCCGAGCAAGCGGGCGCAGGCCTCCTCTTCGCGCTGCCGGATGGTGGCCCGGCCCCGCTCCAGGCCCTCGGCCAGGTCGATGGCGTACACTTCGGCTTCCCAGCCCAGCAGCACGCGCGGGTCGTAGTCGACCACCGCCTTCAGGTCGTAGTGCAGCACTGCATCGGCATGCTTCTGCTGCTTGCTCAGGCTGCGCGAGGCCAGCGTCAGCACGTCGTCGTAAAACTGTTGGTGGCTGCCGCGGTGGAAGCTCCAGCGGGTGCGCTGCTCCTGCTGCGTCACGCGCCGGCCCTGGCTGTCGGTGCCGCTCACCGTAACGTAGTAGTAGGTGCCCCGCTCCCCCGACCACTCCGAGTGGGCCTGGGCGTCGAAGGTCCAGAAGGGCAGGTAGATGCCGTGCAGGTTGTCGAGCACGGCGCCGCTTTTCAGGTCGCCCGGCGCCAGCAGGCTGCTGCCCACCCAGCGCTGAAAAAGGGTTGTGGCCTGCTCGCGGCTGAGCTGAAAGGGCAGCACGCCTGCGGGCTCAATCAGGCGGGTGCGCTGGGCTTCGGGGTTAATTACCCGGCCGCCGCAGAAGCCGCAGCTCAGCGTGGGCCGGTCGGCGCTCACGCGGGTGCGGGCGCCGCAGCCGGCGCAGCAGAACAGCTGCTGCTCGGCCACCGTGCCCGGGCTCAGCTCGCCGTTGATGTGCCGCCCGGCCAGGGAGTTCTCCTGCAGCTTGTCGCGGCTGAAGGCCAGGGCCTGGGTGGCCGCGCAGTGCGTGCAGCCCAGGCCCTGGGTTTCGGCCCGAAACGTGAGCTGGGCCCCGCAGCCGGGGCAGGGAGCCCGCAGCAGCTCGGCTTCCCGGAGCTCGCGGAGCGCAACGTCGGTAGTCATGGCCCGGGCTTAGAGGCGAGCCAGCAGCTCGGCTTTTTTCGCGTCGAACTCGGCTTCCGTCAAAATGCCCTCGGCCTTGAGCTGGCCCAGCTCGCGCAGCAGCTTCATGGTTTCTTCCCGGCTGGGGCCGGCCGCGGGAGCTGGCGCGGGTGCCGGAGCGGCCGCGCTGCCCATCATGTTGCCCAGGCCACCCAGCAGCACGGCGGCGCCGCCAATGCCGCCTTCCTGGCCGGCCGCTTTCTCCAGGGCCATGCCGGCCTGAAACTGCTGGAAGCGGGCCATGTCGCCGGTCATGTTTATCTGCGTGGTCTTGTCGAGGAAAGCCTCCACCTCGGGCGGCAGGCTGGCATTTTCCAGGTAGAAGCGCGTCAGCTCCAGGCCGTAGGCGCCGAAGTCGTCCTGCAGCAGGGGGCGCAGCCGCTCGCCCAGCTCCTGGTAGTTGCGGGCCAGGTCGAGCACCGACACATTGGCTTCGGCCAGGGTATCCGAAAACTTATTGACGATGGCCGAGCGCAGCTGCCCCTCCACATCGGCGATGCGCACCTGGGCCTGCGTGCCGGCAAACTCCTTCAGGAACTTCGCGGCTTCCGTCACGCGCAGGGCAAAAGTGCCGAAGGCCCGCACGCGCACCTGCTTGAACTCGGGGTCGCGCAGGATAACCGGGTTGGGCGTGCCCCACTTCAGGTTGGTAAACTGCTTGGTCGACACAAAGTAGACGTCGACCTTGAAGGGCGACTCAAAGCCGTACTTCCAGCCGCGCAGGGTGGTGAGAATGGGCAGGTTGGCGGTAGTAAGCACGTGGCGGCCGGGCCCAAACACGTCGGCAATGCGCCCCTGGTCGAAAAGCACGGCCACCTGCGAGTCGCGCACGGTAAGCTGGGCGCCCTGCTTGATGTTGTTCTCCTGGTCGGGAAACTTCCAGATAACCGTATCCGAGGTATTATCGACCCAGTCGATAACCTCAATCAGCTCGTTGCGAATAAAATCGAAGAGGCCCATGCTGCGGCTTGGTTGCGGTGAAACATTTCCTTCGCAACATACTACCGCTGCCGCCACCTTGCCAAAGCAGACGAGGCCAAAGAGGCCAGAAATCTACTTCAGCTTAATGGACACCACCTTGCCGTGCCCCTCCACCCGGAATTTGCACTCGTCGAAATTAGGCGGCGCCACGGTGGGCCGCACGTTGTTCGAAAAGGCAAAAGGCTCGGTGGGAATGCCGATGAAGTTCTTGTCGAGCTTGTCGTTGTTGTTGAGGTCCTGGGTAATGGCCACGGCCCAGTCGCCGGGCGTGAGCTCCACGGGCAGCGCAATCTCGTGCTGCCCCCCGGGGTTTACGGCCTTCATAAAAGTGTACTGCTTGGCCTTGAGAAAGCCGCTGGGCTTGTTGTAGAAATACAGCTTTACGGTGGAATGGGGCGAGGCCAGCGAGGAGACGACGACCGTGACCGAAGCCGTGGCGGTGGGCGTGTTGGCGGCGGGTACGGCCGCGCCCAACAGGCTGCTGCCAACAAGAAGGAAACTCAGCGCGAATACTTTCATAGGAGGGCAGGCAAGGGTGGAAGTGTGCCTGCAACAGCCAAGACCGAGAAATAATTCGGCAGGCGAGCTTTCCAGGCCAGCGGCCTTGGGGATATAGCGCACGGCTGATTTTTCGTTACTATTGCACAGTCCTTCGCCATTTCTCCATGCGTTTCCCATCCCTGCTGCCCCTGGCGCTGCTGACAGCCCTCACCCTGAGCGGCTGCGAAAAGGAGGACGCCTCCCCCACCGACTCCACCCTGCTGGCTTACCGCTGGCAGCTGCGGCAGGTCGATGACTTCCCGCTGGCGCTGAGCAGCTACTCCGAAACCACCAAGTCCTACCTCGAATTCGTGGACTTGGGCCACTGTACCGTGGGCCAGGGGCCCTGCAACAAGTTCAGCGGGCGCTATACACTCAGTGCCACTCCGCAGGAGCTGCAGCTCAGCCCTCAGATTGCTACCCGCATGGCCTGCCCGGCCCTGGAGATTGAAGCCCGCTTTCTGGAAAACCTGGCCCGCACCGCGCGCTACGAAATCAGCGGCGAGGAGCTGCGCCTGTACGACGGCGAGCAGCCCACGCCGCGGCTGCTGTTTCAGCGCGTGGATAAGTAAAAAATTTTAATAATTTATATATTAAAATGCTTCTCACGCATAGTAAACAAGATGGTTATAGGGTAAAACTCAATCAAATCCTGTAATACTATTAAGGTGATGCTTCAGGCGGTCCTTAAATTGGCTATTAATATACTCTTTGTTTTTTGCCCGCTTTGCCTTTAATAAGAGCCTTTTTTTCTCGTTATTGACTTTAAGTTTCTTTATGTTAATATCAACATCAATTATTCTTGACCAACGCGAATTGATATGTGGAAACTTAAAGTAAAAATTCATTAGGGGGCCGTCTGATTTTTGATTTATTGACAAAACCAGAGAAATACAATATACAGTAATATCGGTCAGTTCATGCTTACCTGCGCTTTCCGAAAGAATTTGCTCATGAATCTCTGTAAGAGATTCCTCAAATTGCTTAGAGCTGAAGAACTCCATAAATAATTTCCTAGCCCATAAGACCATATCTAGCATAGTCTTATTTTGAAAACGTATATCAGTTGCGTTAATTACCTCCTGTAGGGTAGCCCTCTGTAACTTGTCAAATATATATATCATAGACTTAAGAACATTCGTCCTTTCATCTTTAGGCAATAGATGTGCAGCCTGAAGTACTTTGGATGCATGTATTATAAAAGCGAATTGTCCATCAGCGTCTACTGGTAAAATCTTGAATTGAGCGACCTGCTTTAGTACATTAGACTGGTATGGAGTAGAACCAGCATAAAAAATATTAGGATTAAGCCACCAATCGTCTAAGAAATGGTCAACAAGAAATTTTTCATTATCTCGCCCAATTATCGATGAAGACAAGTATTCCTGTATTGTAATGTGAAAAAAACGGAATGACTCGTCTTCAGAGTCCCTCAAAAAAATATTCGACCTCTGACAAATCGTTTCGAGAAAGCTTTTAGCATCAACCAGACCATCCACAGGGTGTTTTTGCACAAGTGAATTTAGCAACATCACAAGCTCCGCCTCATCAATTTTAATCATATTGGCGAGATGCATATGCTCAGCAATCTTCTGCAGAATAAATTCCTTCTGCTTAATTTTATACTGCTCTGAAACCCCCTTATTTCTATCCCATTTATTAAGAAAAACATCGATAAATTTATTGTAAAGCTCAGTAATATTTTTAGGCAGTTCCTTTACATCAATTTTATCTTCTTTAAAAAGAATAGCCAGAAGTATAGTGGTTAACGGAGTTTTTGGAAAAGACTTTATAAGCTCTGATTTCTTTACTAGCTTAATAAAGTCACTTGTCTTTGTCTCATTGTTAATAATTTTTGAACCCAAGGCCACCATCTCATTAATGTTTAGTGGTGCCAGCTCATACTTATCGAACAACGTAGCAATAACTCTATTATCGGCAATAAAGTCATTGCTACGAGAAGTCATTACTACCTGTATATTAGAATTCGACCTTATACCTTCGAGTTCGGCTAGCAACTGCTCCCTAATACTAATACCTGGCACTTCATCAAGGCCATCAAGAAGTATTAATATCCTTTTACCATCTGCACTCATGTTTAGTGCAGAGCCCGTTGCGTCTAGGTACTGCTTTGAAATAACGTCGATAATACTTGCATAATACTGAGAATATATGCTATTTAATTCAACGAAGAAAACATAAGAATTCTCGTCTTTTTTTAGCATATCTTTTCCAACCTTTTTAAGAATGGTGCTTTTGCCAGAAGTTGCAATACCATGTAAAAGGATGAATTTTTTTGATTCAATTATCTTGTCAATATCAGGTAGAAAATTAATTGGTATTTTTACTGCTTTTAAGTTTTTAGTAGAAAAATACTCTTCTCGTTCTTTCAAAAAATCTTTGGTTCTTGCTCTAACTGTTATTTGGAAGCTGTCTATAGAATCAATTTTAACATCAAAATCGGATTCCAACATTTTAATACTGGAGTCTGAGCTTAATCGAGCCATTAAGTGGTGGTTGTATTTGGCTAAGTTTACATCACCTTCGCCTGTAACAAGATATATTAAATCGTTCTTTATGAGCTCTTCAACAATATCACCCAGCTGCCAATACGTTGTTGTACTGGCTTTTTCACTTATCATATCGGCTATTTGGACCTTCGCATTCTCTTTATAGACGCCATTGGTAATAACAATAACATTATCAATATTCACTCGTCCATATTTAGAGGATGGATACTTGCTTCTGTAGCACTCACTAATTTGTCTCACTACGGTTTCGTAATCTCCTTGATTGATATTCTTTGCCTTCACAACGCAAGCATACCAAGATAATTTCCCAAGTTTATTTGTCTCAGTAAAAACTATGTCTTTTCCAAGCTCCTGCTGCCCATGGCTTTCAAAGACATCACTGAATCCTATTTTTTCAAATAAATGCACAAGAAGACCCCTAAGGCTTTTTTCATCTAGCCCTTGCACGATTTCTTTGATTTTTTTCCTATTGGGCTGTGAATGTGCCATACGGTTAAGAAATAAATTGATTTTCCTGAAAGAAAGTGAAAAAACGTGAATGAACAAAACTATTACTGCTTTAACCTTCTAAACTGTTTTATAAATTTTAATATCGAATATTCACTTTATTAAATTATAAACACATGTAAGTTATCTTCGCATAAGGTCAAGTGTATTGACTGGTTTCGCTTGGCAGCCTCTACGATGGCGAGTAGCCCATACCGCGCCTGGTGTTTCAGCACGTAGAAAAGTAGTATCCTATTTTACTGTTGATAAGAGCCTGTCTGGCCCCTGTGGCCCGGCAGGCTTTTTTATGCCGGCTGCAACCCGCGGCGGCTCCTGCCGGTCAGTCCCCGGAAACCCCCTCAGCTCCATTTCCATTATCCCCATGCGAAACCTCCTTACCCTTGGCACAGCGGCATTGCTGCTGTCGGCCAGCAGCTGCCACCGCAAGTGCAACGACCCCAAACCCCAGCAGCCCGAATGCTACTCCGGCGTGGTAGTCGGCGACGCCTGCATGGACGGCATCCTGATTGAAGTCGATGCCCGGCATGCCATCGGCCGGCCCGCCAGCGGCTATGGTAATAACGTCATTGCTGCCGTCAATTTTGCTGACCTGGGCAACCTAAATCGGGTTGGTCAACGAGTGTGGTTTAGCTACCGCAACGACCCCAACCAGCAGTACCCCAACCGCGCCTGCCCCACCAACACGGTGCCGCTGCCGGTGCCGCACCTGCTGCTGGGTAACATCGCCAGCACCGCCTGCCCTGGAAGTGCTCCCCGCTAACCTATAGCGGGTTTCAGATTCCTGCACTGAGTAAAAAGTGAAGAGTTAAAAGTTGAAGTGCAGCCCTGCCGGCTCAACATTTAACACCTCCCTTTCAGAATTTTACAAAGCACAGCTCAACTTATAAGCTGCTGGAAGCAGCCGGCTAACTGCAAGCGCCTTTGCCCACTCTACCGCGCTGCCCGAGCCGGGGCCTCATTAGCGAAAGCACTTTCCCCTTTTCCACCCTCCAACTAAAAAACCGCACTTCTTTGAGGTGCGGTTTTTTCTTTCTTCGTGGGCAGGCGGCCTTTTATGCCATCACCTGCTGGGCCTGGTACAGCCAGGCTTTGGCTTCCGGCATGCTACCAAAAATGCGCATCTGAAACGAGTCGCCTACGCTCGAATGCATCATTTCGGCCGATAGTGCGGCGAAGGATTCGGGGCTGACGACGTGGGCAAAGTGCGTGAGCCCTATGGCAATGGCCCGGGGCGTCCAGTCGTTGGCAATCCAATCCACGGCGTGGTCCCAGGGGCCGGTCACCATGCGGTTGTCGTTCAGCAGGTAGGGGCAGCGGTGCTGTGTCAGCACGTCGATGCAGATGTTGGCCCCCGTTACAATACTTTCCCGAGTCTGATAGCCCAGCCAGTTGTTATACACAAAATGGTGCTGCGTATCGTACTCAATGGTTAGAAAGGTCTTGCCAAAAGCGTTGTTGATTTCCCTTTTCATTGCCCTGTACGCCTGGAGTTGGCAGGGGTAAAGGTAGCAGATTGGCCACAGTTAATCACAGGCGACACGTAGTTCTTTTTCAAGCAAGCAGGTAGTGGGCACTTGCCGTCCACAGTCTACAGCCGGATGCTGAAGGCCAGCGGCTCAACTACCCAGCGCTGTAAGTTATTGCTATACACTACCCGAACCCCGCCTTCCAGGGGCGTGCGCAGCCGCAGCACATTAAACAGCGCCGATACATCAAGCCCCACGTTGCGGTAGTTGATAGTGGCCACGCCTTGCTGCACCCGCACCTGGCCCTGGGCTATGTCGGCGAAGGCAGTAGCCCGCAGGCGCTGCACGTACAGCCAGCGGCCCAGCGTCCAGTGCGTGTAAGCCAGGGGCAGGTAGTAGTCGATGCTGGACGTCTGCAGCTGGTCGAAGCTGATATAGCCCTCGCCCCGGGGGAAGGAGATGGCCGATGAAAACTGGTACATGGCCTGGTCCTGCCACTGGTAGCCGGCCCGCAGCCGCAGGGCATGGTGCCGCCCCAGGCCCGGCAAGAACACGCTGCCCTGTGCCCCCAGCTGCGTGGCCTGCAGCCGGGTATTGAACGGGGTGGTGCGCCAGGTAGCCAGCAGGCTACCGCCCCCACGCGGGGCCACGTCGCGCGCGCTCTGCCGGAGCTGGGCCACGTAGCCCAGCGAAGTCTGAACGGCGTGCAGGGGCGTGGTGGGCCCTACCTCGCTGCGCCGCCGCACCGGCAGGTCGTAGTCGAATACCTGCTCGTTGAGGTAGTAGCTGCCCAGGGTGAGACCCTGCAGAAACTTCGAGCGGGTAAGCGTGAGCGGCAGCCGGGCACCGGCCCGGAGCCGGGCGTAGCGCCACTGGTCGCGCACAAGCTGCCCGGCCACGGGCAGGGCCGCGTCGCGCCCGCCGTAGCTGCCTTCCACATCCAGCACCAGCGGCAGGCCCTGGTAGCTCAGGGCCCCCACGCCGCTCAGGGTGCGCTCGGTTTGGTCGTAGCTCAGCCCGACAAGGGCCTGGGTGGTGCTCAGCAGGTCCTGGGAGCGCACGCCCAGGGTAACGGCATCACCGCCCGGGCTTTGCACCAGGCCCCAGCTAAACACGTTGAAGGCGTGGGCCAGGGGCGAGTAGCGGCCCACCGGGTACTGCGGGCGGGCCGAGTCGGGCGCAGCCAGCAGCCGCGCCACGGCCTGCCCGCCGGGCTCCTGGGCTGTAAGCTGCCCGGCATAGATGGCCGGGGCCTCGGCCGTAGCCGCGGGAATGGCTTCCCAGGTGGCCGGGTCCAGGGGCATCTCCACTACCCGGGCGCCGGTGGCGCGGTAGTCGTGAAAGGCCAGCCGCTTGCCATCCGGCGACACGGCGGCCTGGTAGGCCCCCAGCGGCCGGCTGGTTACCCGGTACGTCTGCCCGGTGCTCCTGCTCACGGCGTAAATGTTGTCGACGCCGTTCTGCGGCGAGTTGTAGAGCACATAATCGCCCCAGGGCTGGGGGTTGGTCAGGTTTACGTTGGCGACCGGCAGCAGGGCCTGGCGGCTGCCGGCAGTGGGGTCGACGACGACAATGGTTTTGCCGGCGGCACCCAGGGTCACGGCCACGATGCGGCCGTCGGCCGTCCAGCGGGGCTGCTGGTACAGGTCGTTGGCCGGGTTGGGCAGCACCTGCTCTACCTGGCCGGTACTGGCATTCAGCAGCACCAGCGAGTGCCGGTAGCTTACGTCGGTTTGCACCGCCACCAGCCGCTGCCCGTCGGGCGACAGCGCAGCTGCCGCGTAGCGTGTGCCCTGCGCAATACGGCGCACCTGGCCATTGGCCAGGTCCAGCACCTTCAGCTCCGAGTACACGCGCTGTCCCCAGCGGGGGTGCTCCCGAAATTCGGGCCATACCACCTTGCCCGCGGCCACCGACAGCATCTCGGGCAGGTTGAGCAGCCCGACCACGAACACCTTTTTTTCGGGGCCCCGGCGGTGGAGCAGCACCAGCTGGGGGATGTGGCCGCGCCCGCTTTTCAGGGCCAGCACGGTGCTGTCGTTCACATATTGCGGGTATTGGTACTGGGTAAATACCTTTTCCGATTCCCGCACCGGCAGCTCGCTTACCGCCGTAATGGGCGGCAGCGCCCGCTGCTGGGCGCGCCAGGCCGAGTCCAGCTCCTGCATGCTGCGGGCGTAGAGCTGCTCTACCCGCAGGCCCGTGGTGCGCCGGATGCTGTTGGAAAAGGAAAACGGATAAAAAGGAAACCGGTAGTACCGGTCCAGCACTTTGGCCCAGGCATCTGGCCCGCGGTGCACTTTCAGGTACGAGGTCAGGAAATAGCCCAGCTCGTACCAGTCGGGCACGTTGTCGCGCAGGGAGCCATTCACGGCTTTCGGGTAGCGGTAGAGGCGGCCGGCCAGCAGGTTGGCCCGCAGCTCCACGCTGAAGCTGGGAATGCGGCCGCGGCCGCTGCGCGTGAGGGCCGTCTCGGTGCCCACGGCGTCGCCCTCAAAAAACCACTGGGGCACGCCCACCGCCGCGATGCCCAGGGCGCCGTCGCCGAACAGGGGGCGCAGCACCCGCCCCACGCCCTGCCGGGCTTTGTCGAACTGCCCCACGTGGCGAAACTCGTGCACGGCCAGTCCGTCGAGCCAGTCCACCGTGCCCAGGCCCATGCCCTGCTGGGGGTTGATGAAAAACTCGGAGTGCCGCGGCAGAAACGTTACAAAGCCATTGCTGACGGTGGTGTGGGCCTGCAGCACCACGGCAATGGGGGGAGCCTGCACGCCCAGCGTGGCCGTGCCCGGCCCGTGCAGCTGCTCCAGCCGCCCCACCGTGCGCTGTGCCGCCGAGTCGAGCCCGGCCGGGTACAGCACCCGGAAGTGGGGCGTGCGCACCTGCTGCCAGCGCAGGCCCGGCGGGTTCTGGTCGAGCACGGGCAAGGACTGCGCAGCGGCCATCGGCCCCAGGCCCCAACTTAAAGCCCCCGCCAGCAGTAAGCGGGAAAAGCAAATCCAGGTAGCTTGCGAACGGTCAACCATACAGGCGGGCTCTTTGAGCGCGGGCAAAGAAATAAAAAGGGCAGTGGGCTGCAGCGGCAGCCGCTCAAAAGTAACCAGCCTGCCGGTCAGGCTTCATTTTCTTCGTTGTTTCCCTATGGAAGGGCTTACCAAAATTGACGACCTCGGCAAGCCCCGCGTGGTGATTGTGGGCGGGGGCTTTGCGGGCCTGGAGCTGGCCAAGGCCCTGCGCGACGCGCCGGTGCAGGTGGTGCTGCTCGACAAGCACAACTACCACACCTTTCAGCCTTTGCTCTACCAGGTGGCCACGGCCAGCCTGGAGGCGGACTCCATCGTGTCGCCGTTTCGCAAAATTCTGGGGGAGCAGGACAACTTCTACTTTCGCCTGGCGGAGGCGCAGGCGGTAGATACCGCGGCCCAGGTAGTGGAAACGTCCATCGGCCTGCTGCGCTACGACTACCTGGTGCTGGCCACCGGCGCCGAAACCAACTTCTTTGGCGACGCCCGCATGCAGCGCCACGCCATTGCCCTGAAAAGCATCGACGACGCCATCGAGCTGCGCAACACGGTGCTGTCGAACTTCGAGCAGGCCCTGCAGCTCGGCGACTCCGAGCAAATCAACAGCCTGCTCGATTTTGTCATCGTGGGCGGCGGGCCCACGGGCGTGGAAATTGCCGGCGCCCTGTCGGAGCTGCGCCAGCACGTCTTCCCCCGCGACTACCGCGAGCTGGACTTCAAGGAGATGGACATTCACCTGATTCAAAGCGGCCCGGTGCTGCTCAAGGGCATGTCGGCCAATGCCTCGCAGCAGGCCCTGGAGTCCTTGCGCAAGTTTGGCGTGCAGGTGTGGCTCGATGCCCGGGTGAAGTCGTACGACGGCTACACCGTGACGCTCAGCACCGGGCAGCAGCTTATCACCCGTACCTTAATCTGGGCCGCAGGCGTGACGGGGGCCCCCATTGCCGGGCTGGCTCCCGAGTGCCTGCTGCCCGGCAGGCGCTACGCCGTCGACGAGATAAACCGCGTGCAGGGCTACGCCAACATCTTTGCCATCGGCGACATTGCCGCCATGCGCAGCCCCGAGCACCCCGACGGCCACCCCATGGTGGCGCAGCCGGCCCTGCAGCAGGGCCAGCTGCTGGGCCGCAACCTGCAGCGCCTGCTGGCCGGGCAGCCTCCCCAGCCGTTTGTGTACCACGACAAAGGCGCCATGGCCACCATCGGCCGCAACCACGCCGTGGCCGACGTGAAGCTGCTGGGCCGCGAACTGCGCCTGCAGGGCTTCCCGGCCTGGTTTGCCTGGGGCGTGGTGCACGTGCTGTCGCTGGTGGGCTTCCGCAACCGCATCATGGTGCTGCTGAACTGGGCCTGGACTTACCTCAGCCACGAAAAGGGCCTGCGCTACATCATCGGCCGGATTCGCAAGCCCCTGGAAGTGGCCGACAAAGAGGACAAGGCCATTGTGTAGACTGATTGTTGGGCGCCAGGCCGCCAGCTTTCCTCCTGCCCGAAGGAAAAAGCCAGCCCGGCCGCGCCAGGGCGAACATGGTGCAACCACAGGTCTCGGCTGCCGGTCAAGGCGCTGAATACACCGATGGTTACACCTTTTTTCTCCTTTCCAAGATGATGCGCAAGCTTCTTCCCGCCGCTCTGCTGCTGGCGGCCTGCACCCTGCCGGGCTGCGAGTCTGGCTGCGACCCCACGCCGGAATGCCTGTCCGGCACCGTGGTAGGCAGCACCTGCATGGATGGCCTGCTGATTGACGTAGACCCGCGCTACCGCATTGGTGGCAATGCCGTGCTGCCCCGCCACGGGCGCCCCGACACCCTACTCGGCCGCAACGTAATTGCCGTCGTCAACGGCGACGCCCTGGCTAGCCTGCCTTACCCCGCCGTGGGCCAGCGCCTGTACTTCACCTACGTAAACGACCCCGACCGCCAGTGGAACGGCCTGTGCTGCTTTGCCAACGACGGCGTGAAAACCAATATTCCGCACCTGCTGCTGAGCAACGTTTCCACCACCGGCTGCGGGCAGGCTCCCAAGAGTAAATAAGAAGCCCGGCTGCGCGGCGGCTTACTGCACGCTGCGCAGCCGGGCTTCGGCCGGTTTCGGGGCTACATCTGCCCAAGCCAGGCCTTGGCC
This sequence comes from Hymenobacter saemangeumensis, assembly GCF_039541835.1. Classification (NCBI taxonomy): domain Bacteria; kingdom Pseudomonadati; phylum Bacteroidota; class Cytophagia; order Cytophagales; family Hymenobacteraceae; genus Hymenobacter; species Hymenobacter saemangeumensis. Next base: position 81,182 of record NZ_BAABGZ010000077.1, on the reverse strand, counting down.
GTATCAATATTGTCGAAGGTGATGACCAGGGGGCGCATGGTGTGCTCTACCATCAGGTCGGTAGAGAGGCGGCTGTAATGATTGGGCGAGTACACCCAGGCAAAGTATTCCAGCCCCGCAGTGGCCATCATCGGAAACCACACCTTGCCGCCCCACTCCGAGGCGTCGCTCCACAAGCTGGTAACCCGGCGGTTGTCGTTCAACACCTTGGTGCAGCGCTCCTGCTGCAGAAAATCCAGCATGCGCAGGCAGCCGGTCTTCACGGAGTCGAAGTTCTGGTCGCCTATCCAGTCTACGTACAGCCAGTCGTGAGTATAGTCGTAGGCAATCTGAATGGTAGGGTCCTCGTGAAGAATGCGTTGAGCCATGGGGAATTAAAAAACGACTGCTGCCAAGCGCATAAGGGCTGGAGCAGGCTGAAATAGTTACATCTGCCGCAGCCAGGCCATGGCGGTAGAAAGGTCATCGAAGGTGGCTATCACCGGGGTTCCTGCCGTGTACTGTATGGTCAGGTCGGTAGAGAGGCGGCTGTAGTGATTGGGCGAGTACACCCAGGCAAAGTATTCCAGCCCCGCGGCGGCCACCATCGGAAACCACACCTTGCCGCCCCACTCCGCGGCCTCACTCCACAGGCTGGTCACCTTGGTATTGTCGTTCAGGATTTTGCGGCAATGCTGCAGGCGCAGGTGGCGCAGCATCTCCAGGGCGCCGTGCTGCACACTGGCCAGGTTCTGTTCGCCGTGCCAGTCCGCAAAAATCCATTCGTCGAGGTGGTCGTAGGAGATGGTAATGTGAGGCTCTTCGAGTAAGGTTTGCAGCGACATGCCGGGCAGCGTGGGGGAAGATGCCGGGCCTACGGGAAGCCCGTAGAGAATGTTGCACAAGAGCTCATAATTTTTGGCTTTGGTCGCTCATTATTTACCCGCCCAGTGACTGGACGAAGTCCGCACCCCTGCCTTTTTCGTACGCTTTACGCGCCTGCCGCTTACGAACCAATGCGTTATGGACAATGTAAGGAAATAAGCCGGCAGCGTCTGTCTGACCGAATCAATGTTGTTCTTAAGTTGTTTACCTCTCATGAAAAACATCATGCACTCCACTGCCGGGCTGCTTCTGCTCGCCTCCTTGCTGGTAGGCTGCGGCTCGCCCCAGCCCGTAGAAGCGCAAACTAACCCACGCTCCACGGCCGGCTATGCCCCTGCCGACCTTACGGGCCTGGCCCAGGCCACCTTTGCCGGGGGCTGCTTCTGGGCCCAGGAAGAAGCCTTCGAGGAAATACGGGGCGTGAAGCAGGTGGTGAGCGGCTACGCCGGCGGCACCGTGCCCCGGCCCACCTACGAGCAGGTGTGCGGCCAGAAAACGGGCCACACCGAGACGGTCAACATCTACTACGACCCCAAAGTGGTAAGCTACCAGACCCTGGCCGACATCTTTTTCCGCGCTTCGCACGACCCTACCCAGCTGAACCGCCAGGGCAACGACGTGGGGCCGGAGTACCGCTCGGCGGCTTTTTACCGCACCCCCGAGGAAAAGCAGATTCTGGAAGCCACCATTGCCCGCGTAAATGCCTCGAACGAGTGGAACGGCAAGGTGGTGACGCAGGTGGCGCCATTCAAGGAATTCTGGCCCGCCGAAGACTACCACCAGGGCTACATGCGCCTGCACCCCAACGAGCCGTACATCGCCCACGTGTCGCAGCGCAAGGTCGACCACGTACGCAAGCTGTTCGCCAAGGAGCTCAAAAACCCGCTGTAAGGCTTGCCCTGCCGCTTATTTAAGCATTGTGCTGCTACTTCCTGCCCAGAGCCCCGGCCCACCCAGCCGGGGCTTTGTGCGAGGGGCCAGTATAGTGAAGCTGCTGCGCCTATCTTTGAAAGCACGAGCCCGCACCGTCTGGCTAACCTCGCGTATGCCTGCCCCCGCCCTTGCTGCTTCCGACTATGAGCTGCTTTTCAGCGTGCTGCCGGCTCCGTGTGCGGTACTAGATGCCCAAGGCACGGTGCTGGCGCTCAACCAGGCAATGGCAGTGCTGCTGCCCAATGCCGCCAACCTGACCGGGCAGCCAGTAGAAGCACTGCGCAAGACGGCATTGGCTACCGGCGCAGTGCTGCCTGGCACCCGGAGCTGCGTTGCCGGGCTGGCCGAGGCCCTTGCCGGCAAGCTACAGGTGCTGCAGCCCCGGCCCCCGGCAGGACGCGTGGCCAGCCCCGCCCGCCGGTTCTGGCAGGTGACGCTGCAGCCCGTGCACGGCGCCTCGGCCGACCCTGACTCTGTGTCTAAGCCGCGCTACGTGCTGCTGCACCTGCTCGATGTGAGTGAGCGGGTGCAGGCAGTAGCGGCCAGTGCCCAGCAACAGCAGCTCGTGACGCTAACCGAGGACCTGCCCCAGCTGCTATGGACGGCCAATGCCAAGGGGCTGGTCAACTACGCCAACCAGTCGTGGTACGAGTACACGGGGCTTTCTCCTATTGCCACCTATGGCCACGGCTGGCTTTCCGCCATACACCCCCACGACCGGGAGAGCGTGACGTCCCAGTGGCAGCACTGCCTGAGCACCGGCACCCATTGGGAAAGCACCTTCCGTCTCTGCCAGGGCCAGAGCGGGCAATACCGCTGGCACCTGGCCCGGGCCCTGCCCCAGCGCCAGGCCAGCAGCGGCGAGCCGCAGTGGCTGGGCTCCTTCACCGACATCCACGCCCAGCACGAGGAAGCCCGCCGCACGCAGCAGCGCCGCCACCACGACAGCCGCCTGCTGGCCCAGCTCGACCAGCTGCCCCTGCACTTGGTGCTGATGCGGGGCCCCCGCCACGAGGTCAGCTACGTGTCGGCCAGCGCCCGCGACTTCCTGGGCCCCAATGCCGTTGGCCACGAAGCCGCCTCGCTGAATCCCCCGCCCCCGCCTGATTCACTGGCCGCGTTCGATGAAGTGTACCGCACGGGCGAAACCCGCCCCCTGGGCCGGGTGCCGGCCACGCCCCTGGCCGCGCCCGCCAATGCGCTGCCGCAGTACATCGATGCAACGGCCCTACCCCTGCGGGCACCCGATGGCAGCGTGGAGGGCGTACTCATGGCCGGCATTGATGTAACCGACCGGCTGTCGTTTGAAAAGCAGATGGCCGAGGTAACCGCCGAAAGCCAGCGCCAGCTGCAAACCAAAGAAGCCCAGCAGCGGCGCATTCTCGACCAGCTGCCTACCTACATTGCCACCTACGAAGGGCCCGAGCTGCGCCTCTCCTACCTCTCGCCCAACCATGCCGAGCTGCTGGGCGGCCCCCGGGCCGAGGTGGGCCAGACCCTGCGCGAAGCCGCTCCCGAGCTGGCCGAGCAGGGCCTGGAAGCGCTGCTGCGCCGGGTATATGAAACCGGCCAGCCCCATCTGGCTTTCGAGCAGGAGCTGGAGTTTGCCATGCCCGGCACCGGGCAGCGGCAGCGGCGCTTTCTCAACTTCGGCTATTACCCGCTGTATGGCGACGAAGGCCAGCCCACCGGTATTCTGGCCTTTGCGCACGACGTGACCAGCCAGGTACAGGCGCACCGCCAGGCCGAAGCCCTGCAGGCCGAGGCCCGCACGGCCGACCTGCGCCTGCGCCACATGACGGAAAGCCTGCCCAACCACACCTTCATCATCGACCAAACCGGCAGCCTGCTTTACCTGAGCCCGCAGTGGTACGCCTTTACCGGCCTTACGCCCGCCGACGACGTTGTTGGCCGCTGGCCGGAGCTGGTGCACCCCGACGACCGGCCCCACGTGCAGGCCCAGTACAACGCAGCCCTGGCCGCCGGGCTGCCCTGGCGCTACGAGCTGCGCATGCGCCGCCACGATGGGCAGTACTGCTGGTTTGTAAGCGTAGGCATACCCGAGCCGGAGGCTGATGCGCAGGCCAGCGGCCGCCTGCGGCAGTGGTTTGCCTCCAACCTGGATGTGCAGGCTTTCAAGGAAACCCAGCTGCAGCTGGAGCAGAAAGACCAGCAGCTCAGCCAGATTCTGGGCCTTATGCCGGTGAGCGTGGCTACCCTGGTTGGGCCAGACCACCGCTTTTCCTACTTCAATGCCCGCTACAATGAGCTGGCCGGCCAGCGTGCCTGCCTGGGCCAGCCCCTGGCGGCCTGCCTGCCCGAATTAGTAAGCCAGGGCTTTGTGGCCCTGCTCGACAACGTGTACCGCACGGGCCAGACCTACAGCGCCCAGGAAGCGCCCGTGCTGCTGACCAGCGCCGACGACCCGGCTGGCGTACACGAGCTGTTTGTTTCTTTTACCTTCCAGGCCCTGCGCGATGGGGCCGGCACTATCTACGGGGTGATGAGCGTGGCCGTGGACATGACCGCGCAAGTGCAGGCCCGGCAGCGAACAGCCGAGCTGCAGGAGCAGGTGCAGCGCCGCGACAGCCGCATCCGCCTCATGACCGAAAGCCTACCCCTTATCAGCTACATCAGCGCGGCCGATGGGACCCGTACCGAATACCTGTCGCCGCAGTGGTTCGACTACACCGGAACCGACCCGGCCAGGGTGGACTATTTGTCGGAGTGGGCCCGCGCCATCCATCCCGACGACCTGCCCGGGCTGGTGGAATCGTTTGGCCCGGCCATACAAGCCCAGCGCCCCTGGATGGGCGAGCTGCGCCTGCGCCGCCACGACGGCCAGTACCGCTGGCACCTGACGCGCTCCGTGCCCGAAGTAGATGCCGCCACCGGGGAGCTGCTGCGCTGGTACGGCTCTACCACCGACATTCATGAGCTGCGCGAAGCCCGCTACCAGCTCGAAGAGAAAGACCGGCAGCTCAGCCAGATTCTCAACCAAAGCCCGGCCCTTATTGCGACTTTGGAGGGGCCCGAACACCGCTACGCCTTTACCAACTCCCGCTACGATGCCCTGGTGGGGCAGCGCGCCCGCCTGGGCAGCCCGGTAGCCGAGTGCCTGCCCGAAGTAGCCGAGCAGGGATTTCTGAAGCTGTTAGACCAGGTGTACCGCAGCGGCGAGCCGTTTGTAGGCCGAGAAATATCCATCGCGCTGCTTGACCCGGCTACCCAGCAGCGGCAGGTCTCCTACCTGGACTTTACCTATCAGCCCCTGCGCAGCAACGACGGCGAGACAACGGGGGTGCTGGCCTTTATGGTTGACGTAACCGAGCAGGTACTGGCCCGGCAGCATGCCGCCGAGCTGCAGGCTGGCTTCCGCTGGCGCGATGAGCAGCTGCGCACCCTGACGCGCACCGTGCCGGTGTTTATTTTCAGCTATTCCACCGCCGGGCAGCTTACCTACCTCAACCCCTACTTCTACGAATACACCGGCCTCGACCCGAAGGGGCCGCTGGAACAAGTGTGGGCCAGCGTGCACCCCGAGGATGCCCTGCCGGCCGGTGTCCGCTTCCAGCAGTCGCTGGCAGAGGGCAGCGCCTGGGAAGCGCTCTACCGCATCCGCCGGGCCGATGGCGAGTACCGCTGGTGCCAGACCAAGGTGCAGCCATCCCTGGGCACCGACGGGCAGGTAGACGGCTACAGCGGTGCCACGGTAGAAATTCACGAGCAGTACGAGCTGACCAGCCAGCTAGCGCGGCGCGAAGAAGAATTCCGCTTCCTGGCCGAAAGCATTCCCCAGCTGGTGTGGACGGTGGAAGCTGATGGCAAGGTCGCCTTCGTCAACCAGCGCTGGGTCGACTACACAGGGCAGGACCTGGCCCAAACCCAGGACCTGGGCTGGGGCGATGTGCTCTTCCCCGAAGACCGGGATTACACCGTGGCGCGCTTCACCGAGAGCCTGGCGTCGGGCCAGCCTTTCGGCATTGAAAACCGCATGCGTAACCGCGCCGACGGACAGTACCGCTGGTTTTTGCACCGGGGCGTGCCCCTTTTCAACGAGCAGGGCGAGCTGCTGCGCTGGTTTGGCACCAGCACCGATGTACACGAGCAGCACGGGCTGCAGGAGCGCCTGCGCGAAAGCGAAGCCCAGTTCCGGGTGTTGGCCAACGCCATTCCGCAGCTGGCCTGGATGACCGACCAAACCGGCTTTATCACCTGGTTCAACCAGGGGTGGTACGACTACACGGGCACCACGCCGGAGGAAGTGCACGGCTGGGGCTGGGAAAAAGTCCACCACATCGACCATGTGGGCCATGTGGTAGCCAGCTGGAAGCAATGCCTGGAAAGTGGCATTCCCTGGGAAATGACGTCCCCCTTGCGTAAGCACACCGGCGAGTACGAGTGGTTTCTGACCCGGGCCATTCCCATCCGCGACGACAGCGGCCGGATTATTCGCTGGTTTGGCACCAACACCAACGTGCACGCCATGCGCGAGCTGCAGCTGCGCCTGGAGCAGCAAAATGCTGCCCTGCTGCGCACCAACCAGGACCTGGACAACTTCGTGTACACAGCCTCGCACGACCTCAAGCAGCCCATCAACAACATGGCCGGCATTTTCGAGGAGCTGACCCGCACGGCGTACTTCCGCGACCCCGACGCCATCAAGCTCATCACCTACTTCGAGCGGGCCCTGAAGCAGATTTACGGCACCATTGCAGACCTGAGCGCCATTGTGCAGGCCCAGCGCCAGCAGGGCGAAGTGGAAGCCGTAGAAGTACCGCTGGCAGCGCTTACCGCCGAGGTTATCAACTCGGTGCACGACCAGGTGAAGCAGCTCGGCGCCACCTTCGAGCTCGACTTCGACACCTTTCCTAACCTGCGCATGGTGCGGCCCAACCTGCAAAGCCTGCTGTACAACCTCATCAGCAACTCGCTTAAGTACGCCGTTCCCGGCCGGCCGCCCCATATTCAGATAGCCTGCCGGCCCGATGCGGCCACCGGCCGGCCCGTACTAACCGTGACGGACAACGGCCTGGGCATCGACATGGAGCGCTTCGGCCCCCAGCTGTTTCAGCTGTTCCGCCGCTTTCATACCCACGTAGAAGGCTCGGGCATGGGCCTCTACCTGGTAAACCGTATGGTGCAGAACCACGGCGGCCGGCTCGAAGTGGAGAGCACGGTGGGCGAAGGCAGCACCTTCCGGCTGTTTCTGTAGGCGTCTCCCCTCTTCAGACTGGCGAAGCCGTGGCGCTTACAAGCTCCTTCGTGGGTGATTGCCGGCTACCGATTTCCTTTGCCGCCTCTACTATTCCCTCCCATATGAGTGTCTCGCCCGCCCCAGCCTCGCTGCTACTGTCCAAGCTGCCCGATGTCGGCGTCAGCATCTTTTCCCAGATGACCCTGCTGGCCCAGGAAACCGGGGCCATCAACCTGGCCCAGGGCTTTCCCGACTACGACCCGCCCCAGGAGCTGCTGCAGGCCCTGGCCCGCCGCGCCTGCATGCCCGGCCAGCACCAGTATGCGCCCATGCCCGGCCTGCCCCGGCTGCGCGAAGCCATTGCCGCCCAGGTAGCCCGCCTCCACGCCGACGCTCCGGCGCCCGACCCGGCCACGGAAATAACCATTACGGCGGGTGCCACCGAAGGCCTGTACGCGGTGCTGGCGGCCGTGGTGCGCCCCGGCGACGAGGTGGTGGTGCTGGAGCCGGCCTACGACCTGTACGGCCCGGCCATTCGCCTGCAGGGCGGAGTGCCGCGCTACGTGCGCCTGCCGGCTCCGCACTTCCGCCCCGACTGGGATGCCCTGCGCCGGGTGCTTTCCACCCGCACCCGCCTGGTCATCGTGAACACGCCCCACAACCCCAGCGGCGCGGTTTTCTCAGCCGAGGACTGGGCCGAGCTCTACCGCCTGCTGGCCCGCACCGATGCCTTTCTGCTCAGCGACGAGGTGTACGAGCACCTGGTGTTCGACGGCCTGCGGCACCTCAGCGCCCGGCAGCACGAGGGCCTGCGGGAGCGCAGCTTTGTTATTTCCTCCTTTGGCAAAACCTACCACGCCACCGGCTGGAAAGCCGGCTACTGCCTTGCCCCGCCGGCCCTGTCGGCCGAGGTGCGGCGCGTGCATCAGTTCCTGACGTTCAGCGTGAGCACGCCCACGCAGCACGCCCTGGCCGATGCCCTCGAAGCCGACCCCACCGATGCCCATGCCCTGGGCCTGGCCGCGTTTTACCAGGCCAAGCGCGACCAGTTCCGGGAGCTGCTGGCGGATGCGGGCTGGGACCTGCTTGCCGTACCGGGCGGCTACTTTCAGCTGGCCCGCTACCAGGCATTTTCCCGGGCCGCCGACCTGGAGTTTGCCCAGTACCTGGCCCGGGAAAAAGGCGTGGCCGTGGTACCGGTTTCGGCATTCTACCACGATGGCTACGACGAGGGAATTATTCGCTTCTGCTTTGCCAAGCAGCCGGCTACCCTGGCGGCGGCGGCCAGCCGGCTGCGGAGCTGAGCTTGGTAAAGTCGGGATTATGTTGGACCTTTACCGGAAATAGTTATACTCTCATCGTATTTATTTATAACTCATCCTTGCTAATGAATGACTTAACCGTCTCATTGATACAAACCGACCTCCACTGGCACGACGCCGCCGCGAACCGGCTGGCTATCGACCGCCGCCTGGAGCAGCTATCTATTCCCAGCGACATCATCGTGCTGCCCGAGATGTTTACCACCGGCTTCACCATGGATGCCGCCGCCCTGGCCGAGACCATGGATGGCCCCACCGTGCAGTGGATGCAGGCCCATGCTGCCCGGCAGCAGGCTGTGCTCACCGGCAGCATTATCATTGAGGAAGGCGGGGCCTTCTACAACCGCCTGCTGTGGGTGCGGCCCGATGGCAGCCTGAGCTACTACGACAAGCGCCACCTGTTCACCCTGGCCGGCGAGCAGCGGGTGTACACGCCCGGCAGCCTGCGGCTGGTGGAAGAGTGGCGCGGCTGGCGCATCTTCCCGCTGGTGTGCTACGACCTGCGCTTCCCGGTGTGGAGCCGCAACCAGGCCACCCAACCCTACGACCTGCTGCTGTACGTGGCCAACTGGCCCACCGTGCGCCGCAATGCCTGGACTTGCCTGCTGCGCGCCCGGGCCATCGAAAACGTGTGCTACACGCTGGGCGTGAACCGCATCGGCCGCGACGGGCACGGCCAGGAATATTCCGGCGACTCGGCCCTGATTGACATGCGCGGCGACTACCTGCTGCAAGCCGGCAACCTGCAGTCGTGCATCACCCGCACCCTGCGCCGGGCCGAGCTGGAGGACTTCCGCAGCAAGTTTGCCGCCCTGAACGATGCCGACGAGTACGAGCTGACGGGGGTCGACACCCTGCACCCACAAACGACCTAAGGCCTGCGCCTGCTACACAACAAGGCCGGCATTGTCTTCCTGAAAAGACAATACCGGCCTTGCTGTTTTCCTGCGGCCTTTAACGCACCATCAGGCGCTGGACGGCCACGGCACCGTCGCTGCCTTCGGCGCGCACCAGGTAGATGCCCGGCGCCAGCCCGCTCAGGGCCAGCGTATGGCGGCGCTGGGCCGGCCCGGCAGCGCGCAGCACCCGGCCCGTAAGGTCGAGCAGGCTGATGCGCGTGGGCGCGGCGGTTTCGACAGTGGCCGCTTCGGCCGCAGGGTTGGGGTATACGCTCAGGGCCAGGGCACGGGCAGCCTCGGTGCGGGTGCCGGTGGCCGAGCGGTTGCGGGTGGCATAGCTGAGCACCCCGCCGGTTTGCAGGCCCAGAAACAGCTCGGGGGCACCGTCGCCGTTTACGTCGGCCGCGGCCAGGTTGGTATGAATGGAAAAGCCCCGGCCCAGGGCCGTCGCCTCGTACTGGGCCGTGACGCTGCTGTAGAGCAGGTCGGTGCGCTCCAGAAACACGTTGGACTGGCTGCGGAAGTTAGCGAACATGCGCAGGATACCGGTGTTGTCGGTGGTCAGCAGGTCGGGGTGGCCGTCGCCATCAAAGTCGGCCACCGTGGGGCTGAGGTTGAAGGGCCGGGCGCCATTGGCCCGAATACGGCCGAAGTCGTTGTCGGCCAGCACAAAAACGCTGTCGAGCGGCCCCCGCCCCCGGTTGCGGAAGTAGCGCAGCGACATGCCTGGCTCCCGCACCTCGTTGGTGCCGATGAGCAGGTCGACGTAGCCGTCGTTGTCGACATCGGTAAAGCAGGGCTTGTCGTTGCGGGCATAGGGCAGAATGCCCGAGCCCGCTGGCCCGCGCCCTTTAAAGGTGTTGATGGAAGCCAGGTTGAAGGCAGCGGGCTGCCCGGCCGCCGCGGTGTTGAGCAGGTAGAAAATCTCGTTGCCGCCGGCGTACCAGCCCGAAAAAGCCAGGTCCGGGCGTCCGTCGCGGTTCAGGTCGACTATTGCCGGCTTCAGACCCTCGTAGCCCAGGCCGTGAATCGACAGGTAGTCGTTGGTAACCAGGCTGAAGATGGGCTGGGTGCGGGTGCCCACGTTGCGGTAGTACGCCAGGCTGGCGCGGTACACGCCCCCGGCGTTGTCGCCGAGGTTGCCAATCAGCATGTCGGGCAGGCCGTCGCCGCTGAGGTCGCCAAATGCGGGGGCCGCGCCCTCGCTCACGTCAAGCATGTCGGGCTGCAGAAAGACGCCGGCGGCACTGAACACGGGCGGGCCGCTGCTGGCCGTGTTGGTATACTGCAGCACGTTGCTGCGCAGGCTGGCCCGGTCGGCCAGGTTGTCGAGCATGTTGGGGGCGGCCAGTAGGTCGGCGCGGCCGTCGAAGTTCACGTCGACGGAATAAGCCGCCGGGAACGTATTGATGCGCACGGGGCTGGCGGCGGGAAAAGAGGCCGTAGCAGCCGCCGTGCGGAAGCTGGCCGTCTGGCTGTTGCCCTGGTTGAGCAGGCGCACCAGCTCGGGGCAGCCATCGAGCCCATCAATTACGTCCTGGTCGCCGTCGCCGTCCAGGTCCAGCAGCAGGATGTTGTGGCCCGGCGTGTGCAGGGGCCTGCGCGGCACAGTCACGCAGGGCTGGCCATTCTCGCGGTAGGAGGCGCAGCCGCCGCAGGCCTCAATCATTCCCCAGTAGCTGGAAGCCTGGGTAAAGGTGAGGGCCCCGCCGCAGGTGCCGGGAGAAGTGTTGAAGTAAAGCTCCATCACGGTGGAGCCAAAGAAGTCGTAGGTGACGATGTCGAGCTTGCCGTCGCCGTTCACATCGGCCAGGGCCGGCATGTTGTAGCCCCCCACCACCAGGTTGGCGCTGCCCGTGCCGTAGGTAAACCGAATCTGGTTCGACGCCAGCGTGAACGACGGCAGCCCGTTGGGGCCGGGCACGTTGCGGAATACGCGCACGTCGCTCTGGTTGTCGGTGAACAGGTCGGGGCGGCCGTCGCAGTCGTAGTCGCGCAGCAGCGCCCAGCTGTTCAGGTCCCTGGGGAAGAGGCTGGCGTACTGCGGGGCATACACCCAGCGGCGCCCACTGCCCCCCGCCCCAGGCTGGTTGAGGAAGGTGTAGATGCGGGAGCTTTCGCGCTCGAACACGAACAGGTCGCTCTGCCCGTCGTTGTTCAGGTCGATGTTGCTGAACTGGGGCGTGTTCATGCCGCCGGCCCAGGCGTGGCGCAGGGTGTCGGCACCCTGCACTACTTTTGCGGCCGGTCGAAACTCAAATCCAAACTCGGTTCCGGGCTGGGCCTGGGCGGCCAGCCCAGCGCCCAGCAGGCCCAACAGAACAGCGTAGCGACGAAGCATATACAAGTGCAATAGATAAGGTGAAGGCTGGTGCAATAGCCAGCCCGATGCATTAACCTCAGGCTCTCGGAACTGGTTTCACGGAGAACACAGCATAAGCCGGCCGCAGCACGCAAAAATCAAGCCTTACTTCGCAGCAATTTACGCCTCCACTTACTTTCCCAGCCTGCCCCTCATGTTGCTCTACGCTCATTTCCTGGCTGCTGAAGGCCAGGTCAGCACCGACTCGCGCCAGCCCCAGCCGGGCACCCTGTTCTTTGCCCTGAACGGCCCCAGCTTCCGGGGTGCTGCCTTTGCGCCCCAGGCCCTGGCCAAAGGCGCCCGCCACGCCGTGGTCGACGATGCCGAGCTGGCCGCCAGCGACCCGGCCCGCTACACCTACGCCGCCGACACCCTGCTGGCCCTGCAGGAGCTGGCCCGGCACCACCGCCGCCAGCTGCACATTCCCGTGCTGGCCATTACCGGCTCCAACGGCAAAACCACCACCAAGGAGCTGCTCACGGCCGTGCTGGCCAAGCGCTTCCGGGTGCTGGCTACCATCGGCAACCTCAACAACCACATCGGCGTGCCGCTCACCCTGCTGCGCCTTCGTCCTGCCGAGCACGAGCTGGCCGTGATTGAGATGGGCGCCAACCACCAGGGCGAAATTGCCGCCTACTGCGAGTGGGCCGAGCCTACGCACGGCTTCATCACCAACATCGGCAAGGCCCACCTGGAGGGCTTTGGCGGGCAGGAAGGCATTACCAAGGGCAAGGGCGAGCTGTTCCGCTTTCTGGCCCGCACCGGCGGCACGGCCTTCGTCAACACCCTGGACCCACGCCTGCCCGGGCTGGCCGAGCCCGTGGCCCAGCGCATCACCTTCCCCGGCCCCACCGACACCTACCCGGCCACGCTGCTGGCCGCCGACCCCGCCCTGGCCCTGCGCCTGGCCGATGGCACCGAGGTAGCCGCCCAGCTTACCGGCGACTACAACTTCCCCAACCTGGCCGCCGCCGCCGCCGTGGGCCAGCACTTTGGCGTGCCCACCGCGGATATTGCCGCGGCCCTGGCTTCCTACAACCCGCAGAACAACCGCTCCCAGCTGCTGCGCACCGACAAAGGCAACGAGCTGGTACTGGACGCCTACAACGCCAACCCCAGCTCCATGGCCGCCGCCCTGCGCAGCTTTGCCGCCCGCCCCGTAGCCGCCGGCCAAGCCAAGCTGGTGGTGCTGGCCGACATGTTTGAGCTGGGCGAGGAAACCGTAGCCGAGCACCGCGCGCTGGGCCAGCTGCTGGCCTCTTTGCCCCTGCCCACGGCGCTGCTTATCGGCCCCTTTATGCGCGATGCGGCCAGCGAAGGTCCTTTCCACCACTTCCCCACCAAAGAGGAAGCCGCCGACTGGCTGCGCACGCACCCGGTACAAAACCAGCAGGTACTGGTGAAAGGCTCCCGCGGCATGGCCCTGGAAACGCTGCTGCCACTGCTGTAGGCTATTTTCAATGAGCAATGAGCAATGAGCAGAAGATACGTGTCATTGCGAGTGGAACGCAGTGGAGCGCGGCAATCCGTCCTCTAGCACTCAGAAACCAGGTAAACCCAGACGTAAAAAAGCTCCAATGCCAGTACTGGTGTTGGAGCTTTTCATATTACCTGGTTGGTCGCTCAGAGAGGAAGGATTGCTACGGCTGCGCCTCGCAATGACACGTTTTCATTGCTCATTGAAAATTGTCTCAAAAAGGGCTTTCAAAGCCCCGGATGCCCGGCAGCTCCTCGTCTTTGCCGGATACCAGGGGGCTTTCAATGCCCCAGTCTATGCCCAGGTCCGGGTCGTTCCAGTGCAGGCCGCCTTCGGCGGCTGGGGCGTAGTAGTCGCTGCACTTGTAGAGAAACAAGGTGTCGTCTTCGAGGGCCACGAAGCCGTGGGCAAAGCCGGCGGGCACAAACAGCACATTGCTTTTCTCAGTGCTGAGCTCCACTTTGGCGTGCTGCCCGTAGGTGGGCGAGTCGCGGCGCAGGTCTACTACTACATCCAGGGCCCGGCCCTGGGCTACGCGTACCATCTTGGCCTGGGCATGAGGCGGGCGCTGAAAGTGCAGGCCGCGCAGCACGCCTTTTTTAGAGCGCGACTGGTTGTCCTGCACCCAGTTGGCTACCGCGCCGGCCTGCTCCATCAGGCGGGCGCTGAACGACTCGAAGAACACGCCGCGCTCGTCGGCAAATACGCGGGGCACAAACTCAATCAGCCCGGGCAGGGCGTGGTGTTTAACTTCCATAGGGGGTAAAGAATGTAGGCTTAGCCCAATTGGCCAGCTACGTAAAATAATTTTTAGTAGTGAGTAGTAAGCCGAGAGCAGTGAGCAACACGGACTGTCGTTCAATACGCAAGTGAACGTAAAGCAACACTCACTGCTGTGTACTTTTTACTCGCTACTTAATCTCGGCAATGGCCTGCAGGTACTTGTTGAGCACAATCTGCTCATCAAAGCGGCTTACGGCCAGCTGGCGGCTGGCCTGGGCCATGCGCTGCAGCTCGGGCTCGGGCAGGCGCAGCACCTGCAGCATCTTGGCGGCCAGGTCGGTGCCGCTGCGCACCTGGCAGAGGTAGCCGTTCTGGCCATCCACTACGGTGTCGCGGCAGCCGGGCACATCGGTGGTGACAATGGGCTTGCCCACGGCGGCGGCTTCGAGCAGGGTTTTGGGCGTGCCTTCGCGGTACGAGGGCAGCACCACGCAGTCGGCCCGGTGCAGGTGGCTGGCCACATCGTCGGAGCGGCCCAGGTATTCGATGTCGCCGCCCTTGAGCCACTCCTCGAAGGTGGCGCGGGGTACGCCCACGCCCCCGGCTTCGTCGAGGCCGCCAAGCAGCTGCACGCGGGTGCCGGGCACCGCCTCCCGCACCAGGCGGGCCGCCTCAAAGTACTCGGTGATGCCTTTTTCGTAGAGCACCCGCGCCACCATCAGAAATACAAAGGGCTGCTGGCGGGTGAAACCGGCAGCCGGGCTGAACTTGTGGGTGTCGACGCCGGAGCCCGGCAGCAGGTCGGCAATGCGGGGCTGCAGCAGGCCGTGCTCGAGGAAGAGCTGCCGGTCGTCGTTGTTCTGAAAAAACACCTTGTGGGGGAAACGGAAGGCAAAGCGGTACAAACCCAGCGCCACCTTGCTCACGAAGTTTTTCACGATAAACACCGTGCCCAGGCCACTCACGTTGTTGATGCTGGGAATGCCGGCCAGCCGGGCCGCCAGGCTGCCGTAGATATTGGGCTTGATGGTGTAGTGCAGCACCACATCGGGCTTTTCGCGCTTGTAAATCTGGTAGAAGCGCCGGGTAAGCAGGGCATCCTTCACCGGGTTGGTGCCCTTGTTTTCCATCAGAATGGGCACGTAGCGGCAGCCGAGCTCGGTTTCCAGCCGGCTGGAATAGTCATCGGGTGGCGCAATGGCCAGCACTTCGTGGCCGGCGGCCTGCAGGGCCCGCACCAAACTGGCCCGAAAGTTCCAGATGTTCCAGCTGGTATTAATTACAATGGCGACGCGCAAGGGAAAAGGAAGAAGGTTGAGAAGAACGACAAAGGTCGGCATTACGGCCGGTTGGGCATAGCAGTTGGCCGCTTATGCCCCGGCTTCGCTATTCCTGCACAAACGCGGAACTTTGCGGCCGATTTAATACCTGCTGTTACGCACGAGCTGATGCAATGCGCGCTGTAGCGGGCGGTTGCTGGTTTCTGGCTTCATGTTAGAACGACAACCAGAAACCAGCAACTAGAAACCAGAAACTAAAACCGGTACTGCAGCAGCTACCGCATAACAGCTGTTAACCTTATTGACTACTATGCGTTTTTGCCTTCCTACCCTGCTGCTCTTCTTCTCCCTGACTCCGGGCGCCGCGGCCTGGGCCGGGCCACCCGCCGGCCAGGTGCTGTACCAGAAAAACTGCGCCCCCTGCCATGGTGCCAACGGCCGCAAAGGCCTCAGCAGCGCCCACGACCTGACCAAGAGCAACCTCAATGCCTACGGCCGCGCTTACCTGGTAACCAACGGATTTGGCAAGATGCCTTCCTTCAAGAAAACCCTCTCGGAAGTGCAGATTCAACAGATAGTAGCGTATTCGCTTACCCTACGCTAAGGAACAAGCAGAGAATAAGAATTGCCAGATTCAGAATTTTGAATAACATTGGGCATGCTTCTCACTTTTTCCTTTCTGTATGAATCATTTCCGCCAGTTGTTATGCCTGGGCGCCCTGGCTTGGCTGACTGCTGCTTTTGCCGCCAGCCCCGCCACAGCAGCAACCTGCTGCCCGAACAGCACCGACCCGCCCGCGACGAGCCAGGACCCCAGCCGCCCCATGTTTGGCGGCAGCGTTGGCACCTCAGGTGGTGGCTTTACCGACCCTGCCCGCCCGCAGTTTGGTGGTAGCATCGGCAGCAGCAGCGGCGGCGCTACGCCCTAGCTTTCGCTGCTGTAGCCCTTTAAAAAGCTGCTGAATGGATTCAGCAGCTTTTTTTGTTGTCCGGAGAATGCCGCCCTGCTTTTGCGTCTGGCCGCTTTTGCGCCGCATTCGTATTGACAACACCAGCCCGACGAGGCGCTTCGTCGACTAACAGTTTTCATACCTTGCACCTTTCCGGGCTGCCCTGGCTGCGGTGGCCCTTACACCCTTCTGTTCTTCCCATGGCAAAAAAACCATCCTCGGGCGGCCGCCAGCCCGGCGGCAGCACCCGGCACTACGGCAACGACAACCCCCGCGCCGGCAAGCCGCTGGCCCGCGACCCCAACACCGGCACCTACCAAACCGGCCAGGAGCAGGAAACTGCCGTGCTGGTGAGCGTACCGCCCCGCCGGCAAAGCGACGCCCAAACCAACGAGTACCTCGACGAGCTGGCTTTTCTGATTGAAACCGCCGGCGCCACCGCTACCAGGCGCTTCATCCAGCGACTCGAAAAGCCCGATATCCGCACCTACGTGGGCGAGGGCAAGCTGGCCGAAATCAAGGCCTACGTGCAGCACGAGGGCATCAGCATGGTGGTGTTCGACGACGACCTCTCGCCCTCCCAGCTGCGCAACCTCGAAGCCGAGCTGCTGGTGAAGATTGTAGACCGCTCCCTGCTCATTCTCGACATCTTTGCCCTGCGCGCCAAGTCGGCCACGGCCCGCACCCAGGTAGAGCTGGCCCAGTACCAGTACCTGCTGCCCCGCCTCACCGGTCTCTGGACTCACCTGGACAAGCAGCGCGGGGGCGTGGGCATGAAGGGCCCGGGGGAAACCGAAATCGAAACCGACCGCCGCGTGGTGCGCGACCGGATTGCCTTCCTCAAAGACAAGCTCGAAGACCTCGACAAGCAAAGCCAGACCCAGCGCAAAGCCCGGGGCGGGCTGGTGCGCGTGGCCCTGGTGGGCTACACCAACGTGGGCAAAAGCACGCTGATGAACCTGCTGGGCAAGGCCGACGTGTTTGCCGAAAACAAGCTCTTTGCTACGGTCGACGCCACCACCCGCAAGATTGTGCTGGGCCAGACGCCCTTCCTGCTGTCCGACACCGTCGGGTTTATCCGCAAGCTGCCCACCCGCCTCATTGAGAGCTTCAAAAGCACGCTCGACGAGATTCGCGAGGCCGACCTGCTGCTGCACGTAGTGGACATCTCCCACCCCGGCTTCGAGGAGCAGATTCAGGTGGTGAACGATACGCTCTCCGACATCGGCGCAGCCGACAAGCCCACGCTGCTGGTATTCAACAAAATCGACCAGTACACCCCCGACGACCAACAGGAAGACCCGTTTGGCGAAGTGCGGGAGGCCGAGGACGACGACAGCGCCCCGCGCCCGCCCCTGGCCCAGCTGCAGGCCACCTACATGGCCAAGCTGCACGACCCGGTGGTGTTTGTATCGGCCCAGCAGCGCAGCAACATCGACGAGCTGCGCGAATTGATAGTAAAGCGGGTAACGGCGCTCAACGAGCAGCGCTTTCCTTACGCATCCCAGGAAAACAGCGGGGCTTAGAGGCTGCTTGCCCTGAACATGCAATAAGAAAGTGCGCGTAGCCATTCAGCTGCGTTTCGCGTATGGAACGGGGTCTGCTCAATAGCGAGCAGACCCTTTCTTTATGCCTTTCCGCCACCTGCTTTTCTTTCTCTTAATCCTGGGTTTAAGCCCGGCTGCGTGGGCCCAGCAGCCCCGCGTGTTTCCGCCCCCCGCCCCGGCCCCAGCCGATACAGTCTCAGACCCCAACGCCCAGCGGTTTGCCAATCCCTCGGTGCTGGGCATGGGCCCCAGCAAGGGCCTGATTGTGCGCTACGAGCGCATGCCTCGGTTCAATGTATCGTCGACGGCCAAGGTCGATGGGCTGAATGACTTCTCCACCGACGCCACCAAAAATGCCCGCCTTTCCATTAAGGGCTACATTCCGGCCTGGAACCGCCCCCACCTTAAGATGGTGGTTGGGGTGAGCTACGAGCGGGAAGAGTTTCAGTTTGCCAGCCGACCGGCCAACTACGAGCTCTACGACAACATCGAAAACAAGGGGCTCAAAAGCCTGGCCACGCAGCTGGTGGTGCTGCGCCCCGTCGACGAGGTGCACTGGTACCTGCTGCGGGTGAAAGGCGAGCTCAGCGGCGACTACACCTCCGACGAGCTGAGCCGCTCCGACTACCTGCGCTACTCGGCCGAAGGCATTTATGGCTGGAAGCGCAGCCCACGCTTTTCCTGGGGCCTGGGCTTTCAGTACGGCTATACCTTTGGCCGCCTCAGCTTGTATCCGGCCCTGCTCTACAACCGCACTTTCAACGACCGTTGGGGGGTGGAAGCCCTGTTTCCGGCTCGCGTCACCCTGCGCTACAACGCCTCGCCCAACTCCATCTTTTATACCGGCTACTCCGTGGAGGGCCTGAGCTATATCATTCGCCTGCGCACGCCGCTGGTGCGCTCCGGGCAGCCCGACAAGGTAGCGCTGAACTCGCTGGAGCTGCGCGAAACCGAGGTGCGCTTCCGCCTGCGCTGGGAGCGCGAGCTGCTGAGCTTTCTGTGGCTGGGCGCCGAAGCGGGCTACCGCTACAACTACGCCTTCGATGCCTTTGACCGCATCAACGCCGACCGCGAAAAAATCATCGACTCCCATCTGGGCAGCATTCCCTACGCCAGCCTGGAGCTGTTTATTACCCCGCCCCGCAAGCTGCTGGAGAAATCCGGCGTTCGCCGCTAGGTATTTCTGCGCAGTACAAGGCGCCAGCTGCGGCGGCTTGCTACTCCGCCTTCTTGGGCCGGGTGGCCGCCTTACGTGGGGCCGCCTGCCTTTTCAGACCTTTCAGCCACTTGTAAGTGGCCTCCTGGGCTCTGATGCGGGGCTGCCCGGCCTGGGGCAGCAGGTAGTTGTTGTCGAAGTCGCGGGCCTTCACGTTGTCCTGCCGCTGCAGGTCGAGCAGGTGGCGCACTTCGGCGCGGATGTGCTCGTCGAGCAACGGAAAGGCCACTTCTATGCGCCGGTCCAGGTTGCGCGTCATCCAGTCGGCCGACGAGACGTAAACTTTTTCCTCGCCGCCGTTGGCAAATACATATACCCGGGCATGCTCCAGGTAGCGGTCTACAATGCCGCGCTGGCTGATGTTCTCGCTCAGGCCGGGCTGGCCGGGCAGCAGGCAGGCTATGCCCCGCACAATGAGCTCGATGCGCACGCCGGCCTGGCTGGCTTCGTAGAGCTTGGCAATCATGTCCAGGTCCTGCAGGGAGTTCATCTTGGCCAGGATGTAGGCCTCCTTGCCCTTGCGGGCCTGCCGCATTTCGCGCTCAATCAGCTTATACAGCCCGTTGCGCAAGCCAAACGGCGCCACCAGCAGGTGCTCCAGCGTGGGCTGCCGGCGCAGGTCGAGCAGGTAGTCGAATACGGCCGCCACTTCCTGCGTCAGTCCTTCGTGGGCCGTGAACAGGCCGTGGTCGGTGTAAAGCGTGGCGGTGGCTTCGTTGAAGTTGCCGGTGCTGAGGTAGGCGTAGTGGCGGGGGGCCTGGCTTTCTTCACGGCGCGTAATGAGCAGCAGCTTGCTGTGCACCTTCAGCTCGGGGGGCGAAAACATTACGCGCACCCCGGCCCGCTGCAGCTTCTCGGCCCAGTACAGGTTCGACTCCTCGTCGAACCGGGCCTTTAGCTCCACTACGGCGGTCACCTGCTTGCCCTTCTTGGCGGCTTTCAGCAGGGCTTTGGTAACGGCACTCTTCTTGGCTACGCGGTACAGGGTGATGTGCACTTCGGTCACGGCCGGGTCGTCGGCCGCTTCGCGCAGCAGGCGGGTTACGTAGTCGAACGACTGGTAAGGCGGGTGCAGCAGGTGGTCGCGCCGGGCAATGGCATCGAGCAGGCTGCCCGTGCGGGGCAGCGTGGGGTGCGGCAAGGCCGGCCATTCGGGGTAGCTAAACGTTGCTTCGTCAAAGTCGGGAAAGCCAAAAAAGTCGCGGAAGTTGTGGTAGCGCCCGCCCTGCACCAGCTCTTCGTCGCCGATGCCCGTTTTGTCTTTGATAGCCTGCAGCACTTCCTGGGGCAGCTCGGGGTCGTAGAGCAGGCGGGCGGGGTAGCCGGTTTCGCGCTTGCCCAGGCTGCTGCGGATTTTGGCCATCAGGTTGCCCGACACTTCTTCCTCGATGTCGAGCTCGGCGTCGCGGGAGAGCTTGAGCGTGTGGGCCTGCACCTGCTCGTACTCCGGAAACAGCTCGGCTGCACCCACGCGAATTACATCGTCGAGGAAAATGACGTTGCGCGCTGCTCCTTCATCGGGCAGGCGCACGAAGCGGCCCCCGTGGCGCTTGGTGGGCAGCTCCATCAGCAGCACGCGCTCGGCATTGGGCTTGCCCTTTTTGCCTCGGGCGCCCGCCAGGAAAAAGGCCATATACACCGCCTGGTCCTTCAAGAACAGGTGGTGCAGGGTTTCATCGAGCACAATGGGCGAGAGCAGGTCGCGCACCTGGCTGCGGAAATACTCCAGCACCCACTGCCGCTGCGGGTCGCTGAGCTCCGATTCGTTGAGGAGGTGAATGCGCTCCTGATTCAGGGCCGGCAGCAGCATTTCCCGAAACGTGGCGCCAAAGGCTTCCTGCTGCCGGTCTACTTCGGCCAGCACGGCCCGCAACAGGCGCTTGGGTCGCTCATCGAGCTGGGCCCGGGTTTTCTTTTTCAGCTTGGTAAGCCGGCGGATGGTGGCCACCCGCACCTTGAAAAACTCATCGAGGTTGCTGGAGAAGATGGCCAGAAACTTAAGGCGCTCCAGCAGGGGCACTTCCGCACACTGGGCCTCCTGCAGCACCCGCGCATTAAAGCGCAGCCAGCTTAAGTCACGGGAAAGCGTTTTCAAGTCAATTAAAATTTATGAATTAAAAATTAAAAATGGATAGCACCGGCCATGAGCCAGCTAAACCCACGCGGGAGCAGCCCCGTGGGCATTTACGCAGCCAAGCCAGCAAAGTCGGCTTCTACTACAGAAACAATTTTTAATTCTTAATTTTTAATTTTTAATTAACATTCCGGGGGTAGTCGTAAAAGTAGAACTCGGCATTGGCCCGGCTTACGTCTTCCCAGCGCTTGCAGTCGAAGCGCAGGCACACCACCGCGGCGGTGGGCATCTCATTGATGGAAGAAGGCGAAAGCTCATTCACCGTATCGGTAAAAGTGGGGTTGTGGCCCACCAGAATAGCCGAGCTGGCCGAGTCGGGCAGCTTGTGAATGATGTCGATGATGTCGTCGACTTCGGCCTGGTAGATGCTAGGCTCCACCACAATCTTGTTGTGCGGGTAATCGAGCTCGCGGGCTACCAGCACCGCAGTGCTCAGGGCCCGCACAGCCGGCGAGCTCACCATCAAGTCGGGCTTGATATCCCGCTTGGCCAGGGCCTGGCCCATGCGCGGGGCGTCGTCGCGGCCGCGGTCGTTCAGGGGGCGCTCCTGGTCGCTGAGCTCATCGAAGTTCCAGCTGGATTTGGCGTGGCGGAGTAGGTACAGGGTTTTCATGCGGATGGTAAAGCGTTGGCTGGTTTTACTATTGAGCGAAGGAAAGGTTTTTCAGGAAAAGCCGGGGCGGCAGTGCTGGCCAGAGGAGCCCGGCCCCGTGGGGTAAAATAAAAAAGGCCTGCCGAAACCGGCAGACCTTTTCCGTAACAGTATGAGTTAAAACTACTCTTTCACAAAACGCTGGTGCGAGGTAGTAGTTCCATCGCTCACCGTGAGCATGTAGATGCCTTTGTTGAGCGAAGCGACGTTGAGCTTGCTGCCGTCGAACGACAGGCCCCGTACTTCCGAGCCGCGCAGGTCGTACACGCGCACGGTCAGCGCCGTTTCCTGGCTGGCAGCATTCAGCGGGCGCACGATGTTGAGCACATCGCTGGCGGGGTTGGGATACAGCGAGTAGGTATTGGACTCACCGGCTGCAATAGCCACCGAAGTGCGAGCCGCGCCGCCGCTGATGCTGACGGTATAATCTTCCGTTTCGCCGTAGCTGTAGCTGTTGCAGCTGGTGGTGGCCGAGTTGTCGCTCATCACCACCCGCATGCGCGTCGAGCCGTTGCGGGCCGTGGTTGGCACCGTGAAGCTGGCCGAGCGGGTGCTGGCCGAGGTGCTGCCGGCTGCCGATACCACCAGCTCGCCAGCGTCAATAAAGTCGCCGTCCTTGTTGTAATCGATGTATACTTTGAAGTACTCGGTGTAAGCTGTGCCCGAGAAGCCGGCCGAGAAGTAAATGGTGTTGGTGGTTCCGGCAGTCAGACCAGTGCTCAGCGCCGTGCCGTTGTAATAGCCGGCATCAGCACCCGAGCTGCGGTTGATGGAGCCCAGCTGCACCAGGTCAATCCACTCATAGGTTACGCTGCTACCCTTGCTGGCGCAATAAGCCACCGTGCCGCTGGTAGTAGTAAACGAAGCCGCCGCGCTGTAGGCGCTGCTGCTGCCGCTGCACACCGTCTGCACCTGGTACTGGTAGGTGGTGCTGGCCGTCAGGCCCGACAGGGTCCGGCTGGTGCCGGTCTGGTTGACCGTGGTCCAGGTAGAAGCACCCGATACGCGGTACTGCAGGTTGTAGGACGCAGCGCCCGAAGCAGCGGCCCATGATACCGTAGCCGAAGTGCTGCCGATGCTGCTGGCTGCCAACCCGGTGGGGGTGGCGCAGGTGCTGGTGGAGGGAGGCGTTCCGCCGAGGGAGGTTTTCAAAGACTCGCGGGCGCCACCGGTGGCAAACAGGGCATTCATGCGGCTGCTCTGCCCGTTTGAGAACATGTACATGCAGGCGTCGTCGGTGTAGTCCATGTAGTTCATGAACATGTCGCCGTTGGTGGTGTTGCCGCAGGTGCGCTTGGGGAAGGTGGGGCAGCCGGTATTGCTGGTCTGCTGGGTGGGCGTGTCGCTCACATAGTCGTTGCCGCAGGAAGCATCGCCCCAGATGTGGCGCAGGTTCAGCCAGTGGCCTACTTCGTGCGTGGCCGTGCGGCCCAGGTTGAAGGGGGCAGCAGCCGAGCCGTAGCGGCCGAAGCCGGTGGTCAGAATTACTACGCCATCGGTAGCGGCCGCGCCGCCGGGGAACTGCGCGTAGCCGAGTACGCCGCCGCTCAGGTTACACACCCAGATGTTGAGGTACTGGCTGGTGTTCCAGGCGTTGGTGCCGCCCGTGGTGCTGCTCTTCATCTTGTCGTCGGTGCCCCAGGAAGTCTGGGTTACCTGCTTGCGGGTAATGCCAGTGGTAGCATTGCCATTGGGGTCGCGCTTGGCCAGAGTAAAAGCAATACCTACATCGGCCACCGAGCCGGCAAAAGCAGAGGGGGTTTTCGTAACGTCCGCGTTCAGCTTCTGGAAGTCTTCGTTGAGAACGTCAATCTGGGAGGCAATCTGAGCATCGGTAACGTTCTGGGCCGTGGTGTTGTAGAGCACGTGTACGACCACCGGAATGGTTATCGTAACGGCCGAAGTCCGCTGGCCCAGGTTAGCCTGCTGAGCAGCATACTGCAGGGCTTGGTTGTCGATGCTGGCCATGCGCTGGGCCAGGGAGGGGTCCCGGGCCAGCTGGGTAGCCAGCACGTCCATGCTGCCGCAGTTACGGCCGGGCTTGTGAGCATCCTGAGCCTGTACCGGCGAAGAAGAGAAAGCCAGCCCTGCAAGGCCAAGCATTACCGAGTAAAAGGTTTTTTTCATGCGTAAAGGGTGAGAATGGGAAATGGGTTGAGAATGGTTGGGAGAATAGAGAGCTGCAAGTGAGGGGCGAATCTATTGAAAACAATTCAACAAAACCACCATTATTGCTAGATATTAATCCATTTACCCACAAAAAGCCAAAATTTTGTTAAAAATTCTGGCTTTTTGTGGGTAATTCCGCATTTAAGGCTTAGGCTTTACGCCTTTATGCTGGCGTTTCCTGGTCTATGCGTCAGGCTTGGGAACTAACTTGGAAGTCAGAAGCTGCGGGGCCGCCGGCTCAAACCGGAACTATCAGTGCGGCCGGTGCCTGGCGGGCGCTTCCCTGCTTACTCCTTCTCGAAGCGCTGGTGCGATACCTGAGTACCGTTGGCGATGGTGAGGTAATACAGGCCTTTGGGCAGGGCACTTACCTGCACGTCGCCGTGGCCATCGTAGCGGGCCTGGGTCATCTCATGGCCGCGCAGGTCGTACACGCGCACCGAAGTGGCAGCGGCGTCAGCATCGGCGGGCAGCGAGAGGTGCAGCACCTCGGTAGCCGGGTTGGGGTACATGGCTACGGGCGTGGTCGTTACGCTGAAGCGCGGGGCCGTGCCGCCCAGCGACGTCAGCAGCGAGGCACGGGCGCCACCGGTGGCAAACAGAGCATCCATCCGGTCGCTCTGCCCATACGTGAACATGTACATGCAACGGTCATAGGTATAGTCCATGTAGTTCATCCACTGGTCGCCGCTGGGGCCGTTGGAGCAGGTTACGTGGGGGAAGGCCGGGCAGCCGCCGTTGCTGGTCTGCTGGGTGGGCGTGTCGCTCACGAAGTCGTTGCCGCAGGTAGCATCGCCCCAGATGTGGCGCAGGTTCAGCCAGTGGCCTACTTCGTGCGTGGCCGTGCGGCCACCGTTGTAGTTGGAGGCCGTGCCGCCGGGCACCGAAGAGAACAGGCATACAATGCCATCAGTAGCAGGGTTGCCACCGGGAAACTGGGCGTAGCCCAGCAGGCCCTGCCCCAGGTTACACAGCCAGAGGTTCATGTACTGACCGGCCGGCCAGGCATCGCTGCCGCCTTTGCTGGTATACTTCACAAAGTCGTTGCTGCTGAAGGAGCGGGTTTTCGTGGAGCGGCGCACCACGCCCGTGGTTGCATTGCCGTTGGGGTCGCGCTTAGCCAGCACGAAGCGTACGTTGGTGGCGGCTGCCGAGCCGGCAAAGGCCGAGGGAACCAGGCCGGCATCGGGGTTGGTCTTGGCAAAGTCTTCATTCAGCACCCGAATCTGCGCATCAATCTGCGACTGCGGCACATTCTGGGAAGCCGTGTTGTACACCACGTGCACTACTACCGGAATGGTAACGATGGTGCCTGCCGTCAGGCGCTGCATCACGGCCGGCTGGGCGAGATACTGCTTGGTCTGGGCTTCAATGGCCTCCAGGCGCTGGGCCCGGGCGGGGTCGGCAGCAATCTGGGCTTCGTACACTTCCATGGTGGCGCAGTTACGGCCGAGCACAGCGGAAGCAGGATTGGCAAGGGAGGCGCGGCCTTCCTGGGCCTGGGCTGAGAAGGTAGTGGCGAACCCGGTGAGGGCTAGTGCCGCAATGTAAAGTTTGTTCATGGGTATGGGGAATGGGAAAAGAGGAGAAAAAAAGAAATTGTGTGAATAGCTCAGAATGCAAAACAAATAAAAATTTACTTAATCCAAAGCACATTTTGCAAAATCAAACGTCTGTTTGCCGAAATCAGTTGGAAACAGTTGTCAAAAACCCGAATTTTATTGCCAAAATTCGAATGAAGCGCCTTTACGAACTTGTTAATTGACAAGTTGTCTTTTTTTGAAATTTGACAAAATCTTCTTTCGCATTCTTTTATTGCTTGCAAGCCTGATTTCTGTGTAGCGACACAAAAAAAGCCCTGGCTCCACAGCCAGGGCTTTTGCAAATCCATCAACTTAACCACTGCTATTCAGCACCTTGAATGCCCGCGGCCTAACCAAGCGCTAAGGCGCCTAGAACAGGAAATCAAAGCCTACAAAGAATAGCTTTTCTTCTCCCACCGAATAGGTAGCGTTAATAACGGCCTGTTGCAGAATGTCGAAGTAAATGCCCCCTCCAAAGCCCGAGTGGAACGCGCTGAGTCCCGAGCGCCGGTCGTTGTCGGAATATACGCGGGCAAAGTCGGCCAGGCCTAGAACGCCCGCGCGGCCGGGAAACAGGTAAGCATTAAACCGGAACAGCTCCAGGCGGGCCTCAAAATTGGTGTAGACCGAGGAGCGGCCGGAGAAGCGGGTGCGGCGGTAGCCCCGCAGGTTGGTGGTGCCGCCCAGCGTGTTGGCCTGGTAGAAGCGGTAGTCGCCGATGTTGCGCGCAGCCCCGATGCGGCCGGCATAGGTAAGCCGGAAGGGGAAGTTGGGGGTCAGGTAAAAGCGGATTTCGGAGGTGAGGCGGCCGAAGTTGAGCTTCTCGCCGTTGAGCTGCCAGTTGTACTGGCCCTCGTTGTACCAGCGGATGCCAATACGCGGGTTGCGGGCCGAGGAGCTGGCGTCGAGGTTGAAGTAAAGCAGCCCCCCAAGGTAGGTGTTGGCCTGAAAGTCGGAGTTGCGGATGCCAAAGCGGCGGTTTTCGTACAGGCCCTTGTCCACGCCGATGCTGTCGGCAATAATGCGTCCGATGGGGCTCTTTTCGATGCGGAACCGGTCGAACTGCGGGCCGTAGCCCATTTTCAGGAAGCTGAAGAGGTTACGCTCCAGCGTGGGGGCCACGTAAATCCGGTCGAAGCGCACGCGGTAGTCCTCATTGACGGTGCGCACCGTGGGTCGTTCCACGGTAGGGTCCTCATTGGCCAGGTTGGGCGTGTTGTTGCCCAGGCCGAAAAAGTTGTAAAGCAGCTGCGGCCCGTAGTACTGTGCCACCACCCGCAGGTCGTTTTTGCCGAACACCCGCGTAAACTGTCCGGTGTAGCGGATGTTGAAAGCCTCCCGGGCCGGGGCCACGTTGGCCACCAGGGTTTGCTCCGACGAAAACGGCGCGCGGCGGAAGCCGTAGCGGCGGTGCGTGATGCCGCCGCCCACCAGAATGCCGTCGTCGATGTTAAAGCCAAAGTAGAGGGCCGGCCCGGTGTAGTTGAGGCGGTAGTCCTTGAGGTCGGAGCGCAGCGGACGGTCGTAGCGGCTTACGTCGGTGCCGTGCTCCAGGCGCAGGCGGGCGTCTTTGCCGGCCACAATCACGTTGCCGGTATCGGCATCGTAAATCTGCAGCTTGTTGCCGATGCCGCTCACGTTGCTGCGGTTCACGATGCTGTCGCGCTCGCTGCCCCCGATAACGCGAATCTTGATGCCTTTGCCGGCCTCGCCCCGGATGTCAAAGACGTCGTTGCCCTTGATGCCATACAGGCGGATTTCGTCGGTTACTTTGTGCTCCAGCACCCGGTCGTAGAGCGTTTTGGTGAGGCGGCCCTCTTTGTTGATTTTGCGCACCGTCACGCGGGCATCGCCGTTTTTAAGGCGCTGCACTACGAACTTCTCGTTTTTCTCGGAGCCCCGCACCTCCACCACCTGCGCCAGCACGTCGGCGTACTTGGCGGCCACGTCGGGCAGCAGGTCGCGGCGCTTCTTGAGCTTGGCCACAATTTCGGGGCCGTGCAGGTCGTAGATGGCTTTGGGCCAGCGCTCCCGGAATGCTTTCTCAATCACCTCATCGGTGAGCTGGGTTTTCATGTATTGCGCCTGCTCCACCCACTGCTGCCGGGTAACGCTGCCCAGAAACACCCGGTCGTTGGCCATGCCCGTCAGGTTAAGCCCCTTGTAGTCGGCATAGTCGTAGCCGAAGTTCTGAAAGTTTCGCACCGCAAACCGCCGGCTAATCAGCCAGGGCAACAGGCCGTCGCCTTTAAAAAAGGCGATGTCGCGGTCTTTGGGAACGGCGGTAAAGGTGCGGTCGCCGTCCTTGTCTTTTTTCTCGGCCCAGCGCCACTGGTCTTCGTGCCGGTCCCAGTCGCCCACCCACATGTCGAACAGGCGGGAGCGGGCAAAGGCCACGGCATCTACTTTGTTGTCGTTGTCGTCGAGCAGGCGCTCAATCACCTTTTCGGTACTCACCAGGTTTTTGGCGTAGCCCAGGCTGGCCACGTTGCTCTGGTCGTCTTTGGCGTCTTCTTCCAGTGCCGCGGGCAGGTTGGCAAACCGGTCGAAGTACTGGCCCAGCAGGGGGTCTTGGGGAATGAACACCGGCGTGGGGTTGGTGTGCAAAATGCCGGCCGCCGCCGCCAGTGGCGGTATGGCAAAGGAAGCAAACGGGTGCTGGGCCGAAATCTGGTCCTGCAGAATGTCTTTGGCGGCGCCGGTGCGCAGGGCTTCCGGCAGCACCGCCGCGGGGTCCTTGTCGATGCCGCGCAGGGTGAAGTGGTGGCCTTCCTCGTTGCGCACCTTCAGGGAAGCGGTTTGCTTGCCGCCTCCCACTTTATAAGGCATAAGCCCGCCTTTGGCCCGGGCCAGGTCGAGCACGGGAAACTGCACCGGCGTGGCCCATTCTTTCCGGTAGTGGTTGCCCAGAAACAGCCGGCCCAGGCCGCTGCGCTTGTTGTAGCGGGGGTTGATGGCCAGCGTCACGGTGCTGTCAGCAAATGAAGGCCGGCTGGCGGGCACCACCAGCGCCTGGCCGGCGCCCTGCTCTTCTTTTTTCTTCTTTTTCTTTTCCGGCGTGCGCGGCGCCGGCTTCCCGGCCCCTGTCGCCAGGCCCCCGCCCCGGCCAAGCTCGCGGTACAGTGGGGTGCGGAACACCAGCCGGGCCGTTTCGCCTTTGCCCTGGGGCACATAGTACTCGGTCCATACCTGCCCGTCGTCGTAGTAGTTCACCCGGGCAAAGCCCTTTTCCTTGTCGGAGAACAGCGCCCCGGCACCGGCACCGGGCTTCACGTGCTGGGTTTTGCAGCCCGAGCCGCTCACGATGTAGTGCGTAGCGCCTTCCTTGAAGTACTGCAGGTTGTGCTCGTGCCCGGCCGCATACACCACGTTGGGGTACTTATTGAAAATCTCCTCCAGTCCTTTTTTATAGCCCTGGTAGAGCGGGTGGGGAATGTCCTGGCTGATGCCGCCGTACTTGCGGGCAAACGGATAAATGGAGCCAATGACGGGCAAGGGCAGAAACGCGTACTTGTACACGATGCTGATGGGGAAGAGGTGGTCGGCCAGGGTGAAGTAGCCGCCGTGCACGCCGTCGGAGTACAGCGGGTGGTGGCCCACCACCATGATGTGCTTGTCCTGGTTGCGGGCAATGATGTCATCAAGCTGGGTGAAGAAATCGGCTTCGTCTTCTACCCCACAGCCGCTGTCGGAGCCAAAAGGACGCTCGCTGCGCTGGGTCAGAAACCACTGCGAGTTGATGGTAATCAGCACAATATTATCCTGCAGGCGCACCTCGTAGGGCCCGGGGCAGCCGTTGGCTGGGGTGAAGAAGTCGCCGGTGTAGCGGAAGTTGACCGTGTCTTTGGCCAGGTAGTCTTCCACAAAGCGCTGCTCGCGGTTTACCTGGGCCAGGCCGCCGGGCAGGCCCTGCTTCCAGTCGTGGTTGCCGGGAATCATGTACTTCTCGCCCTGGTAGCCTTTAAAGACGTCGAGCTGGGCAATGATGCGCTCTTCCGACACCTGGCGGTCGTAGGCCCCCTCTTCGGGCAGGCCGTAGTTGTAGATGTTATCGCCGAGGTAGACGGTGGTGCTTTTGGCGCCGGCAGCCAGAATCTGCTTGTGCAGGAAGTTGAGGGAAGGCTCGCCACCGTCTTTGGTATCGGCGGGCTTGCCTACGTCGCCAATCAGAAAGACGGAGTAGCGGATGCGGGTGCTGTCGGGCGGGGTCTTGGCCTGCCAGCCGGTAGCCTCCCGGCGGTAGTTGGGCCGCGAGTAATGGGGGTTCTGGTCAGACTCGCCCTGGGCTAGCAGATGAAGGGGCAACGCACAAGCCGCGCAAAGCAGCGCGGAACGAAGGCGGAAAAGTAAGGACATACAAGAATGGGTAAGCAGAACAAGGCCCTGGCCGACAATTCCCAAATGGGCATCGTGCACACGGCTGTAGCCTTGGTAATGGCATGGTACGCAAAGGGCGGTAGCGCGGTTAAGCCAGCTGCCTGCCTTGCCCCTCCCCTGCTCTGCTTGGTATGGTCACGCTGGCTTGGGGCAGGCAGGCAGGTGCCGCACGGCGGCCTTTTCAACTTCTGCCCCCTGGTTCGCGTTCAAAGCCGGTTGGCAGAAAACTATTTGGTCTGCCTTGTCTTTACCCCAGATGGAAAACCCTACCCCCGCGCCTGCCCACCTCACGCCCGGCGCTAGCCCGGTCGCCACCCTGCCACTGGCGGCGGCGGCAGAGCCGGCTGCTTCCACACCTGCCCCCAACGATTCCCAGGCTACGGAAAGCCCGGCTGCTAAGCCCGGCAAAGCCCCCAAAGCCGAAGCTTCGCCGCTGGTGAAAGAAGCCAAAGCCTATGTAACGGCCTTGTTTGAAGCGGAGCTGCCGGCCACGCTTACCTACCACTCGCTGCGCCACACCGAAACCGTGGTAAAGGAATGCCGCATCCTGGCCGCCGCCGCCAAGCTCAGCGCCGACGACACCGAAGCGCTGCTGCTGGCGGCCTGGTTTCACGATACCGGCTACCTCGATGTGTACGACGGCCACGAGTTTCGCTCCATGGAGCGCGCCGCCGCCTGGCTAGCCGAAAAAAAGATAAACCCCGGGCGAATCCAGCTGATAAAAGACATTATCAAAGCCACGCACCGCGACGAAAAGCCCGACACCGAGCTGCAGGAGCTGCTGGTGGATGCCGACATGAGCAACCTTGCCGCCGACGACTTCCGCTCTACCGCCGAGCTGCTGCGCACGGAGTGGGAGCTGGTGCTGGGCAAAACCTACTCCAGCCCCGACTGGGCCGACCTGCAGCTGGCCTTTATGTCGGCCCATAAGTACTATTCCGAAGTAGGCAAGGAGCGCTACCGCAAGCAGTTTAAGGCCAACATCAAGGAACAGCGCGACCAGCTTAAAAAGACGGAGAAGAAAGCCAAGAAGAAAGATGAAGAGTTGAACGGCACCTTCGCCGACCCCAAGCGCGGCGTCGAAACCATGTTCCGCACCATGTACAACAACCACATCAAGCTTTCGGACATGGCCGACAAAAAGGCCAGCATGATGATTTCGCTTAATGCGGTGCTTCTCTCCATTATTATTACTTACCTGGGCGCCAAAACCTCTTCCCTGGGCCCGGCCTTCACCCGCAACCCGGTGCTGGCCATTCCCATGGGCATTCTGATTCTTACCTCGCTGGCCTCCGTTATTACCGCCATTCTGTCGGCCCAGCCCGACGTAACCAGCTTCAAGTGGCTGAAGCGCAGCCCCCAGATTGCCACCAACCGCCGCGTAAACCTGCTTTTCTTCGGCAACTTTACCAAGCTCAGCCTCGACAACTTCCAGCAGGGCATCCGCGAGCTCATGCAGCAAAAGGAAGGCCTCTACACCAACATGGTGACCGACGTGTACTACCTCGGCGAGGTACTCTCGCGCAAGTACGGCCTGCTGCGCACCAGCTACACCGTGTTTATGGTTGGCCTTATCCTCACGGTTCTCTCTTTTGGCATTGTGCTGCTCTACAAATCTTAATGCAGAAGAAAAAGCAGGGCCGGAAGCAGTCGAGGCACCGGCGTTCTTAACTTTGCGGCATGGCTGCGTAGTTCAAGGGATAGAATAGGCGTTTCCTAAACGCTTGATAGCAGTTCGAATCTGCTCGTGGCTACTTGGCCCTAAAGCCTTTACAGCCGGCTGTTTTTCCAAGTGAAAAACAGCCGGCATCTTTTTTTCCAGCCCCTCTCCCGACGCTTTTCTTCCCGGGCTGGCTTGCCTCGCCCAGCAACACCCCGGCTGGTGGCGCTAACCTTTCGGTGGCCTTGTCCGTATCTGCTCTGTTATAGTCTTACCATGGCCCACCGCACCCTACACGAAGCACCCTCGCTTACCATTAACTACGACTATATCCACGACTGGCTGCAGCTGCATTGGCAGGGCAACCTCGACGATGCTTCCGCGATGGAAGGCGCGCTCAAGCTGCTGGAGCTTTTGCGGCAGGAGAAATGCAGCAAAGTACTCAATGATAACACCCACATAAGCGGCCTCTGGGCCGACGCCGCCCGCTGGGGCGGCGAGGTCTTTTTCCCACAGCTCTACGAGGCGGGCTGCCGCTACTTCGCCTGGGTGCATTCCCCCGAGCGCTATAGTCAGCTGTCGGCGGAGCTGGCGATGCAGCACACCTCGGCAGGCATCATCTTCATGACATTTCACGATGTAGCCACTGCTGCCGAGTGGTTGCAGCGCATGCAACCCTAACTTTGTTTTCCGACCCCGGCCCCTATTGTTATGGCTTTTCCGCTTTCTGCTCCCGGCACCTACGACCTGCTCTGGCAACTGCCTGAGCACTATCTGCTCATGGCCCCGGACTTTACCATCCTCGATGCCAGCGACCTGTACCTGAGCGCTACCTTTAAGCAACGGGAAGCCATTGTGGGCCGCAACGTGTTCGACGTTTTCCCGCGGGAAGACCAAAACGACTGGAAGATTTTCACCGACTCGCTGGAGCACGTGCGCCAACAGCGCACTCCCCACACCATGCCCCGCATCCGCTACGACATGCAGCGCACGCCGGAGCAGGGCGGCAGCCTAGAGGAGCGGTACTGGGAAACGACGAACTACCCCCAGCTCGACGACCAGGGCCAGTTGCAGGCCATCCTGCTGAAGACCGAAGACGTAACCGAAAAGCACCTGGCTGACAGCCGGCGGCGGGCCATGGAGCAGGACCTGCAGGAGCTGCAGGAACGCTCCCTTTTTATTCTGGAAGCCCTGCCCGTAATGGTATGGACAACCCGTGCCAACGGAGAAGCCGACTACTTCAACCAGCGCTGGCTCAGCTTTACCGGGAAGCCGTCGGCCGAGGAAGAACAATTTGGCTGGCTGGAAGGCGTACACTCCGACGACCGGGCCCAGGCCGGTGCCGCCTGGCAGAAAGCCTACGAGTCGGGCGAACCCTACCAGTGCGAGTACCGCCTGCGCTGCAACGACGGCGAGTACCGCTGGGTCCTGGCCCGGGGCATCCCGCGGCGCAACGGGGCCGGGCAGGTTACCATGTGGGTAGGCTGCTCCGTCGACATTCACGAGCAGAAGCAGATGGTGGAAGAGCTGCTCCGGGCCAACGAAGAGCAGGCCATGCTTTCCGACCAGGCCTATCAGGCCTATCAGCTGGCTCACTCGCAGCGTGAAACGTTCTTCACCCTGTTTCAGCAGGCCCCGGCCCTTATTGCCATTGTTAAGGGCCCTGACTACGTGTTTGAGTTTGCCAACCCGCGCTACCACGAGTTGTTCCTCACCACCGATTTGATAGGCCGCACCGTACTGGAAGTAGTGCCGGAAGCCGGCGAGCAAGGATTTATTGCCTTGCTCGACCAGGTGTATCAGACGGGCGAGACGTTTTATGGCAAGGAGATGCGCCTGGAGATGCACCGCCGCGACACCGGCGAGCTAGAGGAAAAATACTTCGACTTTGCCTACCAGGCGTACCGGGAAAACGGCGAAATAGTGGGCATCTTCAGCTTTGCCTTCGACGTAACGGAACTAGTTAAGGCCCGAAAAAGGTTAGAAACCTTGGTTGAAACCCTGCCGCCTACTGCTTCCTAAGTAAGAACGTGTGCTATTCGTGTTTGCGCAACCCGCTTACTTATGGATATAAATACCCTCGATTTTCAGCAAGCGCGCATTAAGCAGATTCTGTTTAAGTCGCAGCTGCGCTCGGTACTGTACGGGGTTCGGGAGGCCGACGACTCCCTTTTCTCACCGCAAGGCAATGCCCTGGGCCAATGGCTCAGCACGGTGGTGAAACCCAAGTACCCGGCGAGCAGCGAGGTACGCGAGGCCGAACGCTTGCTCCAGCAGATGTTCAATGCCGGCCGCGACCTGGTTAGCCAGTACCGCCGTGGCCAGATTGAAGAGTCGCGCCGCGGCCTCAATCAGATAGATGGCTATGGCGAGCAGTTTGTGGCTTTGATGCAAAAGCTGGGGACGGGCAGCAGCACCCGCGCTGCAGCTTAGCCCCTCCCCCTGCTCTCTTTAAGAAAGCTGCCCGCTCCGGTCTGGAGCGGGCAGCTTTTTTTCTTGCCGCCAGTCCTGCTGGCTGGCCCCACTCTGCCCTGGCATCAGAAAATAACCGGGTTCATCTGAGAATCCTCATAAGCCTCAGGCTTAGCGCTTAAATACTGCGGCCGGAAACGCATTCCAGGGCATAATGCAGCCAAAAAAGGTCGTACTTTTATCCTTTCCCAAGTGTCTGCCCCTTTATAGAGCGGCGCATACTCGTTTGCTCTTCCTGCTCCGTGACTGCACCAACTACCCAGCCTCAACCCACCAATGCGCTGCGCGAAGAGCTCAGCCACCTGGTTGAGACCCTGCCGCTCATCACCTTCGTGCTCAATGCCGAAGTAAAGGCATTTCAATACCTCAGCCCCCAATGGTTTGCCTTTACCGGGCAAGATGGAGCCATTGCCGACCTCAACGGACTCTGGGAGCTGGCCGTGCACTCCGACGACCACCCGCGCACCCTCAGCAGCCTGTTGCAGCAGCTGGCTGAGCTGCCGCGCTATGCCCAGGAGCTGCGCCTGCGCCGGCACGATGGCTCCTACGCCTGGTTTCTGGTACGGGCCGAGCCCGTGCGCAATGCGGCAGGCATCCTGCTGCGCTGGGTGGGCTCGCTGACGGAGATTGACGAGCAGAAGCGCCTGCTGCGCCGCCTCGAGCGCCAGGACGCCGAGCTGCGCCGCATCCTGCACCACCTGCCCATCTACCTCAACACCACCGAAGGGCCCCAGCACCGCTTTGTGTACCTGTCGCCGGGCATCAACGAGCTGCTGCAGGGCCGCGCCGTAGTGGGCCAGTCGGTGGCCCACTGCCTGCCCGAGATGGTCGACCAGGGCTTTATGCACCTGCTCGACGGCGTGTACTATTCCGGCGAGCCTTTCCTGGCCGTAGAGCAGCCCTTGTCGCTGCTCAACAGCCAGGGCCAGCTGGAGAAGCGCTACTTCAACTTCGGCTGCCAGCTGCTGCCCCAGCTCGACCAGCGCGAAGGCACCCGCGGCGTGCTCTGCTCCTGGCTCGACGTGACCGAGCAGGTGCTGGCCCGGCAGCGGGCCGAGCTGCTGAAGGTGCAGGTATCGGCCGCCGACGCCCGCCTGCGCCACCTGGCTGAGGCCCTGCCCGTCATCACCTTTATTACCGATGGCACGGGACGCACCACCTACATGAGCCCGCAGTGGTACACCTACACCGGCCTGCCCGCCGGCGGGCCCTGGAGTGAAGTCGACGAAGCCTGGCCGGGCATCCTGCACCCCGACGACCGGGAGGTGTCGGCCCGGGAAATCCACCTGAGCATTACCGAAGGACGCCTGGGCCGCATTGAGCTGCGCCTGCTCCGCCACGACGGGCAGTACCGCTGGCACATCACCGAAGCCGTGCCCGAGTTTGATGCCCACGGCCGCCTGGTGCACCGCTACGGCTACATGCTCGACGTACACGAGCTCCGCGAAGCCCAGCGCCGCCTCGACCTGCAGCGCCTGTCCGGAGAGTAGCGGCTGCTTAGCTGCCGGCCTGCTTATAGTGCACCGTGGGCAGGCCGCGCAGCTTCTCGGCGGCCCACTCCGGGGTGATGTCGCGCTGCGGGTCGCCCAGCATCTCGTAGCCTACCATGAATTTGCGCACCGTGGCCGAGCGCAGCAGCGGGGGGTAAAAGTGCATGTGCAGGTGCCACTCGTGGTGCGGCAGCCCGTCGGTAGGCCGTTGGTGCAGGCCCGCCGAGTAAGGGAACGACATCTGAAACAGGTTGTCGTAGCGAATGGTGAGCTGCTGCAGCGCCTCGGCAAAGGCGTCCTTTTCGGCATCGTCGAGCTGCTCGATGGAAGCCACGGCCCGGCGCGGCAGCAGCAGCGTTTCAAATGGCCACACGGCCCAGAACGGCACCAGCACCACAAAGTGGGCATTCTCGAACACAATGCGCTTCTGCTCCTGCAGCTCCACCTCCAGGTAGTCGGTGAGCAGGGTGCGGCCGTGCTGCTCGAAGTAGGCCAGCTGCTGCACGGTTTCCTTAGCCGGCTCGCCCGGCACGGTGCGCTGCGCCCATATTTGGCCATGCGGGTGGGGGTTGGAGCAGCCCATCATGGTGCCTTTGTTTTCGAATATCTGCACGTAGTTGATGTGGGGGTCAACGCCCAGCCGTAGATACTCGGCCTCCCACACATCGATGACCCCGCGGATGTCGGCCAGGGCCATTTCCGGCAATGTCAGGTCGTGCCGCGGCGAGAAGCAGATTACCCGGCAGCGGCCCGACTCGGCTTCGGCCCGCAGCAGGCCTTGCTTGTCCAGGGTGCCCTCGGGCACTTCGGGCTGCAGGGCCGCAAAGTCGTTTTCAAACACGAACGTGCCCGTGTAGGGCGGGTTTTGAATGCCCCCGGCCCGCTCGTTGCCCGGGCAGAGGTAGCAGCCCGGGTCGTAGGGCGGGCGCGTATCGGCTTCGGGCTTCTCCTGCTGCCCCTGCCAGGGCCGCAGCGAGCGGTGCGGCGACACCAGAAGCCACTCGCCCGTAAGCTGGTTGAAACGACGGTGTGGGTGCTGGGCAAGGTCGAACTCCATACTGTTGAGTTATGAATTTTGAGTTATGAGTTATGAGTTGACCAAAAGGCAGACTAGGCCTCCGGAGTGAGGTTACATGCAACCGCTAATTCAGAATTTATAATTTTTGATTTATAATTTTTAATTACCGACGGTCGAAACGCCGTCCACAATAGATGTCTCGTACGTTTCCAGCTTAATGCCTGTTTGCGCTTCGTAGGCCTGGCTCATGTAAGCCACAAAGTCGGCCACGTGCTCGGCCTGCACCAGGTTGATGGTACAGCCGCCGAAGCCGCCGCCCATCATGCGGGCACCGTACACGCCGGGCCGGGGGCGCGCCAGCTCCACCAGCAGGTCGAGCTCCTGGCTGCTCACTTCGTAATTGTCGCGCAGGCCGGCGTGGGAAGCATACAGCAGCTGCCCTACCTGGGGCAGCTCCCCGGCCAGCAGGTGGCGGCAGGCGGCCTCCACGCGCTGGTTTTCTTCCACCACATACAGGCAGCGCCGGTAGGTGAGGTCTCCCAGGGCGTCGTGATGGGCTTTTACCTGCAGCGGGCTGGCATCGCGCAGGCTTTGGATTTCCGGGTGATACTGCTGCAGGATGGCCACGCCCCGCTCGCACTCCTGCCGCCGCTTGTTGTACTCCGAATCGGCCAGGGCGTGCTTGATGCCGGAGTTGCACAGCACTACCCGGCAGGCCTGGGTATCGAAGGGGAAGTATTCGTACTCCAGGGAGCGGCAGTCGAGGCGTACCACGTGCCCGTCTTTACCAAACAGGCTGGCAAACTGGTCCATGATGCCGCACATCACCCCGGCGTAGGTATGCTCGGCCAGCTGCCCGGCCCGGGCCAGTTCCATCTTGTCGAGGCCGGCGTTCAGCAGCTCATTCAGGGCGTAGCCAATGCCGCACTCCACGGCCGCCGACGACGACATGCCGGAGCCAATGGGCACGTTGCCCCCGAAAGCACAGTCGAAGCCCGGCACTGCCACGCCCCGCTCCTGCAGCTGCGCCACCACGCCCAGGATGTAGTTGGCCCAGGCCGTGTCGCTGCGGCGTACTTCATCCGCCGCAATGGAAAAGGTTTCGTTCAGGTCGTGCGCCACCAGCCGGATGGTATTTTCCTGGTTCAGGCTTACCGCAAAGAGCATCTGCTTGTCTACGGCCGCCGGCAGCACAAAGCCCTGGTTGTAGTCGGTATGCTCCCCAATGATGTTTACCCGGCCGGGGGCCCGCACCAACAGGGCTGGCGCATACCCGAAATGCGCCTGAAAAGTAGCGACAACAGCAGATGCCGGCATAAGCAGAAGGTTAGCTGTGAAAAAACTGGCTTCGAAACAAAGCTGGTGTTTTACGAAATATGGGGCGCTTTAGCTGCTGCTTATCGCGAAAATACAGCTTAAGCTGGTCTATAAGGCCATATACTATCCTAGCTCACGCCAAGCCAATTACTTAAAAAATGCAATTTATTTCAAAAATAAAACAGGGCTTATCACAGAGTTTGGCTCAAAATATGCTGCATGCCGAGTTGTTATTAAAATTCGCCCTGAGTGCATTGCTATGGCACTTTTTAAGCTATTTCTGCATTTAATCACTATCCTCTGGCTGGCTGTTTAATTCGCCGGCAGTAGTTCCTCCTTCGTCGGCAAAAGCTCGTCGCTCACCCAAAAAAATCACACTTTAGAACATCTTATTGCGTTCGAAGCTGTACCTTTCTAAACTGAAAAGCTCGACTTTAATTCTCGGCGCTTTTTTCTCTATTCACCTAGCACTTCCCACCGTGTCTTTTGAATTGGAATCGGGCAACTACTTTGCCCCAGTTACTGAGCCCGTTGTCCACTTCGACGACACGCTCGACACTCTCGCAGCGCCCCTTATCAAGGCGCCCCGCCGCAGCTACGACCTCGTGGCCCTGCCCGGCGACTTCCCCGACCCCACCATCGCCAAAATCAACGGCAGCTACTGGGCCAGCGCCACCTCGGCCGAATGGGGCGGCGTGTTTCCCCTGTTCAAGTCCGACGACTTGGTGAACTGGGAGCCGGCCGGCAGCGTGTTTCCCAACGGCCTGCCCGCCTGGGCCGGCTCCAACGCCTGGGCCCCCGAGATTTTTGAGGAAAACGGCCGCAGCTACATCTACTACACGGCCCGCCGCAAAGGCGGTGTGCTGAGCGTAGCCGTAGCCAGCGCCGACCGCCCCGAGGGTCCCTACCGCGACCATGGCCCGCTGGTGAGCCAGCGCGCCGGCTCCATCGACGGCTGCCCGGTATACGACGAGAAAGGCCGGCTGTGGCTGGTGTGGAAGGAAGACGGCAACTCCTGCTTCCGCCCCACCCCCATCTGGGCCCAGCGCCTCAACGCCGAGCGCACGGCCCTGGTCGGCAAAAAGGTGGAGCTGTTCCGCAACGATGCCGCCTGGGAAGGCAGCCTGGTGGAAGGCTCGTCCTTTATCCGCCACGGCGGCTACCTCTACATGTTCTACGCCGGCAATGCCTGCTGCGGCAAGCACTGCACCTACGCCACCGGCGTAGCCCGCGCCAAAACCCTGCTCGGCCCCTGGGAGAAGTGCCCGCTCAACCCCATTCTTACCGACAACAGCGTGTGGAAGTGCGCCGGCCACGGCACTCCCATTGAAGCCAATGGCCGCTACTTCCTGTTTCATCATGCCTACTCGGTAATGAGCCAGGAATTTGTAGGCCGCCAGGGCATCATCAGCGAGTTTACCTGGGGCGCCGATGGCTGGCCGGCTTTTGAAGGCCGCAGCGTGCAGGCCCCCGCCCCCAACGTGCTGGCCCTGCACGTGGAAGACAGCTTCGACGGCGCGGTGCTGGGCGATGAGTGGCAGTGGCCCATCATTGCCCCGCGGCCCAGCACCGAGCTGCGCGGTGGCCAGCTGCTGGTGCCCACCTCGGCGGCCCGTCTGGGTACGCTGCTGGCCCGCCGCACCACTGCCGCCACCTACCGCGCCGCTACTACCCTCGATGCCACAGCCCTGCAGCCCGGCACTTACGGCGGCATTGCGGCCGTGGGCGACCCCTACAACGGCCTGGCCCTGGTAGCCGGCGCCAACGGCCTGCTGGAAGCCTGGCGCGTACAGGCCGGCAAGCTGCAGCGCCTGGCCCAGGTGGAGATTGAGCCCAGCGCCTCACTCACCCTGCGCCTGGAATGCTGGGGCGGGCAGCGCTACCGCTTCGCCTACAGCACCGACAACGCCACCTGGCAGCCGCTGGAAACCGAAGGCTTCACCGTGAACGGCACCTGGCTGCCGCCCTGGGACCGGGGCGTGCGCGTGGCCGTGCTGGCCCAGGGCGCAGCCGGCGCCGAAGTAGCCTTCAGCCACTTCGCCATCGTGAACCAACGTTGATGCGGCTGTTTCTTCAGCAAAAGCAAGCCCTGGTCTGCTCCGACCGGGGCTTCTTTTTTTTGATTAGCTCGTAAACGTATTCGCTTTCCTTTCCCACGCTTCTTTGCTTATGGCTGCCTCTATTACTTCCGCGCCCTTCGGCCAGCTGCCCGACGGCTCCGCGGCCGAGCTCTTTACCCTGCGCAATAACCAGGGGCTCACCGCCACCATCACAAACTACGGTGGCATTGTGACCAGCCTGACCACGCCCGACCGGACGGGCGAGCTGGGCGACATCGTGCTGGGCTATGATACCCTGGCGGGTTACCTGGCCGATGGCGGCACGTATTTCGGCGCCCTCGTAGGCCGCTACGGCAACCGCATCCGGCAGGGCCGCTTCGAGCTCGATGGCAAGGCGTACCAGCTGGCCACCAACAACGGCCCCAACCACCTGCACGGCGGCCTGCGCGGCTTCGACAAAGTGCTGTGGCAGGCGCATACCGAAAACGGGCCTGAGGGACCCTGCCTGTTTCTGCGCTACGTTAGCCCCGATGGCGAAGAAGGCTACCCCGGCACCCTTACCGTGCAGGTGCGCTACACCCTCACCAATAGCAACGCGCTGCGCATCGAGTACGAGGCCACCACCGACCAGGCCACGCCCCTCAACCTGACTCACCACGGCTACTTCAACCTCAGCGCCGGGCAGCACCCCGATGTGCTGGGCCACGAGCTAACGCTGTACGCCGACCGCTACACCGTAGTCGACGACACGCTTATTCCTACCGGTGAGCTGCGGCCGGTAGCGGGCACGGCCATGGACTTCACCAGCGCCCAGGCCATTGGGGCCCGCATTGGGCAGGTTGCTGGCGGCTACGACCACAATTGGGTGCTGGCCCGTGCGGCCGGTCCCGATACCTGGGCCGACCTGGCGCTGGCCGCCGACGTGTACGAGCCCCGCTCGGGCCGCCGCATGCGCGTGCTCACCGACCAGCCCGGGGTGCAGTTCTACTCCGGCAACTTTCTCGATGGCAGCCTGCAGGGCAAGGGAGGCACGCGCTATGGCCGCCACGCGGGCTTTTGCCTCGAAACCCAGCACTTTCCCGACTCCCCCAACCAGCCGGCCTTCCCGAGCACGATTCTGCAGCCTGGCCACGTATTCCGCTCCGCCACCGAGTACCGCTTCGGCGCAGCCTAGCACCAGTCGCTAAGCACAGCCCGCCGCCCGGAACTGCGGCCTGCCATTTCACAGTAGCAGCCCCCGGGGCGCTGTTGGACAGCAAGCCCAGGCAGTGCATTGCCCCGCGCCACTGTTCAGCTTTTCTGGGCCGCAGCATCTTGCTTACGAGGCGGATACCTGGCCCTTCGCGTCAGCTAAACCGTGCGTTAGCATTGCGGCAGGCTATTGTTTACAGGGAGCTGCCTTGCACTTCAATAAGGAAATGCCAACCGGCATAGTGCCCTAATCAGCGGTTTTCACGGGCCGCTGCCTAAGGAATACAAGGAGTCTGTACCGTGACAACATTAACTTAACTTTATTTTTTAATGAACACCGCCGCTTATTAGCTCCACGGTGCGAACTTTGCTTATGCCTTTCTAAAATTTAGTCTATTTTTTCGAATTTACATCCAAAATACTTTGTCTCTCGTTTAATAATTACCCGCCAAAGCTCCAACGTAGCCAGCAAAAGCCGCTGACATTCGTTGCCTGCTTAGTTTTTATTCTAGTCCAGCTTAAAACATGCTCCGCAGGAAAGCGTCTTGCCCCCTGCCGACTATCCAGCCTTATGAAATCGCCCTACTTCTTTATCCTGACTACCCTGCTGGCTCTGGCCAGCCCTGCTCTTTCCAGCCTGGCTTCGGGGCCTCCCGCCAAGCCTGCCCACTCCAGCCCTGAGCCCCGGCAAGCCGGCAAAGCCTCCCCGCCCGAGTCGGTAGAAGTGCAAACCCGCAAGGGCGGGCGCGTATGGGAGGTATATATAAAAGATGGCCAGCATGTGCAGCAAGGCCAAACCATGTTTAAAATCGCCACCCAGGCGCCTACCGCGGTCCACCCCGGCCATCAGATTGACTACGACGTAGCCAAGCAGAGCTATTTGAAAATACTGGCTCTGCAGAAGGCCGGTAAGACTTCGGCCAACGAAGTGGCTACTGCTAAATTTCAGATGCAGATGGCAGCCAAGCTGCTGGGCGATGCGCCCCATCAGGTACAGTTCCACTATGTAGACGCCCCCATCAGCGGTACGCTGTCGAACGTTTCGGTGCAGAACCAGCTGCAGGCCAATACTGTGCTGGCTACCATCACGGCCGACCCGGCGCCGAAGCCCAAGCTGATGGTGGCCCGGGACTAGTAACCCGCCGCTCATTAGCCAGTAGGCAGAGACCGGCTTCCTGGCCTGGGCATGGTTTTCTCAAACCAACGGGCTGCCGACCACCAAGCTAAGGAGCGTAGCTACCCCCAATAAAAACGGCCCGGCATAATTTGCCGGGCCGTTTTTGCTGTTAACCACTGGTGAGCTGATTAACGGTGCTTCTTTTTCTTGCTGTGAGCGCTGGTAGAAGCGGCTTTTTTCGTTGAGGCCTTTTTAGCAGGCGCGGCTGCCTTCTTTGCAGGAGCCTTCTTTGCCGTAACCTTCTTAGCGCTGGCTTTGTGTGAGCTGCTCTTCTTTGCGGCATGGTGGCTCGTTTTAGTGGCAACCGACTTCTTGCTGGTGTGTGCCTTTGCAGGAGCGTGGGTGCGGTGGGCCGAGCGGTGCGAGGCATGGCGAACCGTGCGGACTTCGCGAGCCGGCGCTGCGGCTTCTTCCACCGTCCGCACATCGTCGGCTACTTCGGTGGCATGGGCGGTTACATCAGACTCGGGAGCGGCGGTGCCATCTTCGGCGGCGGCACGGGCCGCT
Source organism: Hymenobacter saemangeumensis (assembly GCF_039541835.1). Classification (NCBI taxonomy): domain Bacteria; kingdom Pseudomonadati; phylum Bacteroidota; class Cytophagia; order Cytophagales; family Hymenobacteraceae; genus Hymenobacter; species Hymenobacter saemangeumensis. The sequence continues at coordinate 38,605 of NZ_BAABGZ010000077.1, read as the reverse complement.
TCGCTTACTACCTTCTTACGACGCACTGGCATGAGGAAATCCCGCTCGGCTCGTTCGCGCAGGCTGAGGTTTTCTTCGCCGGGCAGCTTGGTTACCACGGGCGCCTTTTCCGTTTGGGCAAAAGCTGTCGAAACACTTAAGAGCAGCGAAAAAAGGAAGAACAAGTATCGCATAGCTAATGGTTAGGGTGGGCGTTGACTGGCAAAAATACCATACTGCTTGAAGGAATCCAAATTTACCCGCATCTTTCTACCTCAAGCCCGGCCAAAGGCGCCCCTTGCCAGCCGAACTCCCTCCCGCAGCCGCCCAATGGGTAGTGCCGGCTGCCTACCGCACAATACCGATTCGCATTCCGGCGGAGTGGGCGCCAAACTCTGGTGCATAGAGGCACTGCACCTGGCTTAGGCCACCGGAAAAACTGCCGGCCTGGGCGGCCCGCAGCCGGTACTCAAATACATGCGTGCCGCGCGGCACTGCCCCCAGGAAGAAGTTGGTGGCTGCGTCGCGTGGGCTTTCGTAATAGCCCAGCCCATTCTGGTAGCGGTAGCCGCTGGTCTGGCCGATGGGCTCGAGGCCGGCGGCCCGCTGGTCTTTCAGGTGCACGTATTCCAGCTCGCGGTCGGTGCGCAGCACCAGGCGCACGACCAGGGCATCGCCTACTTTCAGCGGAGAGGCAGCCGTAAGCATTTCCAGCACCGGGCCACCGGCGGTACGCGTTTCGCGGTACAGCTGGCGCTCCAGGCTCAGGGGCGTGGCCGCGGGCGTGATTTTATCCAGCTCTTCGAAGTACTGCCAGTACAGTGCCCCCCAGGCCACGCCGCCGTCGGCCTTCTCCACTTTTACCCGGCCTTGCGCTGGCTTCACCTCGCTGGCAGCCCAGGAAGTTTTGATGTAGCCGGTACCCGCCTGGGCAGCCGGCGCTTTCAGCTTTTCGCCGCCCACGGTAATTTTCAGGGGCTGCCGGGGAGCCAGCCAGTCGGAGCCCCGCAGCAGCAGGGCGTAGCAGGCATCGGCGGTAGCCCGGGTGCTTTCCCAGCTGTGGGTTTGCTTTTGCTTGAGCAGCCAGAGCTTCATCTCGTCGACCGCCTTCTGGTCGTTGTCGACCTCGTGGTAGGCTTCAATCAAGGTAGACTGCGTTTCGGTGGGTGCCTCGCGCCAGTAGTAGCCGCCGCGTACCTCTTTCCAGTACATGCCCAGCTCCGGCGAGTGCAGGGCATTCTCGCTGAGGCTGCGCATAATTTCCTTGGCAGCCGGCGCTTTGCCTGCCCGAAAAAGCGCCAGGGCAATTTCTGCCTGCAGATAGCGCGTGCGGCTTGGCCAATACTTTGCCGCCTGCTCCAGAAAATACGTATGGCCCTGGTCTTTATCGGTTTTCTGGTTGATGTCGTGCCAGAAGCTGTGTGCGTAGAGAGCCTGCGTTTGCAGGTCACCCAAATGGTCGTTGCTCAGCTTAATGCCTTTCATCCGGCGCAGCTCCTGGTAGTCGTTTTCCAGCTGCCGGTCGAGGAAACTCAGCGCGTTGGCCAGCATCAGCTGGGTTTCCTGGTCTTTGCTATCGTAGGCATTGAATACGCCCAGCTTGCGCAGCTTGCCAAACCCCGCCACCACTAGCTGGGTGATGTAGCGGTCGGCGGGCATCTTCTCAAACCAGGGAAAGGCGCCATCGGGCTGTTGCATCTGCTGGAGCTTGGCCAGGGCCCGGGCCGTTTCGGCTTCCAGCCGGGGCTGGTCGAATAAGGTCAGCAGCCGGGCCAGACGCTCGGTTTCACTTTGAGCGTCGCGCACCCAGGGCGTTTCCTGGAGCAGCAGGTTTTTCAGCTCCTGGTTTTGCGCCAGCTTGCTTTCCAGGGCATTCTTTTGCGCGGCCGTACCGTTCTGGGCCTGCCGCTGCCATTCTTTGAGCACATCCACGATGCGGGGGTTCGACCGCAGTATATGCGCGGCAATCAGGTTGGCGTAGAGCCGGCTAAATACGTTCTCGGCCGACTCGTAGGGATACTCCACCAGGTAAGGCAGGCTCTGCACCGCGTACCAGGCGGGGCTGGGGGTCATCTCCAGCGTGAGGGAATGGTTTTGGCGCGTGCTGTTGCTGGTGCTGCTCAGCTTTTTCAGCTCAAACTCCCGGGTTGTGGCGCCTACTACCGTCATGGGCAGGCTCTCGGTGATGAGCATGCGGTTGGGAAGAACCGCCAGGGTGTTTTCCTCACCGTCGGTGTACGACGCCGCCTGGTTTCTGGCCTTGCGCTTCTTCGAGCCTGTTTCGCTGCTGGCCTGAGCTACCACGCGCCAGGTAATTGCGGCGGGCTCAAAGCCGGCGGGCAGGCTTACATTCCAGGCCGGCACGGTGCTTTGCAGCCCTTCAATTGTCACGGCCTGCTGGGCATCGCCTTTCAGCAGCTGGCTGGTAATATCCTGGCCGGTAGCCGCGTCCAGCAAAAAGAGCTGGGCCTGGCCCTTGAGCTGGCTTTCCGAAAGGTTGCTGACTTTGGCGGTGAGGGTAATCTGGTCGCCCTGCCGGAAAAAGCGGGGCATATTGGGCGTCACCTGCAGCTGCTTCTGCGTAACCAGCTGCCGGGCCAGCTGCCCGGTGTGCAGCTGCTTGTCATGCGCCAGGGCAAACAGCTGCCAGCGCGTCACGGCTTCCGGCATCTGAAACTCCAGCACGATGTTGCCGTCCTTGTCGGTGCGCAGCGCCGGCTGCCAGAAGGCCGTCTCCCGGAAGTCCTTGCGGGCCACTATCCCCGAAAGGTCGGCTGCAGCGGGCTTGGCAGCGCCAAGCATATCCTCCATTTTCAGGTGAGCGGCGGCAGCTGCCGGCGCCGCCCCGGCTGGCGTCGGGGCGGAGAAGGACGCATCATCGCTGCTGGAGTATGCCCCAACCTCCTCATCGGTTGCTGCCGTGGAGCTTATTCTGGCTTTGCTTCTGCTGCTCATGCTTTGCGGCCGGGCGTGGCCATAGCCCCATCCCGACAGTCCATACCCAACCTCATTCCAGTTAATCAGCCGTGGGTACGAGACGTACCCTGCTACATCCGAGAGCCGGTCCACAAACAACAGCTGCGAGTGCAGGCGGCCGAAGCTGCCATTCCAGGCATAAAGCGTTGGATAATAACGCCAGTCACTAAAGACCAGTGCACCAAAGCTGTGCGGCTGAAATACGTCCAGGCTTTGGTCGTAGAGCGTAGCCAGCAGCTCGGCATCTGCTGGCTTGCCGTCGGCCTGACGAATGGTCAACCGCCAGGTCTCCCGCTGCCCCGGCGCGAGGCGGTCGCGAAAAGTGCTGAGGTCGATGCGAAGCGGCTCCGGGTTCTCAAGCATGGCCACCGTTGCATCGTAGCGATAGAGTTGATTGTGTAGCACCTGGGTGGTATGAATCACCAGCGGAGCGCGGGCATCTTCCTGGTTAGGGGCAATGGTGAGTTTACGCTGCTCGTTTTCAGCCAGCGTCAGCCACTCTTTTCGTAGCAGCTTTCCTGCGCTTTCCACTTCCAGCAGTACCTGGGTGCCGGCGTACCTACTGCCCAGCAACAAAGTAGCCGGCTGCCCGGGCGCCACCGAATCCTGCAGCACCTTCGTCCAGCTGGCCGCGGCAAAGGGTACCACCGAAGCATTGGAGTCGAACAGCACAAAGTCGTGCCGGGCCTGTGCCGAATCGGTATCGGCCGCCTGCGCTTCCAGCCGGTAGCGGCCGGTGGGCAGCTCGGCCAGGGCAGCCGCCAGCTTTATATCCGGGCCGGCCTTGGTGTCGAAAGGCAGGGTCTTTACCAGCTCCGGCTTGTCGTCGGCAGCTTCCCCTTCGATGGGGGCCGGCACGCCGGCCGGCTCGGGCCGGTAGCGAAGGGCCAGAATGCGCAGGCTGCCCGCTACCGGCGTTGGCTCGCCGGTGGCGTTGGTGCTAAATAAGCGGAAGCTGGCCGGGCGCTGCTTATCTACCTCCGGGGGGCCGTCCAGCTGCAGGTTAATTGGCACTTCTCCAATAACGATGGTCTGGGTGGAAGTCTGCGTTTCGCCGGCGGCGTCAACGACGTCGGCCGTGACCTGAAAAAGGTAGCCTGGTCGCCAGCGACGCGAAGGGTTTTCCTCGGGTAAAGGGGGGGTGAAGGTGATGGCAAATCGTCCCTGGACATCGGTTGTGAGCTGTCCGTGGGCAATTTCCAGCGCATTATTTCCCCCATGCCGGCCGTAGCCGTACATGTACCACAACTCCTGGCGCACCACCCGAAAGCTTACGGTGGCCCCGTCCACCGCCTGCCCGGCATATGCTTTGGCCTGCCCTTCTACCGTTATGGGCTTGCCCAGCTCGGGCCGGCCGCTTACCGGCTCGAAAGCGACCGCAAATGTGGGCCGCTTATACTCTTCAACCGTAAAGCTATGGCCGCCGTTGTCGGCCTGCAGGCTCATCATGCCATTGAGCAGGCCCGTTGGCAGCAGAAGGGAGCCGTTGAAAGAGCCAAACTCGGAAGTAGTAAACGTCAGTGTTTGCACCGTCTGCCCGTTTACATCGACCAGCCGCAGCGATACTGACTCCTGTGGGAGCAGTCGTCTCTTTTCCCCTTCCGTTTCAGTCAATATTCCCTTGAAATAAACCGTTTGGCCCGGCCGGTAGATGGCCCGGTCGGTATACAGGAACGTGGTGCGGTAGCGCTGCCTTTCACTGGGCTGCTGGCTAGAGCGCCAGCTTTCCTCATAGGATTCGTAGCGCCGGTCATTGCTAGTGATTATCAGCGTGTCGGCCGCGCTCCACGCCCGCACTTCCTTTATATACTCCTTCTTTACCAAATCGGGCCGCTCTGCCAGCACCTCACCGTCGGTGGCTGTTACCAGCACCTTGCCCTTGCGGTACGTTTCCTTGCGGGTTTTCTGGTCGAAGCGGGCGAATGTACTCTGCAGCTTTACCCCGCTCTGGGGCACACCGGTATGGCGGTGCAGCAACAGCAGCCGCTGGTCCCCGGTTTTGGGTTCAAACTGTCTGAGTGCCGAGAGCCCGCTTACGCCCAGCACAGCATAGCTGGTCACCTCGCCCCGCTGTTGCTGGGTAGGGTTGGTGCTTTTGCTGCTGAGCATGACCAGGTAGTAGCCGCTGGGCAGCGCCGCTCCGGCGGCGGGCACCGCCTGTGGCTGGTACTTCGCGGCGGCGGGCGGCATGGGTACCGACCAGGTGGCGGCCGGACGCGCTTTCAGGGCCCGGGCATAGCGCTCGGCAAAGGTGTGGTTGCGACGGTCGGTGTAGCTGTTGAAGTGCTGCCATTCGCTTAGCGTAATGCGGTAGGCCCAGGCGTGTAAGCGTTCTACGTTCCGTATCGTTGCGTCGAACCGCCAGGGCTGGCCGGGTGCTACAATGTCGGCGGCGCGAAATTCGACCGAAGGCAGTTCAATTTCTTCGCGGATACGCCGGGCCTGCCGGCCTCCCCGCGACTGGGGAAAACGCGACTCCGCCACCCGGGCCAGGCGCACTGCTTCTACGGGGTTAATCGTCCGCAGCAGCTCTATCTGTCGAACCAGGAACTCCGTGCCAATGGGCAGGGCCGCGTACTGTTGGGCCATGCGCTCGAGAGCGGGCAGGTAAAGCTTATTCAAGTCCTTGTTCTGGCTCACCCCGTGCAGGTAGGCTACGCGCAGCAAATCCACATCGGCCAGTGCGGCCTGGTTGTCGCCGGCCAGCTGCAGGCGCGAGGCTGTGAGGCGCTGCAACACGTGCAGGGCATGCAGCTGGCCGTTCAACGAGTCCGGCTCGGGGGCCAGCAGCCGCAGGGCGGCAAACTCGGCGGCGGCACCATACAGCTTGGGCTCGGTGAGCTGAAACTGCTGCTCAGGCCGGGTGATGTACAGCTCCTGATTTTGCAGGCCTGTGATGGCCCGGTGTGCCAGCAGGTCATAGAGGCTGGGGCGCAGGGCCCGGCCCTCGTCATTGCCCCCGGTAACCAGGCTGCCCAGCTGCGCCAACGTGATTTTTAGCTGTTTTTGAGGCTGGTCTTCTACCGACAGGTAGTAGTGCCGCACAATGGCCGAGCCGAGCTGCCCAATGTCCCAGGTTGAAATTCCGGTGCCGACGTCGGCCGTAGCGGTACTGTCGCTGGAAGGCGTGGCGCCGGCCGTGCGGTCATAGATGCGATACCGGTTACTATTCAGGTAATTAGTGTACAGCTCCCCCAGAATAGAGTGAATAATGGGACGCGCGGGAAACGAGGCTTTCTGCAAGTCTTTTTCCAGCAGGGCTATGGCTTTTTCATCCGCATCTTCCTCTTTCCTTTCCAGCAGCCGGACTTTGTAAAGCAGGGCCCGCACATATGCCGGCGTGTTCTGCTCTTTGCGGGCCTGCTGATATATGGCTTCCACCACGGGCGCCGCCGAGGCCGTCATGTTCTTTGCCAGCAGCGCATCAACCTTTTTCCACTGCTTGGCAAAGGGGTCCGGCGGCGGAACCGGTGTAGCCGAATCCGAGTGAATGGTCATGAGCAGCAGTAAAAAGGCAAGCAGAAAAAAACGCATACGTTTCGGCAGATAGAGGGTAACCAGGACTATAAAGATGAGTACCCTGGCTTTATTGCACATGCCATACCGATTTCTTACTCCTCAGAACCTCTCAGAGTAAGTATGTGAAACATCCGTGCTTCAGGCCCGGCAAAAGGCATGTTCGGGTCCTGGCCATCTCAGCGCTTTACACCGGGCTCAGCACAGCGCTAAAAAGCAAAAAGCCCACCCAGCACGGCTGAATGGGCTTTTTGCTTTTTAGCTTAATGCCTACGAAGCCGTTTTAGCGGCATTGATTACGGGCAGGCTTTGCAGCACCGCTTCGGCCTGGGCTACGTGCCGCTGGATGTGCACAATCAGAAACTCCAGCTGGTCGGTGAGGCGGAAGTAAAGCAGCGGAATCAGCGGATTGGGAATGCGCACGGCGTTGGCGTTTACCTGGCGGGCCAGCAGCACCAGGCGCAGCAGCTCGTCGAGCTGCCGGCTGAACACCTCCGTAACGGTGCGCGGCAGGCGCGTGCCCGTGGGTGCATACCGCTCGGGCGAGGAATAGCTGCGCTGGCTGGCCGGGGCGCGCATGGCCTCGATAAACTTACGCCCCACAAAGCCGTGCCTGGCTGTGGGGGCGGGCTTGGAGCCCTGGGCCATGGCCTTGTTGATGCGGGCCGCAATTTCGGGCAGGTAGTGGCCGCCCACGATGTTGAGATGCTCCAGGCACTGCCCCACACTCCAGCGCCCCGGCGACGGGCGGCGGTTCAATACTTCCGGGCTCAGCGGGCGGAAACGCTGCTGGGCCAGCACGCGCAATGCCAGCAGCTCGTTGGTGAGCTGGTCGAAAAACTCGGAAGTATCGCGAACTTCAGTGGGCATGGCAACTGCATCTAACAAGCCGTAAACATACAATTTGGCGGTCACTCTTCTGAAAATGGCGCCAGTAGCACTTTCAGTGCCAGGGCGTCAGCCAACCCTTATAAGAGCCGCTGCCTGCCGCAAAAAGGCCCGCTTGAAGCTCAGGCGGGCCTTTAACTGAGAGGTGGGCAGGCTTACTCGTCGCCTTCCCCGTCGCGGCCCCGGTTGCGGCGCGGTGCCGTGCCGTAGTCGTGGTCGTCGTCGCTGCGATATTGGGGCCGCTGGTCCTGCCCGTAGTTGCGGTCGGCATCTTCGCGGCGGTAGTCGCCCCGCGAGGGCGAGCCCTGGCGGCTGTCGCGGCGGCTATCGTCGTAGGCATCGTTGTAAGAGCCGCCCTGCGAGCCGTAGCCCTGGCTGCTGTTGCCCTGGTAGCTGCGGCCGTAGCCGTTGCGGTCGTCGCCGGTGTCGTAGCTGGGCCGGCGGGGCTGCTCGCTGCGGCTGTGGCCGTAGCCGTAGCCTTCGCCGTAGCGGTTGCGCTGCCCCGTGCTGCCTACGCCGCCCTGCCGGTTGCCGGCACTGTAGTCGTCTTCGCGGTGGCCGCCCCGCCCGCCGGAGCTGCCCTGGTTGTCGTAGCCCCCCCGCGAGGAGCGGTAGTCCTCGTCCTGGTTGCGGCGGGAGTAGCCGCCCTGGGAATAGCCGCCGCGCTCGTCACGGCGCTCGTCGTAGCGGGAGTGGCCGTAGGGGTCGCGGCCGCCCAGGGAGCTGCGGCCGTAGTCGTCGGCGTAGCCGCCCCCCCGCCCCTGCCGGGAGCCGTTGTCGTTTTGCCGGCCGCTGTAGTAGTCGCCCCGGTCGGGCTGGTTGCGGTTGTCGAAGCGGTTGCCGCGCCCATCGTTGTAGTTGCCGCTGTGCTGTTCCCGGTCCGGGTAGTCGTGGTAGCCGTTGCTGAAGTTGCCCCGGGGCCGGTCGTAGCTTCCGCGGCGGTCATAGTACTCCTCGGATGGATGAAAGCCCCGGTCGTAGCCATAGTCGCGGCGCTCGTCCCAGCGCTCGTTGCGGCCATCGTAGTCCCGGTAGGCGTTGTGCTGGTGGCCGTAGCGGCCCGGGCCGCCGTAATAGCCGTCCTCGGCCGAGCCCTGGCGGTTATAGTCGAACTCGCGGTTCTGGTTGCCATAGCCGCCGTGGGTAGCGTGCCGGCCGAAAGCGCCAAACTCGCCCCGGCTGGCGTCGCTGGCCTGGTTGTCGTAGCGGGCCTCGTCCTGGTAGCTGCCGTGCATGTCGTTGCCAAAGTTGCCGCCGTAGTTTTCCGGCTGGCGGCTGGTGCTGTCCTGTTCTTCCTTTTTGGCCCGGCCCTGGGGCCTGGCGGCGGCCGTTGGGGTTTCCTTGGCCTTATTGGTCGAGCCGGGCTTGCGGCCCCGGCGGGCCGGCTGCTTCAGCGCCGAGGGGTCGGCGGCTTTGTTTTCCTGGAGGCTGCCGGGGCGTCCCACCCCACCCATGCCGGCGCTGGTTGCGGAGGCCGCCAGCTCCTCGCTGGAGGTAGCATTCTGCCGGCCGACTGCTCCGGCAGCGCCCATGCTGGCCGCGGTGGGCAGCTGGGTGGGCGAGCCCCCCTCGGGCGTGGCGCTGGTAGATACCGGCAAGGGCCTCGCCGCCGTATTGCCCGCCGGCCCATTGGTGGGATTACCGGCAATGCTATTCGATTCCGTATTCAGGTTTTCCTCGTTTTTCATGGCGCAAGTAGGGTGGGTATGGAGTGGAAGGACGCGCATAAGCGCCTCATCTATACGCACCCTCAGGCCGGTGGTTTTCTTCCTAAAAGCCAACTTGCCGGGCCTGCAGCAGGAGCTCTGCCAATTTCAACCCGCATTTTTACATTTGCAGTTCTGCCTGGGCTCCTATCCCCCGCTGGCAGTTTTACTTCCCACCAGCCGGTTGCTTTTTTCAGCCGGCTTCATTTTTCTTTATTCCATGCTTACCGGCACCGTCAAATTCTTTAACGACACCAAAGGCTTCGGTTTCATCATTGCCGATGATACCAGCGAAGAAATTTTCGTTCACCAAACCGGCCTTGTCCACGAAATCCGGGAAGGCGACCGGGTGCAGTTCAACATCAAGGCCGGGAAGAAAGGCCCCAACGCGGTTGATGTGACCCGGATTGTTTGATGTGCTGATGTGCTGATGTGCGGAATGTGAAAATGGGGAAATGGGAAATGAGGTTTCCGGCTGCTGTCGTGGCCATCCCTGCCCTGGCATCGCACTGCCTTGAATTGTGACAAGTAAAAAGCCCCAATGCCTTTTATGGCGTTGGGGCTTTTTACAATAGAAGGTGGTCACTACAAAGAGGAAGGATGGCCACGGAGTTGCCTTACCTGCCAACCGCCGGAAACCTCATTCCCCCATTTTCACATTCCGCACATTCAGCACATCCATCAGCTATTTCAGCTTCTGCACCCGTACGCCGATGGCCATAAGGCCGGGCAGCTGGTCCTGGCGCATGTACTGCTCCAGGGTAAGGGTGTAGTTGCCGGCCTGCGGAAAGCGCAGCTGGCGGAGGGCCCGAATCTGATGGTCGTAGATGTCGCCGGTACCGCTACCGAGCGGCTCCCCGGTTTTGGGGTCCATCAGTATCATGTGGTGCAGCAGGGGCCGGCCCACCGGGCCCTTTGGCCCGGTGAGCGTGTGCTTTACGTACAGGTTATAAAACCCATACGCCGAGGCATTGCGCACGTTGAAATAGACGTCGTACCGCGCCGTGGTGTCGTCGATGGCGAAGGTGAAGGCCGGCTTTTGCTGCACGTCCCAGGAGTAATTCTCGAAGTCGGTATTCTTCTCGAACACCCGGTTGGGGTCGCAGGCAGTGAGCAGCAGCGGCGCAGCCGCCAGCAGGCAGAGAACAAGCTTTTTCATGGTAAACAACTGCTACAAGCTAGCCAGCGGCAGGCGGGGGCGTCGATGATGAGGGGCCGCCTTCGCCCCGGCCGCCGCGGCGCCGGCTGCCGTCGCGCCCACCCCGGCCGCCTCGCCCTTCGCGGGCTTCGCTGCGGGGCCGGGGCTCGCCGCTGGCTTCCGCCTTGGAGCGGGGGGCGGTTGCGGGGTCGGGGCGGTGGTCGGCCCGCGGCTCCCGGGGCTCCCGGGGGATGCGCACTTCACTGCCTTCGCCTTCTGCGCGGGCACCCTCGCCGCGGCTGCGGCCGCCGCGGCGGTTGCTGGGGCGGGCTGCCTGCCCGCGCCGGCCGCGCTGCTCGGGCACGTCGCCCAGAGCCGGCACCAGATGGTCCACATCGCCGGGGCCGGGACTGGTCATCTGCTCGGGGGGGCGGGGGCCGCCGGGGGCTTCCGCCACAGCGATGCGCCCGGGTTGGGCCGGGCGGCCGTCGCGCTCCCGTCGCTCCCGTCCCTCGCGGGGCGGCCGGCCTTCGCCCTTTTCACCTTTGGGCGCACGTCCTTCGCGGGGCTCGCGGCCAGGCCTGGGCTCCCGGGGCTCGCGCCCTTCGCGGGGAGCTTTGCCTTCCGGCGAGCCAGCTACCGCGGCACCGGCCTCGCTGCGCTCTTTGTCTTTGTCCTTTTTCTTGCGCTTGCTGCGCTTCGACGACTTGATTTTATCATCGAGGCGGTCGAGGGAGCCTTCGACAATGGCCGATACCTCCGGCGCGGGCGCCTCCTCGCGGGGCGGCAGCAGGCTCTCGATTTTCTCGCCGCGCTTGTTCATCTCCAGCAGCTCGCGCACGCGGGCCGTGTCGAGCATCACCCAGTTGTTGTCGCCCTTAAAGGCAAACCACATGCGCCGGCGGAAGATGTCGGTTTTCTGCAGGAAGGCATCGCCTTTGGTGGTTTGCAGCGGGCGCTGCACCTGGGGAATGTCCTTGAGGGCATCGAGGTAGGCGTCGAGCTCGTAGTTGAGGCAGCACTTGAGACGCCCGCACTGCCCGGCCAGCTTCTGCGGGTTGAGGCTCAGGTTCTGGTAGCGGGCGGCGGTGGTGCTCACGGTTTTGAAGTCCTGCAGCCAGGTGGAGCAGCACAGCTCCCGGCCGCACACGCCAATGCCGCCGAGGCGGCCGGCTTCCTGGCGCAGGGAAATCTGGCGCATCTCCACCCGCACCCGAAACTCATCGGCCAGGCGGCGAATCAGCTCCCGGAAATCAACCCGGTCTTCGGCCGAGTAGTAGAACAGGGCCCGGGTGCGGTCGGCCTGGTACTCTACGTCGCTGAGCTTCATGCGCAGCCGCAGCTCCCCTACCACGGCGCGGGCCCGGAACATGGTGCTGTTTTCGAGGTCGCGCACGGCTTCCCAGCGCTCCACGTCGTCGGGGGTGGCGATGCGCAGGATGGGCCGGATTTCCTTGGAATCGGTGGGCACCTTCTTTTTGCGCATCTGCAGGCGCACCAGCTCGCCTTTCAGCGATACGTGGCCCAGGTGCCAGCCCGAGCCGGCGGCTTCCACCACCACGGCGTCGCCGGTTACCAGAGGCAGGCGGTTTTCGTTGCGCATGAACTCCTTACGGCCGCCCTTAAAGCGTACCTCCACCACGTCAAAGCCGGCAAAAGAATCGGGCACGTCCACATCGGCCAGCCAGTCGAACACATTTAGGCGGGTGCAGCCGCCGGAGCTACAGCCCCCTTTAGAGCCGCAGCCGCCTACCTTGCTGGTAGAGCAGCCGCCGCCGGATGAACAAGTTGTACAAGCCATTAGGCTGAGATATATATAGTAAAGCAGCGCTTTGCCCGGGCTGCGGAAGTCGGAATCTAGCAAAGATAACCGTTTCGGCAAGCCAAAAGGTTTGCGGCCGAACACAGGGGCAGGGCCTTAGCAATAGCGGCATGCGGAGCACCTGACGCTCCGGCAGCTCGGTAGGCCACTCAGCCAGCTTCGTCTCCGCTGTAGTGCCGGCTTATGAACCCAGCCGAGCAAAGGCCAACGCTGTTCGAAGCAGCTTTAAAAGCCCCTCTGGTAAAAGCACATAGCCGCGAAAGCCCTGCTGCGCCTCAAGCAAGGATGGATGCGGCACCACGCGCATAGCAGAGTATACGGGAGGACGCTTGCCTAGCTGATGCTACGAGCCGGCCACCCAGGTGCGGGATTTTGCTAGCCTTATCCTGGCGCTGTGTAACCAAACCAGCTAAAAGCCTCAACAATAATGGATAAGGACAAAATTTTATACAACGGGTGAAAAACGCCCTCTATTGCCATGAATCACAAGGAACGGGCACCTGCGCACACACGTACTTTGAAATAATTTTAAAGTTTCACGAATTGGTACACATATTTCATAATTATTCTGCCGTAATTGTGCACATCTTTCAACCATTTCCATCACCAACCCTTTCCCAACCCTCTATGAAAATGAAAAATGTACTTTCCGCTGCCGCCATTTGCGCTGCCTCGGTGCTCACCCTCGCTTCCTGCCAGAAAGAAAGCGAGCAGGTAGTCTCCAAAAATGAGGTTACCGAAGATGTGATTACCCAGGTTCGCCAGATGGGCTTTTCTACTACCGGCATTCAAGCTGTGGACGGGGGCTTCCTGGTAGAGGGCGATATCGTCCTCAGCAAGGAAGACCTGGCCAATAAAAACAACCCGCAGCTGCTGCGCGTGGGCGATGAAGAGCAGTACCGCACCAGCAACCTGGTGAGCGTGGGCTCGGGCCGCACCATCAGCATCCGCGTTTCCACGTCGCTGCCTTCGGCTTACATAACGGCCACCGACGAAGCCATTCGCCGCTACAACGCCCAGGGCCTGCTTATCCGCTTTACCCGGGTTACTTCGGGCGGCAACATCGTGCTGAATCCCTCGCCATCGGGGGCCAGCTACCTGGCTTCCGCTGGCTTCCCTTCTGGTGGCAACCCCTACTACCAGGTGCTGGTTAATACCGGTGCCATCGGCACCTCGTATGCCTCCACGTACATCGCCACCATTCTGGCCCACGAATTTGGCCACTGCATCGGCTTCCGCCACACCGACTACATGAACCGCCAGTACAGCTGCGGCGGCTCTTACTACAACGAGGGCGCCAGCACGGTAGGCGCCATTCACATTCCCGGCACGCCCACCGGCGCCGACCCCAACTCCTGGATGCTGGCCTGCATCGGCTATGGTGCCAACCGCCCCTTCAACGCCAACGACGTAACCGCGCTGCGCTACGTTTACTAGGCTGGTTAAAACAGTATATCCGCTGAAATAAAAAAGGCCCGGCTTGCTGAAGCCGGGCCTTTTTTTATATAAACCATAAAAAAACAAGCACTTAAACCAACCCTGAATAGAAAATCCTGCTGGGTTAACAGTTCCACATTTTACTCCACTTCACTCCTTTTTCGTACGCTATGAGAATACCTACCATTTCCGCCGCCCTGTGCTTTGCTGCTGCTGTTGCTCTCTCCTCCTGCTCGAAAGAATCCGAGTCGGTAACCACAACCGATGAGCTATCGGCAACCGAGCTCAACCAGATTAAGCAGCTGGGCTTCACCACCCAGGGTGCTACCAAAGTTGAAGGCGGCTACCTGGTGGAAGGCGACATCTTCCTTACCCCGGAAAACCTGAGCTCGCCCAGCCCGGCCCAGCTGCTGCGCGTAGGCGACGAAGAGCAGTACCGCACCACCAACCTGGTGAGCGTAGGCTCGGGCCGCACCATCACGGTAGCCGTTACCACGGCCCTTCCTTCGGCTTATATTACCGCAACCGACGAAGCCATTCGCCGCTTTAATGCCGAGAACCTGACCCTGCGCATGGTGCGGGTAAGCTCAGGCGCCGAAATCACCCTCGACAAGGCACCGCGCAGTGCCCGCTACCTCGCCTCGGCCGGCTTCCCGTCGAATGGCAACCCCCACAACAAAGTATTGGTGAACTCCAACGCCATCGGTACGGCTAACCCCAGCACCTACATCGCCACCATTCTGGCCCACGAGATTGGCCACTGCATCGGCTTCCGCCACACCGACTACATGGACCGCAGCTACAGCTGTGGCGGCTCGACCAGCAACGAGGGGGCCAGCACCGTAGGAGCTATTCTGATTCCCGGTACGCCCGCCGGCGCCGACCCCAACTCCTGGATGCTGGCTTGCATTGGCAGCGGCCAAAACCGCAACTTCAACGCCAACGACCGCACGGCCCTCAGCTACGTGTACTAAGCCGCTAGCCGTACAAGTAGTCAGCTCTTTTTCTGACTCTTGCTTTCTGCCTGCTTACCTGACAAAAAAGCCCCGGCTCCTGTGAGCCGGGGCTTTTTTGCGAATAGCTGTTTGGGGTTATTCCAGCACAACGACGCGCAGGGTTTGGGACTGCTGTCCGGTTGGGAACACGCGCAGCAGGTAAAGGCCCTTCTGCAAGCCGCCGGTAGGCACTTCATTTACCACGCCATCGCCGCTGGTTTCGCGAACCAGGCGGCCCAGGGCATCAAATACCTGAACATGGAGAATGGCGCCGCTGCTCCCAATCAGGTGCAGCGCCTGCCCCGGCACTACCGGGTTGGGGAAGGCCAGCAGGCTGCCGGGCTGTACCCGGTACGCTTCCTCAGCAGAGCTGTATATCGACTGGCCGCCCACGGTTTGCAGGCGCACCCGGTACAGGTAACGGTCGGAGACAGCGGGCAGGTCGGAGAAGGCAAAGGCCGGGCGAGGTACCGGCGACAGGGTTTGTACGGCTTGGTATCCGGCGGGCCCCAGCCGCTCCAGCGTAGCCGACTGCAGGCGGGCCACGGTGCCCAGCTCCACGTCGAAGTGAATAGTGTCCTCCACGAGCTGACGCACCCGGAACGAGCGGAAATAGCAGGCCGTGCCCTGCTCGGTATAGTTACTGGTGGGCCCCGACTCGAGCAGGCGGCCCTGCACCACGGGTGCCACGGCATAGTATAGGCTCTGCAGTTGGGCGGCATTCAGCAGCAGCGTGGTATCCTGGGTGCGCAGCAGGGGCTCCAGGCGGGTAGCCCCGAGCTGGTATACCTGGTACTCTGCCGCTCCCGGCACGGCATTCCATTGCAACAAGGTTTCGCCGGGGCAGGTGTACCCTACCCCTACCCGGGGAGGCTGTAGGATAGAAAAAGCGCCCGTCGCATAGGCCGCGCCACCTGCTGCCGGCACCAGGCGCAGCTCTGCCAGTGTGGTGGTATCGGGAACGGTCCATACGTATAGCTGCTGGCTTAAGGGCACCGCCGGCGCTATCTGGCGCCAGCTGCCGCTACCAAGGGGGCGGTATTGCAGCGCGGCAGCGGCCGGCGGCCCGTTCCACTGCCAGCGCAGGATGCTGGTAGCTTCCGGCAGCAGGTTCTGGCTTTCCAGCGGGCGCAGCCAGGTCAGGCTTACCGGGCTGAACTCGTAGGCCAGGCCGTATGCCTGGGGCCCCTGCGCCACGCTGTAGCCGCGCACGTGCAGCTCGTAGGTACCGGCCTGGGGCAGGGCCAGCGTTATCTGCTCTACGTTGTTGAGGTGGTCGGCACCTCGGCGGGCCGGCCGGGCCAGGGAGTCGGCGTGGGGGTAGCTGCTGAGCACCCAGGGCTGCCAGCGCTGGCCGGTGGCCAGGTGTATTAGCTCCAGGTCCAAGTCGTTGACCAGGGCCCGGGCCGCGTTGGCGCTGGCCGCGGGGTCGGTCCAAGCCAGGGTGGCTTTGAGCTCCTGCTGCCCGGGAGGCACCGCAATGCGAAGTATCTGACTGGATGCGTTGTTGGCAATGGTCCCGTTTACTACCCGGTTGTCGCGGATGGTCTGTAGCGCACCCAGGGCATCGGCGTTGCCAAACCCGTGCACGAAGTCCACTGCCGGCCGGCCCAGGTCGTCGGCACTGTTGAGCAGCGCGGCTTTTACCAGCGCCGCGGTGGGCAAGGCATTGTACTGCTCGCGGTAGGCCTGCTGCAAAAGCAGGCTGATGCCCGACACCAGCGCGGCCGCCTCGGAAGTCCCCCCGTCGCCGTAGGCTACCAGCTCGGGCTTTACGCGTCCGTCGTAGGCCGGGCCCCGGGAGCTCTGGGCCGGCACCTGGCTCAGGGCATTGGTGGCCCCCACACTCAGGGTGTTTTTGGCCATCTTAAACTGCCCGGTCAGGTTGGCGAAACCGGCAATGCCTGCGTAGGCATTGTTGGCGCTGGCCTGGCTGCCCACGTTGCCGGCCGAGAATACGTGCAGCAGCTCGGGGTAGTCCCGCGCCTGCTGGTCATACCCCTGGGCATCGAGGCCGTAGTAGTTCTCAATGCCCACCCCGTAGGAGTGGTTTTGCACCGTAACCCCAGCTGCCGCCAGCTGTGACCCTTCGTCGGGCTGCAGGCGCGCAAAATCGGAGCTGACCAGGCGGGCCTGCCAGGCGGCCCCCTTGCCTTGCACCCCCGAATTTCCGCCCCCGGCGGCAATGGTGGCCATTATCGTGGCATGGTCGGTAACCGGGTTTCTGAGCGCGGGCGTGGGCAGTACCCGCCCCCTGAAGTCGATATCGTTGGCATTGAACTGCTGCTCCTTAACCGATAGCGTCAGCCCGCGCCCACTCAGCTGCGGAAAGCGGGCGTGCACGGCCGTCACGGCATTGGCAGCCAGGTCGAGAAAGCTCACGCGCCGCTCTTCGTGGGCTGGGCGGTCGCCTACGTCCACAAACTCCACCCAGGGGCAGGCCGCCAGCGTCGGTAAGTCGGCGGCACCGATGCCGGATAGCTGAAGCACCGCTGCGCTTCCGGTCTTACGCAGCTGGCGGCCAGGCAGGTGCTGGCTTAGCCAGGCCGTAAAAGCCACTGGGTCGCTTACGCTCACCCGCACCATACGGCGGCCGTGCTGCGCTGCCAGCAGGCCGGGCGCCAGCTTGCCGGGGCTGGCCGCGCGGGAAGTTGCCGGGCCCTGCGCGGCGGCAGGCGCCGTCAGCAGCCCGCCGCACAGCAGCAGCCCGGCTAGTTGTAGGTACTTCATTCGGAAGGCAGTGGGCAGAAAGTTGGATTCATGAGCTACTTCCAAAGATAGGCAAGGACGCCCCCGGCCAGGGCTAAAACAAGAAGCCTGCTCGGAGCAGGCTTCTTGTACTGTTCAACCACTAAGACGGGCAAGCGCTAGGGCTTAAGCACCACTTTGGTGCAGTTGTCTTTCTTGTTGCGGAAGATGTCGTAGCCGTGCGCTGCCTCGCTCAGCGGCAGGCGATGCGAGATAATGTCGTCGAGCTGCACTTTGCCTTCGGCCACATATTTCAGCAGCTTGTCGATGTGGCGGTGCACCAGCGCCTGCCCCCCGCGGATGGTAAGGCCTTTCTCAAAGATTTGGCCCAGCGCAAAGTTGTCGTAGTAGTAGGGGTACAGTCCCAGAATGGAAACAATGCCGCCCCGGCGGGCGGCGCTCATGCAGGCATCCAGGACTTTGGTGGTGCCCTTCTCGAAGTTTACAACGGCTTTGGCGCGGTCCAGCAGGTCGCGGTCGGGCTCGAAGCCTACGGCCTCCACGCACACGTCGGCGCCATAGCCTTTGGTAAGGGCCCGGATTTCGTCAACCACCTGCTTTTTGTCTTCCCACAGAATGGTTTCGCAGCGGGCAGCCTGCGCGGCTTTGTCGAGGCGGTACTGCTGGGTGTCGACGATGATAACGCGGGCCGCTCCCCGCAGCCAGGCCGACTTGGCCGCCATCATGCCCACGGGGCCGGCCCCGAAGATGGCCACAATCTCGCCGCCGTTTACTTCGCCCCAGTCTATGCCCTGGTAGCCGGTGGGAAAAATGTCGGTCAGGAACAGCACCTGCTCGTCGGTCAGGTTGTCGGGCACACGGCGCGGGCCGAAATCGGCGTAGGGGACACGCACGTACTCGGCCTGCCCGCCGTTGTAGCCGCCATACAGGTCGGTGTAGCCAAACAAAGCAGCCCCTTTACCATCCAGCACCCCCCCTTCGGGCCCATAAAATTCGGGGTTGGAGTTTTCGCAGTGCGTGGGCAGGTCGTGGGTGCAGAAAGCGCACTGCCCGCAGGAAATAGGAAAGGGCACCACCACCCGGTCGCCCTTTTTCAGGTTGCTTACCCCTTTGCCCACTTCCTCCACTATGCCCATGAACTCGTGGCCCAGCACCATGGGACGAGGCTGGGCAATGCCCCCATTATAGATGTGCAGGTCGGAGCCGCAAATGGCCGTGCTGGTTACCCGCAGAATAGCATCGCGGCTGTCCTCAATTTTGGGGTCGGGCACGTTGTCGACCCGGACGTCCTTGATGCCGTGGATTACGAGAGCTTTCATAGGAGATGGAATAAGGTTGGGAAAGGTTTCCTTTCCTAACGTCCCCTAGTGCTCAGGGTTACCGTACCTGATTTTGCATCCTGCTTTACAGCTGGTTATCAAATCTGATATACACTAATTCCCGCCGACGTCAGCACATAGGCAAAGCCCTCTCCCAACAGCACCTGCCGCACCGTGCCGGCATCTACCCCCGCCGGTAGCGCGAGGCTGCGCTCGGTCAGGTTATACAGATGAAAAAAGCGCAAACTGCCGTCCTGGACAAAGTACAGCTCGTCGCCCCGGAAACCCAGGGTGCTCAGGCCGGCAAAAGGCAGCTTTTTCCGGTAGTTTCCGAGGTTGTCGAACACGTAGATGCCCGAGTTGCGGTCTACCAGGTAGGTATTGTTCTGGTACTGGCGCAGAAAGCGAAAATCAGGGCGGCTGCACCCAATCAGCAGGTCCAGCGGGGTGCTTTGGGTGAGGCGCAGGGTGTTGGAGTCGAACTCCCGCAGTACGAGGTTGCTCTCGTCAAGCAGCCAGATGTGGTTGTCGGGTGCCAGCGTAGCCACCCGCACCGTGCCCTCAAAATACTCGCTCAGGCGCAGCTGCGCCAGCGGGGTCAGAAAGCGGTCCAGCATCACCAGCTCCTGCCGGTCGTCGTAGAAAAGCAGGATGTTGGTCACGTTCCAGGCTTCTACCTGGGCTACGTTGCCGGGCAAGGGCGGGGCGTAGCGGTTCAGGGGCAGGCCTTCGGCGCCAAACTGCTGCAAGTTGTTGCTGGCGTCGGCTACGTAAAGCGCCCCGCGCCGGTCGAGGGAAGCGGCTCCGGGATTTTTCAGGGGTATCTGCCGCAGCAGGCGCCAGCTGCCAGCCGGGGCCGCAGGGCCAGCGGCAGGCGCTGTCGGAGCTTTCCCCACCGGCGAAATCACCGAAGCCGGCGCCACGGAAGCAGCCGAAGGCACCGTGGGCTGGGCCAGAGCCTCACCTCCGCACAGCAGCGCAGCCACCCCTATCCAGGGCCGCCACCGCCGGGGCTTATTTCTCAAAGTGCTGCAAGGCCAGTTCGTTGCCATCATACACGCCGAAAGAACAATAATTGACCCATTCGCCAAGGTTGATATAACGGCTGCCGGGGGCTACTGGTACATCGAGCGGCAGGTGGCGGTGCCCAAACACGTAGTAGTCGTGATGCTGGAGGGCTTCCAGCTCCCGGCAGTACACCAGCAGCCACTCCTCGTCGCCGTAGTAAATCGAGTCGGAGTCGCCGTTCCGGATGCGGCTGCGGCGGCTCCAGGCATTAGCGATGCCAATACCGAAGTTGGGGTGCAGGCGTGCAAACAGCCACTGCAGCAGCGGCGAGGCAAACACCTTCTTCAGCACCTTGTAGCTGTGGTCTTTGGGCCCCAGGCCGTCGCCGTGCCCGATGTGAAACAGCTTGCCGCCAATGCGCTGCGTGATGGGCTTGCGGATGATGGGAATGCCCATCTCCTGGGTGAAGTAGCCAAACATCCACATGTCGTGGTTGCCGGTAAAGAAAGTGATGGGCAGGCCCGCATCCGTCAGCTCGGCCAGCTTGCCCTGCAGGCGGGCAAAGCCCCGCGGTATGGCGTGCCGGTACTCAAACCAGAAGTCGAAGATGTCGCCCAGCAGGTAGATGGCCGCCGCGTCCTTGGCGGCTGCATCCAGCCAGCGCACAATGCGCCGCTCCCGCTCCAGCGAAGCCGCCGCATTGGGGGCGCCAAGGTGGAAGTCAGAAGCGAAGTACACACGCTTGCCGGGCGGCAGCACCAGGTCGGGCAACATCATTTGTCAATGATTAATGGTTAATGATTAGTGATAAATGAGAAAAGAGGTTGAACGACATTCGTCATTAACCGCTAATTATTAATCATTATTCGTCTTCTTCGAGCAGAAACAGCGCAATGCGCCGGGGGCCGTGCGCCCCCAGTACGAGGGTTTTCTCGATGTCGGCGGTGCGGCTCGGCCCCGTAGTCAGCGACACCATTGAGGGTGGCTTGCTGCCGTAGCGCTGCTGCACCACCTGCAGGGCCTCGCCAATCTCGGCCACTACCTGGCTGGGGCGGGCCAGTACCAGGTGCTGGTCGGGGTATACGCTCAGCCGGCGCCCGCTGGCCGAGGCAGCGCTTACCAGCACGCTGCCGGTGCGGGCTACCAGGGCCTCACAGGAAGTCATTCCCAGGTCGGCCTGCTCGATAAAGCCGGTTTCGTCGGCCACGTACTTTAGGCCGGCCCGGCGCAGCAGCTCCTGCAGGGCCGGCTCCCATACAATGGGCGGCCCCAGCTGCTGGCGCTGCTGAAAGCTGGCCAGCTGCGCAGCCAAGTGCGGCAGCGACTCACAGTAATAAAACTCCCCCCCTACGCGCTGGAAGCTCTCTGCAAAGGCCACCACCTTGTCGTCGGACGACAGGGGCGGGTGCACGGGCTGCTCAAAGTCGGGACGCACTGGCAGGGGGGCGGGCTGCTGCAGGCCTTGGCGGATGCGGGCCAGAATAGCCTCGCGGGAGGTGTTGGACATAAAAACAAAAGTACGCCCGCAGGTAGCCTTATGGCTACAAAAAAGGCCAGCCGTTGCGGGCTGGCCTTTTCATCTTGGTTGGGCGGGGGCTAAACCGGGGCGGCAGCACTGCCGGCGCCCACGTCGGAGCCAGGGCGGGCCGGGCGGTCGTCGTCTACCCCGGGCAGGTTCAGGTCGGGCAGGTCGTTGCCCAGGGTGCCGGCCGTGCCGGGGTGGTCGTTTTTCAGCTCGCTGGCCGTTTCGCTGCGGTCAGTGCCGGCCATGTGAGCCTGGTAGGTGGTCTGGGTGTCGAAGGGGCGCTTGCCCACGAGGCGCTCCAGGTCGTCCTGCAGCAGCACTTCCTTCTCCAGCAGCTCCTTGGCAATTACCTCCAGCTCGTGGCGGCGCTCGGTCAGCAGCTCCTTGGTGCGGGTGTAGGCACTCTCAATGATGTGGCGCACTTCTTCGTCAATCATCTGCGAGGTTGCTTCCGAGTAAGGCTTGGAGAAGCCGTACTCGTTCTGGCCCTTGCTGTCGTAGAAAGACACGTTGCCGAGCTTGTTGTTCATGCCGTACATCGTCACGATGGAGTAAGCCATCTTGGTGATGCGCTCCAGGTCGCTGAGGGCGCCGGTCGAAATCTTACCAAACACCAGCTCCTCGGCTGCGCGGCCGCCCAGGGCCATGCACATCTCGTCGATGAGCTGCTCGGTGTTGTAGAGGAACTGCTCCTTGGGCAGGTACTGGGCGTAGCCCAGGGCGGCAACGCCGCGGGGCACGATGCTCACCTTCACCAGCGGGTCGGTGTGCTCCAGGAACCAGCCGGCAATGGCGTGGCCGGCTTCGTGGTAGGCCACAATGCGCTTTTCGCCAGGGGAGATGATTTTGTTTTTCTTCTCCAGGCCGCCGATAACGCGGTCGATGGCATCGGTGAAGTCCTGGTTGGTTACCATCTTCTTGTCGCGGCGGGCGGCAATCAGGGCCGCCTCGTTGCAGACGTTGGCAATTTCGGCGCCGGCGAAACCGGGGGTCTGGGCCGAGAGCTTGCGGGCATCCACGTCGGGGCCCAGGGTCAGGGGCTTGAGGTGCACCTGGAAAATCTCGGTGCGGCCGTTGATGTCGGGCTTGTCGATGCTGATTTGGCGGTCGAAGCGGCCCGGACGCAGCAGGGCCGAGTCCAGGGTATCGGGGCGGTTGGTAGCGGCCAGGATGATAACGCCGGAGTCGGTACCGAAGCCGTCCATTTCCACCAGCAGCGAGTTCAGGGTGTTTTCGCGCTCGTCGTTGCCGCCGGGCACCGAGCCGCGGCTGCGGCTGCGGCCCACGGCGTCAATCTCGTCGATGAAGATGATGCAAGGGGCCTTGGCCTTGGCTTGCTTGAACAGGTCACGTACCCGGGCCGCACCTACGCCCACGAACATCTCCACGAAGTCGGAGCCCGACAGCGAGAAGAAGGGCACGTCGGCCTCGCCGGCTACGGCTTTTGCCAGCAGGGTCTTGCCCGTACCGGGAGGGCCTACCAGCAGGGCGCCCTTGGGAATCTTACCGCCCAGGATGGTGAACTTGGAGGGGTTCTTCAGGAACTCCACAATTTCCTGAATCTCTTCTTTGGCTTCTTCCAGGCCCGCGACGTCCTTGAAGGTAATTTTTACTTTGTCGCCGCCCTCAAACAAGGCCGCCCGGCTTTTGCCGATGTTGAAAATCTGACCACCAGGCCCTCCCGCTCCGCTCATGCGGCGCATCAGGAACCAGAAGCCTACCATTAGGAGAATGATGATGCCCCAGCGGCCAATAACGTCGCCGTAGCTTTCGGTAGTGTCGATATTGAGGGGCAGACGCTGCGCGGCCGGCAGGTCTTTCTGGGCTTCTTCCAGGTCTTCCTGGAAAAGCTTGGCGTCTACTATCGGAAACCAGAACTGGGTGCCGCCCCCCGTACCAATGGCGGGGCGCCGGCTCAGCATTTGTTGATACTCCGCTTTTTGCAGGGCTTCCTGCTTGATGCTGACGTAAACTTCTTTCTTTTCGTTGCTGGTGCGCAGGGTAATGTCGCGCACGTCGCCAGCGGCGAGCCACTGCAGGAATTTCTGCTGGTTTACTTTGATGGGCGCGTTCAGGTTGGTGGCCCAAATCACGCCAAACAAAAATACCAGAAGTCCCGCCAGCACCCACAGCTGCACCCCCGGCCGCGGATTGGGCGAGGGCAGCATGTTTTTCTTTTTCTTATTGGGCGTTTTATCCGACATGAATTAGGTAGTTAAAAGCAGGCAAAAGTCACGGTCAGAACACCGCGTAAAAAACAATTGTTCGCCGGGCTCGGCTTGGTTTCTGGGGCAAGACCCGCTACTGGCACCAGTAGTTGCCCAGCTCCTCACAAGCCGATGGCCGGCCCGCCGACGCCGCCCCAGGTGCCTGGTGCATCGGAGAGCCGGCCAGAAGGACGAACAAGCAGCGTATTTATTTTACCGGGAGTCCGCGTCGTTTTCGATGTAGCTGATTTCGGCATCGCCCCACAGCTCTTCCAGGGCATAGAACTGCCGGCGGTCGCGCAGGAACACGTGCACCACCACGTCCACGTAGTCGAGCAGCACCCATTCGCGGTTGGTGCGGCCCTCGGTTTGCCAGGGGCTTTCGCCGGTAAGCTTTTCTACTTCTTCCTCAACCGAGCGGGCCACGGCGTCCAGCTGGGTATCGGAGTTGGCCGAGCAGATAACGAAATAATCGGCAACGGCATTTTTCAATTCTTTCAGATTGAGCACCACAATGTCAGATGCTTTTTTATCCTGCATCCCACGTACTACCAAATCTGCCAATGTGTCCGAATCCTGCCGGACCAAGGTGCTTTTCATATTGTCTTGTTAGGTTTGAGCTTTGCCAACTATGGGCAAGGTTACTTAAAGATACGCAAAGAAGGTCGTGGTCATCAGTCCTCAAACCCTATTCACGGGCCGGCAACTCATTTGGTTGCCGGAGTGTGCCTCCACTAATTCGGAGGCACAGGCGCTGCTTGGCCAAAACCGCGCCAGTGAAGGTTGTACTATTATCACCGACTTCCAAACCAGCGGCCGCGGGCAGCGGGGCAATCAATGGGAAGCAGCCCCGGGTGAGAACCTGACCCTGTCGGTGGTATGGCAGCCTACCTTCCTGAGCGCCAGCCAGCAGTTCCTGCTCAGCCAGGCCGTGGCCCTGGGCTTGCACGACTGGGCCCAGGCCTTACTGGGGCCCGATGCCAAACTAAAGGTAAAATGGCCAAACGACCTTTATTTCGGACAGCAAAAGCTGGCCGGCATTCTGATTGAAAACGCACTGAGCGGTGCAAAGATTCAACATAGCATTGTAGGAATTGGAATAAATATCAATCAGCAGCAGTTCGCCACGGGCACGGCCACGTCGCTGAGCCTGCTTACCGGACGCTTTTATGCCCGGGAGCCGTTGGCTGGCCGCCTGCTCGAATGCCTGGAGCGGCGCTACCTGCAGCTGCGGGCCGGGCAGATTGGGGCCCTGCGCACCGCCTACCTGCAGGTGCTGTACCGCTACCAGGAAATACATCCGTTTGAAGTGGCGGGCCGGCCCGTAACCGGGCAAATCATGGGAGTGGAGGAAGACGGCCGCCTGGCCGTGCTCATTGCCGGGGAGCTGCGCCGCTTTGCCCTGCAGGAAATCCGGTACGGGCAGGCAGCCTGAGTATCCGAACGGGCATCAGAAAGAAAAAATACGGGCCCGGGCAACCTTAGCCCCGGCCGGCCCGAGTTGGTAGCAGCTACGCAACTATTCCGCCAGCGCTGGGGTCTTAGCAGTACCAGCCACCGGCTTGTTTGTCTGGTTGCGATGGGCCTGCCCAGCCCGGCACGGTGCTTGCAAATACGTTTTTCAGCAGGGCCCCTGGCGCTGCTCATGGTTTAAATCAACTCATCCACCTCTGTTTTTTCTGCTACCCATGCGCGTTTTTACTAAGCTTTTTCTAAGTGCATCCCTGGCGCTGTCGTCGCTGCTGGGCAGCGCGGCCACCATCACCGTTGAGGTGGGCGACAATTTCTACCAGGGTGTTCAATCGGGTTCCTCCACCATCACCATGAATGTGAATGATGTGCTGGAGTTTGTGAACGTTGGCGGCGGCAGCCACCCCACGGCCTCCAGCCTCTGGGCTACCTTCCAGATGAATCCGGGCAGCGCCAACCGCGTGTTTCCGGCCAACAGCTTCACTCCCGGCACTTTCAGCTTCCGTTGCACCGCCCACTCGGGCATGACGGGTACTCTGGTTGTACGCATGCCCAGCGCCACGGCCGATGCCAGCTTTGCGGCCATGCCCCTCAACATCTTCCCCAACCCCAGCAAGGGCGGGCTGGTGACGGTGAAGCTGGAGCAGCACAAAGCCGGCAGCGACTACAAGCTGCGCCTTAGCAACATCATTGGCCGCGAAATCCGCACGGTGGCCCTGAAGCCGGAAGTGGCCGAGAACGGCCTACAGCTGGACCTGAGCGACCTGCCGTCGGGCATGTATTTCTACAGCCTGCTGCTCAACGACAAGGTGATTAACTCCAAGCGCCTGGTGCTGCAGAACTAAGCAAACCCTTCTTTCCTGTGTTGAACGAAAAGCAGCCGTCGGCTGCTTTTCGCGTTTATAGCGTGGGCCGGTGCGGGCCCTGGCGCGGCAGCCTTGCCCGGCAATGCCTACTTTTGCCACTTAGCTGATTTATCAACCCATTTTTCGGCCTGCCTTTGTTCGCGGCGGGTACTCTATGCCTTCCTTTAAAACGCTGAATAACCTCGTGGGCTGGCTGGTCTTTGCCATTGCCGCCGTTACTTACCTCGCCACACTGGAGCCCACGGCTTCGTTCTGGGACTGCGGCGAGTTCATTGCCTGCTCCTACAAGCTGCTGGTGCCGCACCCGCCCGGGGCTCCCACCTTCCTGCTGCTGGGCCGCATTATGTCGCTGCTCTCGTTCGGGGATGTCACCAAAGTGGCCCCGCTGGTTAACGCCTTGTCGGGCCTGAGCAGCGCCTTTACCGTGCTGTTTCTGTTCTGGATTATTACGCGCCTGGCCGGCAAGCTGCTGCTGCGCGGCACCGACATTGTGGCCGAGCACATAGAGCCCACCGGCTACCAGAAACTACTGATTCTGGGTTCGGGCGTGGTGGGCGCGCTGTCGTTTGCCTTCTCCGACTCGTTCTGGTTTAACGCCGTGGAGGGCGAGGTGTACGCCATGTCGACCCTGTGCACGGCCGCCGTGGTGTGGATTATGCTCAAGTGGGAAGCCCACGCCAACGAGCCCGGCTCCGACAAGTGGCTAATCCTCATTGCCTACGTTATCGGCCTCAGCATCGGGGTGCACTTGCTCAACCTGCTCACGCTGCCCGCCCTGGGCTTTATCTACTACTACCGCCGCACCCAGAACCCCACGATGAAAGGCGGCCTGCTGGTGCTGGCCATCAGCTTTGCCATTGTGGGCATCATCCTGGTCGGAATCATTCCCGGCCTGCCCTCGCTGGCCGGTGGGTTTGAGGTGTTCTTCGTGAATAGCATCGGGCTGCCCTTCAACTCGGGGCTGCTGATTTTCCTGGCTTTGTTTGTAGGGCTGATTTACTTCGGCTTCAAGCTTTCTTACACGAACGGCAGCCGCCTGCTGAACACGGCCATGCTCTGCCTGGTGTTTATCCTGATTGGGTACTCGAGCTACCTGGTTGTGCCCATCCGCAGCTCCTTCCACCCCACCATCAACGAAAACAACCCGGAGGATGTGCTTTCCTTCGTGAGCTACCTCAAGCGTGAGCAGTACGGCTCGCGGCCCCTGCTCTACGGCCCGCAGTTCAACGCCCAGCCCGTCGACCAGAAGGACGGGGCGCCGCGCTATACCCGCGACCCGCAAAGCGGCACCTACAAGGAAGTGCTGCCCCGCGCCAAGGAGCCCATCTACGCCGATGCCGACATGATGCTGCTGCCACGCCTCTACAGCTACGAGCCCAGCCACGTAAACGAGTACAAGAAGTGGGTCGACATTCAGGAGGGCGTCAAGCCCACCATGGGCCAGAACCTAAGCTTCCTGTTCCGCTACCAGATGGGCCACATGTTCTGGCGCTACTTTATGTGGAACTACGTGGGCCGCGAGTCCGACATTCAGCAGGCAGGCGTGGTAACGCCGCTGAGCCCGGCCAAGACCACGCTGCCGCCCCGCATTGGGGAAAGCCCGGCCAACAACAACTTCTTCGCCATCCCCCTCATTCTGGGTTTGATTGGCTTGTTCTTCCAGAGCAAGCGCGACTCGCGCGATGCCTTCGTGGTGGGCCTGCTGTTTCTGCTCACCGGCCTGGCCATTGTGCTTTACCTGAACCAGCCGCCGCGGGAGCCCCGCGAGCGCGACTACACCTTCACCGGGGCCACCTTTGCCTTCGCCATCTGGATTGGCCTGGGCGTGCTGGGCCTGGCCGAGCTGCTGCGCAAGGTGCTGAAGGCCGACGGCCTGCGGGCCGCGCTGGCCGTGCTGCTGGGCGTGCTCTCGCCGGCCCTGCTGGTGGCCCAGGGCTGGGACGACCACGACCGCTCCAACCGCTACAACTCGGTGGACTCGGCTAAGAACCTGCTCGACTCCTGCTCGCCCAACGCCATTCTGTTTACCAACGGCGACAACGACACCTTCCCGCTGTGGTACGCCCAGGAGGTGGAAGGCTACCGCACCGACGTGCGCGTGGCCGTGCTCAGCTACCTGAACACCGACTGGTACATTCAGCAGATGAAGCGCCGCTCCTACCTGTCGGAGCCGCTGCCCATCAGCATGAGCGACAAGAGCTACACGCAGGGCACCAACGACTACCTGCCTTTCGCCGCCAACCCGGCCGTGCAGAGCGTGAACGTGAAGGAGTTTATTCAGCTGGTAGAGCAGAACAACCCCCTGCTGCAGGTGCAGTACAGTGAAGGAGGGGCCAGCATGATGTCGTTCCCGACGCCCAACTTCTACCTGCCGGTAGATACCGCGGCGTTTAAGGCCACGGGCCTCGTAACCAAGGGCCGCGAGAAGCAGCTGGTGTCGCGCATGGAGTGGAGCATGGGCAAGCGCGCCATCGAAAAGAAGAATCTGGTGATTCTGGACATGATTGCGACCAACAACTGGAAGCGGCCCATCTACTTCAGCTCCACGGTGGCCCCCAGCGACTACATGAACCTGCAGCCCTACTTCCAGATGGAAGGCCTGGCCTACCGCCTGCTGCCGCTGAAAGACCCGAACTACGAGCCGCGTAGCGCCGACGAGGGCTACGTACACCAGGACTTGGCCTACGAGCGCCTGATGAAGAAATTCAGCTACCGCGGCCTGCAGAACCCGGACATCTTCTACGACGAAAACAACCTGCGCTTCCCCAGCAACTACCGCGACAAGTTTGCGCGCCTGGCCCAGAGCTACCTGGAGCAGGACAACGTAGCCAAAGCCAAGGAAGTGGCGCTGAAGAGCCTGGAGCTGATGCCCGACAAGGCCGTGCCCTACGACTACTACTCGCCCCTGCTGGTGCCCGCCCTGGTAGCCGGCGGCGAGCAGGCCAAGGCCAACGACATCCTGGACACCATCACGCGCCGCTCGGAGCAGATGCTGGCCTACTACGCCAACCGCCGCGACGGCGCCCTGTTTGAGGACGACCAGCGCATGCACCTCATCAGCCTGCAGAGCGTGTACCGCGCTGCCGAGCAGGTGGGCGACAAAGCCCGCGCTGAGAAGGCCATCGGGCTGATGAACCAGTATTACCCGCGGTAATTGTTGCTGCGCTTTAAGCATGAAAAAGCCGGTTCGCAAGGGTGCGAACCGGCTTTTTATTTGTTTAGCTTAAGCTTACAAGCGAGTGGAACCCGCTCAGCCTCCGACTTGCTTAGGGTAGCTCCAGGTAAACAAACTGGATATCAAACCGCCCATCGGTGATGCTCACCCGACGCTGGCTAAGAGAATCCTGGGCTACAAAGGAGAAACGACCGGCAATGGTGTGATTATCAAGATTAAAATAGGTCACATCTAATTGACCATTTGCACTGGCATTTGTCGTGAACTCCCCCCGTGGCCCGCTGCCCGTTCGGTTCTGATAAAGCGCATGGCTCGGCAGCAAAGCAGCTGAGGACGGCAGCGTGGTATTAAAGTAGCAGGTGCCGTAGCCCGGCGTGCTTTTACAGTCCAGCTTGATATAGCGGGAAGGATTGCCGCTGGACAAGTTAATTGAGACTTCGTACGTTGATTGGCTGGCTCTTTTGACAACCAGTGCCGACACCCCTGATGAAGAAATGGCAGTTCCCTGCGAATAAGAGGTTTGCCATACCTGCCCATCAATACGGCAGGCCCCGATGTTGCGGCCTTCCTGCGTAGCCGGTGGCAGCCCGGCTTCCGGGGCATCTTTTTTACAGCCGGTGAGGGCAAGGGTCAGCAAAAGCAGGTGGGCAAGGGTTTTCATAGACGACTTGAGGTGAGATGAATGACGATACGAAGCTAGGTGGCCTTGCTAGCCTTTATCAACTCAACATTTGGCATAGCCTGACTTTTGTTCTACTGCTGAAAAAATCCATCAACAAGGAATTTCACCCATTTTTCGTGAGTTAGGGCCGTATTTACCTGAAACCGGATGCCAATAAAAGGACTTTACAAGCTGTGCTGCGTACCTCCACTATGTCATTAAGTCTTAACCCATGGCGCCGAATGCTGTGGCTGCTGCCGCTACTCTGTGCCTTTGCGCCCCTGGCCCCGCGGCCCGACTATGCGGGCCTGTACCGCGACGCGCCGGCCCTGCAGCTCGACACCCGCCGCGAGGGCGACAGCCTGCGCCTGCTGCTGCGCCTGCCCGATGCGGCCCGGCTGCGGGGCGGGCGCCCGCTGCGGGTGGCGGGCTGGCCCAGCTTCGAGGCCAAGGCCCCGCTGTGGCAGGACAGCATCCCGCGCCGCCGCTGGCGCGCCCGGCCGGAGGGTGAGGGCCTGCGCCTGAGCTTCAGCCTGCCGCTGGCGCAATTACCCAACGGGCTGGTGCTGCAGCTGCAGGCCGGCGAGCCTTCGGCTGATAGCTACCAGGATGCAGCCACCACGGCCTGGCTACGCATCACGCCCGAGCAGCTAAACCGGCCTTTTGTGCTGACCGACTCGGTAGGGCAGCCGCTGCTGCGGCGCTACGTGCAGGCTGGCGAGACCTTTGGCGTGGAAAGCTTCGGCATTTACCAGCCCGTGCGCTGGAAGCGCTACCAGGTGCAGCCCTCGGCCGCGCTGCCCCCTATGACGGACCCGCGCTCGGTGGCGGGCGGCCCGCGGGTGCTGCCGGTGCTGGACTCGGCCACGGCCGCGCCGGGGCAGCCGCTGCGCTTTGAGCAGCCGGGGCTGTACGCCCTGAAAGTGGGCGGCCTGGGCGGCGTGGCCCCGCACACCATAGCCGTGCTGGTGGCCGACAATAACTACCCGGCCCTGACCACCGCCGCAGAGCTGATTGAGCCGCTGCTTTACCTCACTACCAGCCAGGAGCGGCAGCGTCTCACCGATGCGCCGGCCCCCAAGCGGGCCGTGGACAAGTTCTGGCTCGATGCCGCCCGGGGCAACCAAAGCCAGGGCCGCGAGCTGATTCGGCGCTACTACGGTCGGGTGGAGGCGGCCAACCGACTGTTTGCCGCCCACAAGGCCGGCTGGCTGACCGATAAGGGGCTGCTGTACGTAGTATTAGGGCCGCCGCCCAGCGTGCGCCGCTTGGCCAGCGGCGAGGAACGGTGGTTTTACCCCGAGGCCGGCGTGGGCGGCAGCCCGGTTACGTTCAGCTTCCGCCCCAAGCCGAGTACCTTTGCGCCTGACTACTACGAATTGGTGCGCCGCCCCGAGTACGAACTGCTCTGGTATGCCGCCGTTGAACAATGGAGAACCCCACCGACCGCCCCGAGCGCCCCAACCGACCGAAACCGGTAGCCGGCCGCCGCTTTTACGATGAGCAAAACCGCCAAGTGACGCCCAAGCAATACCGTGGCGACCGGCCCGACCGCCGGGCCGACGAGTTTGCCGACCGCCCCGCCCGCCCCCGTGGCCGGGGTGGCAGCGACAACCAGCCCGACTCCGAGCCCGGCAGCCGCCCGCCGTTCCGGGAGCGCAGCGACCGCGAAGCCGGGCCCCGCGGAGGCGGGCAGCGCTACGGTCAGAAGCCAGCCGTCGACCGCAGCATCGACATGCTGTTTGGCCTGCGCCCCATTCTGGAAGCCCTGCACGCCGGGCGCACGCTGGAAAAGATATTCCTGCTGCGCGGCACCAAGAACAGCCTGGTAACGGAAATTTCAACCCTGGCCCGCGAAGCCAGCATTCCCGTGCAGCTGGTGCCGGTGGAGAAGCTGGACGGGCTGACCCGCAAAAACCACCAGGGTGCGGTGGCCTTCGTGTCGCCCATCGACTACGCTCCGCTGGACAACATCCTGTCGGGACTGTTTGAGGAAGGCAAGGTGCCCTTCCTGCTGCTGCTCGACCGCATTACCGACGTGCGCAACTTCGGCGCCATTGCCCGCACGGCCGAGTGCCTGGGCGTGCAGGCCATTGTGGTGCCCGGCCGCGGCGCCGCCCAAATCAACGGCGACGCCCTGAAAACCTCAGCGGGTGCCCTGAACCTGCTGCCGGTGTGCCGCGAGGCCAGCCTGCAGGAAACCGTGCGCTTCCTGCAGCAGTCGGGCGTGACGGTGGTAGCCTGTACCGAAAAAGCCGACGAGGCTGTAGGCCAGGCCGATGTGGACTTCACCGGCCCGGTGGCCGTGCTCATGGGCTCGGAAGAAGACGGCATCTCGCCCGAGCTGCTGCGCATTGCCGACGTGAAGCTGAAAGTGCCCATGGCCGGCCAGATTCAAAGCCTGAACGTGAGCGTGGCCGCCGGCA
This sequence comes from Hymenobacter saemangeumensis, assembly GCF_039541835.1. Lineage (NCBI taxonomy): Bacteria > Pseudomonadati > Bacteroidota > Cytophagia > Cytophagales > Hymenobacteraceae > Hymenobacter > Hymenobacter saemangeumensis. Next base: position 6,782 of record NZ_BAABGZ010000077.1, on the reverse strand, counting down.
TCATGCTGTTTGAGGTGGCGCGGCAGCGGGTGAGCGCGGAGTAGCGCCCCGTCTGTCATTGCGAGTGGAGCGCAGCACAACGCGGCAAACAAAGTTCGGCGTAGCCAACACGTCCTCTTAAGCCGACCAGCCTTCTACTATGGCAAGGCCTTGATAAAAAAGCCCCGGCACTACGCAGTGCCGGGGCTTTTTTATGACTAGCTATTGCATGTCCTCGTCGATTTTCACCTTGTTGTCGTCCCTGACTTTATACAGGCCGCCGACCACGGTATTGGGGCTACCCTTCACCAGGATGTTTTTCCCCTTTACCAACACATCGATGCCTACCTCACGGCGGTAAACCTCTTCGCGGTTTTTGTCATAGCCTGCAATGGTTTCGTCGCTAAGAGTGTATTCCACCCCAGCGTTTTCAAACTTTAGCTGACTGGTTTCACGTCCGGCATTGGCAGCTCCTCCCCCGCGGGTGTACGACCAGTAAGTAAACTTTTGCCAGCTGCTGGCATTCAGCGCTGCGGGGTATTGCAGCTCTACCTTCCCTGGGGTGCCGAAACGGTACACCAGGTAGCTACCCTTTGGCCCCCGGCAAAGCGAGGCCGTTTTGCCACCCTTTGTTTGGAAGGCAAACAGCGTAGTCTCGCCTGCTTGGCATAACGGAACAGCCTTAGGCGGAGCGCCAGCCGTGAGCAGCAGGCAGCTGCTGGCAAGAACAAATGCGGGGACAAGCCTGACCACTGCGGGTGTATTCTAAAGCCGAATTAGTTATACCCGTTGCCCTTCTTCGCTTTTACATCAGCCACGAAATCCTTCACGCGCTGCTCCTGGTCGCGCTTGCAGATGAGCAGCACGTTGTCGTACTCAGCCACGATGAAGTCTTCCAGGCCCTGAATTACTACGAGGCGCTCGGAGGGGGTTTTGATGACGCAGCCGCTGGTGTCGTAGAGCATCACGTCGCCGTTCACCATGTTGCCGTTGTCGTCGTGCTGGCCGATGCGGTGCAGGGAATCCCAGGTGCCCACGTCGCTCCAGCCGAAGTCGGCGGGCAGCACATACACGTTGTCGGCCTTTTCCATCACGCCGTAGTCGATGCTGATGTTGCGGCAGCGCGAGTAAGCCTCGCTGATGAACTTCTCCTCGTCGGACGTGCCGAGCTGGGCAGCACCTTCTTCAAACACCTCAGAGATGTCGCTCAGGTAGTTGCGGAAGGCCTGCATTATCACGTCGACGCGCCACACAAACAGACCGGAGTTCCAGAGGAAGTCGCCGCTTTCCATGAATACCTTGGCCAGCTCCAGGTTGGGCTTTTCGGTAAAGGTCTTCACCTTGTGCAGCTGCCCGCCGGGCAGGGAATGCTCGCCGTCGTCCACAAACTGAATGTAGCCGTAGCCGGTGTCGGGGCGGGAGGGCTGAATGCCGAGGGTGATAAGCACGTCGTTTTTGCGGGCAGCGTCCACGGCGATGTTAATCAGGCGGCGAAACTCATCTTCGCGCAGCACGGCGTGGTCGGCCGGGCTCACGATGACGGTGGCCTGGGGGTCGCGCTGGGCGATGCGGTAGCAGGCGTAAGCAATGCAGGGCGCCGTGTTGCGGCCGATGGGCTCGCCCAGAATCTGGTCGAGGGGCAGCTCGGGCAGGTGCTCGTGCACCAGCTGGGTGTAGTCGCGGTTGGTGACCACAAACACATTCTCGGGCGGGCAGATGCCGGCGAAGCGGTCCATGGTGAGCTGCAGCATGGAGCGGCCGGTGCCCAGCACGTCGTGGAACTGCTTGGGGTGGCTGGTGCGGCTGAACGGCCAGAAGCGGCTGCCAATGCCGCCGGCCATGATGATGAGGTAGGAGCTACTCAAGGGGTGAATGCGTGAATGGGTGAATGGCTGAATGATTTCGAGCCCCATCACCAGGTAAGGTAGACTAGAATGGTCCGCAAAATTGCAAGGAAAAATCCAGAGCGGTGGGTATCGGCCGATTGAGAGCCTTGCCCATTAGCCCTAAGCTACTCCCATTGCCCCTCATTCATCCATTCAGGCATTCGCCCATTCACCCATTGTCTCTTATACCAGGCCTTCGCGCAGCAAATCGTGCAAGTGGATGAAGCCGGAAAAGCGGCCGCTTTCCGTTACTACCAGCTGGGTAATGTTGCGCTGCTGCATGCGGGCCAGGGCTTCGGCGGCAAAGTCGTCGACGTCGATGGTGGCGGGCTGGGGCGTGAGAATGTTGCGGGCCCGCAGGTTTTCCAGGTCGGAAAACGAGCCCAGCATGCGGCGCAGGTCGCCGTCGGTGATGATGCCGGCCAGGTTGCCCTGGGCGTCGAGCACGGCCGTGGCCCCGAGGCGCTTGCCGGAAATTTCCAGCAGCACTTCCTTCAGGGGGGCATCAATGCCAACCTGGGGCCGCTGGTTCTGCCGGCTCAGGTCGCCCACCTTCAGGTAGAGCTTTTTGCCCAGGGTGCCGCCGGGGTGCAGGCGAGCGAAGTCGGCGGCGGTAAACTGCCGGCTTTCAAGCAGGCACACGGCCAGGGCATCGCCCAGGGCCAGGGCCGCCGTGGTGCTGGTGGTGGGCGCCAGGTTGTTGGGGCAGGCCTCTTTCTGCACCGGCGCGTGCAGGATGTAGTCGGCCTGCTGGGCCAGGTAGGAGTCGGCGTTGCTCACCAGCGCAGCCAGGGGCACGCCCTTGCGGCGCAGCAGGGGCACCAGCACCTTTATTTCCGGGGTGTCGCCGCTCTTGCTGATGGCCACCACGAAGTCTTCGGGCTGAATCATGCCCAGGTCGCCGTGAATGGCGTCGGCGGCGTGCATGAACAGAGCCGGCGTGCCCGTGCTGTTGAGCGTGGCCACGATTTTGCCGGCAATGTGGGCACTCTTGCCGATGCCGGTGACCACCACCCGGCCTTTCAGCCCCAGAATGGCCTGCACGCAGCGGGTAAAGTCGGGCGTGGCGGCCAGCGCCTCGGCTACGTCGTGCAGGGCGGCGGCTTCCTCGTGCAGCACCTGCCGGGCAATGGTCAGCACATCGGCAGACGGCATGGCAGCGTCGGGGGCAAGAGACACACGGGCGGATTCGGCGGAGGCGGGCATGGTAAAGCAGGGAATGGTACCGCAAAATTGGGGAACAGAAGCTAAGCCGGCCGAAGACGCTGGCTTACACCGCCCCCGGCAGGGGCCGTATCCCGGCTATTCATAAGCCGCCAAGCGCAGCCAGCAGGGGCAGTGCCGCTGGCAACAGCTCCACCCCTGCTTCTGCTTTTTCCATGGCCCGGCCTTAGTAGCGCGGGCTTAACCCGAACGACACCCCCACGGAAAGCTCCAGCCCCCCGGGCGAAAAGATGCTCACCAGGTTGCGGGCACTGGGCGAAGTGTCGCCGGACACATACTCCACCGGGTCGCCGCCCAGCACGATGCCATAGCCCAGAGCGCCAATCATGGCGAAGCGGTTGGTAGGCTGCCAGCGGGCCCCACCGCGCAGGTGCAGCTGACTGCTCGAACGAAAGTTGACAACCGTTACCCCACTCGTGTTGGTGTACACGCCATTTGAGTAGGTGCCGCTGCGGCTGCTATTCGTGACCGTGACGTGCTTAAGGCCGGAGCTGTAGACCAGGTTGGCCCCGGCGAACGGGGAAACCTTGTGTTCGGGCGAAAAGTAATACCGCGCACCCAGCCCGATTTTGCCGCCGGTAATGCTGAACCCAAAGCCGCCGCCCACATCAAGCCTGGGCGTGACCATACTGCTCAGGTCGACGCCCCAGCCATAGGGCGCGCCATAGCCCAGGGTGAGGCCCAGCGCCACGGCCGGGTATCGCCGCACCGCGGCAGCAGCCGTTGCCGCAGGCTTAGGGGCCGTCGTGCCAGGAGCCGCCGTCTCGGGCGCAGTGCTTTGTGCGTGAGCTGCAAATGCTAGCGAGGCCAGTCCCAGGCTGGCAAAAAACGAGCGGAAGTCAAGCATTAGAAATTAGGATAGAAAAAGTGAATAGCGGCGGAAGATAAGGGGAAATGCGCGGCTTCAGTAAAATGTAAATGCCAGCCTGCCAACAGGGAGCGAAATGCCCCGCAGCACTGAGCCGCTTCACTGCCACGCATATACAGCAGGTGTAGGACTAAGCTGACCGGCCAGCACCTCCTTTTCCGGCTCAGCCCTCGCCTAGCGGAACCGGCATCCGAGCCGCGCCGCAACAAACTGCGGAAATAGGCCGGCCTGGTGCCCCTGGTTATTTTCAGACCCAACACAAAAAAAGTCCAATTACTTGGCGGGAGTTTGCCCTTGTGCTTATCTTCGTTGACATCTGCTTCTGCACTCCACCAACACCAAGCTGCACCTCACATGTCCTCATACGCCCTCGAAGAAGCTCCGGCGCTCGTAGCTAATCTTAAACACACTCTGAAAGAAGTGTTTGGCTATGGCCAGTTCCGGGGCACGCAGGAGGCAGTCATCAAAAATGTGCTGACCGGGCGCAACACCTTCGTGATTATGCCCACCGGCGCCGGCAAAAGCCTGTGCTACCAGCTGCCGGCCCTGGTGGTTCCAGGCACAGCCATTGTCATCTCCCCCCTCATCGCCCTGATGAAAAACCAGGTCGACCAGCTGGGGGCTTTTGGCGTGAATGCCCAGGTGTACAACTCGACCCTGACCAAAACGGAGATGAACCGGGTGAAAAAGGACGTTATCAGCGGGGCCGTGCGCCTGCTGTACGTGGCCCCGGAAAGCCTGACCAAGGACGACACCATCGAGTTCCTGCAAAAGTCGACCATCAGCTTCGTGGCCATCGACGAAGCCCACTGCATCTCGGAGTGGGGCCACGACTTCCGCCCCGAGTACCGCAAGATTCGCGGCATCATCGACAATCTTGGGAATAATACTATTCCCATTATTGCCCTTACGGCTACGGCCACGCCCAAAGTGCAGCTGGATATCCAGAAAAACCTGCACATGGACGATGCCTCGGTGTTCAAGACCAGCTTCAACCGCACCAACCTTTATTATGAGGTACGGGCCAAGCACAACACCAAAAAGCAGCTGATACAGTATGTGAAGCAGCACAAGGGCAAAGCCGGTATCATCTACTGCTTGAGCCGCAAGAAAGTGGAGGAGATTGCCGAGCTGCTGCGGGTAAACGACGTGCGGGCCCGCCCCTACCACGCCGGCCTCGACCAGCAGGTGCGCATCGAAAACCAGGATGCCTTCCTGAATGAGGAGTGCGACGTGATTGTGGCCACCATTGCCTTCGGTATGGGCATCGACAAGCCCGACGTGCGCTTTGTGATTCACTACGATGCGCCCAAGAGCATTGAAGGCTACTACCAGGAAACCGGCCGCGGCGGCCGCGACGGCCTGGAAGGCAACTGCCTGATGTTCTACAGCTACGACGATATTCTCAAGCTGGAAAAGTTCAGCAAGGACAAGCCGGTGACGGAGCGCGACAACGCCCACCAGCTGCTGCAGGAAATGACCAACTACGCCGAAAGCGCGGTGTGCCGCCGCCGGCAGCTGCTGCACTACTTCGGCGAGACGCTGGAGAAGGACTGCGGCTTCTGCGACAACTGCCGTCACCCCAAGGAGCGGTTTGAGGGTGAAGAAGCCGTGGGCCTGGCATTGCGCACGGTGGTGCAGACCGAAGCCCGCTTCAACCTCACCCACATCGGGCAGGTGCTGCTGGGCCTCACCAACCCCCACATCGAAAGCTACGCCCACAACGCCCTACCGGTGTATGGCCAGGGCAAAGAGCTGGGCGACGCCCAGTTCTGGCACTCGGTGCTGCGCCAGTGCCTGCTCAACGGCTTCCTGGAAAAGGACATCGACAGCATCGGGCTGGTGAAAATCACCGACAAGGGCATGGACTTCATCGAGAGCCCCTACCCGATAACCCTGACCAAGGACCACAACTTCGAAGCCGAAAAGCAGGCTGACGAGGACAAAGTAGAAGAGCAGCAGGCTGCCGGCCACGACGAGGCCCTGTTCCACCAGCTCAAGGAGCTGCGCAAGCAGGTAGCCAAGCAGAAAAACCTGCCGCCCTACGTGCTGTTCCAGGACCCCAGCCTGAAGGAGATGGCCACCACCTTCCCCACTTCGCTGCACGACCTTACCCACGTATCGGGCGTGGGCCAGGGCAAGGCCCAGAAGTTTGGGGCACCCTTCGTCGCCCTCATCAAGAAGTACGTCGAGGACAACGACATTGAGACCGAGTCGGATGTTATTGTGAAGTCGGCCGTGAACCGGTCAAAAATCAAGATTTACGTTATCCAGCAAATCGACAAGAAGATGGCCCTGGAAGACATTGCTTCCTCCAAGGGCATCACCATGCACGAGCTGATGGAGGAAATTGAGCACATCTGCTACTCCGGCACCCGGCTCAACCTGGACTACTACATCCAGGACATGATTGACGAGGACAAGCAGGAGGAGATTTACGACTACTTCATGACGGCCAGCACCGACAACATCGCCGTGGCCCTGCAGGAGCTGGGTACCGACGACTACACCGAGGAAGAGCTGCGCCTGGTACGCATCAAGTTCCTGAGCGAAGTAGCCAACTAACCCAGCCGTAGCGCAGATTTATAATCCGCGCAGCGCACTGCTGCCACAACCTGGCAAAGGCCCCGCATACTCATGCGGGGCCTTTTTGTGTTTTTGCCTCGCTTCATGCCAGCGGCTGCCAGCCAGCCCCTGGTAATCATTTCTAAGACAATCAGCGTTAAATTCAGAGACTTACTACAGACTAAACGCATTCGGAATGGAGCGCTAAATTGGGCGCTTTGCGCCGATGTCGCTGCTCACTCACCTAGCCCAAGTACCGG
>NZ_BAABGZ010000076.1:0-109099 GCF_039541835.1 Hymenobacter saemangeumensis | reverse complement strand
GGTTTGCCCTGAAAATTGCCCTCTTCATTTTTGCCCACACCCTCCACCAAGCCGGCCTATAGCCCGCAACTTGGGTTAGCTAACTTTCCCATACAACGGGATAGGCTCACCTTTTGACTGAGCCTGCGCGTAGTGTGCGGCAAGAGCGGTGCGGAACAGCGGCGTGCGCTTAATCAGCAATAATGTTCCAGGCGGAATTTCATCGTCCGCATCATTAGCGTTGAAAGTGCCTTGGTCGGTGGTGTATTGGAGGTAATAATGCGCCTGCCTCCGGGAGTGGCGGCTGCCCCCACTATGGTAGACTTCCAATTCTGCGCGCTGCACCCTTTCCGGGCTTTCGCGAGCCAACAGATAGTCCCCCATTACCCCAAGGCAGATTATAAGGGCCGCAATTAATATGGGCCGGAACAGGCGATAAAAACGGGCGTGCTCCGCATCGTAGTCCGTAACGGTGACCGTTGCGACCCGTCGGGGTGCGTGGAAGCCGCGGGCAGCGGCATCCCGTCGGCGGCCTGGGGACGCACCCAGCTCGGAAGTAAACGCCTTGCTGTGCAGCGTCCTGTCGTAGGCCTGCCGCCGGGCCGGGTCGCTTAGCGTATCGTAAGCCGCAATTACGGCCAGGTAGCGGCCGTGGGCAACTGGGTCGGGTGTACGGTCGGGGTGAGTAAGCAGCACGAGCCGGCGGTAGGCCCGGCGAATGTCATCTTGGCTTGCGGTTTCGGGCAGCTCGAGGGCCTGGTAGTGAGTCATGGGCGGGTGCTAGGCGGCCTTCAGGAGCTGCATTACTTCGGCCACCTGGTCGAGCACCCGACGCTGCGCCAGCTCCAGCAGGCGGCGGTTTATTTCCGGGCGGTGGGCGCGGTAGAATTGGTATTCCGCACTGGTAAACATGCCCGATACCAGGCCAATGATGCTGTAGCGCAGCTTGGTGTTGCGGGCCAGCAGCTCAGCCAGCTGCCGCTCCTGGTCGGCCACGGCCAGCCGGGGCAATGGCATGTGGTGGTCGTGCACAAAATCGGCTACTACCTGCAGCAGCAGCTCATTTTGTAGCTTCAGCACCGGGCGTAGGGTAGTGTGCAGAAAATGCCCCGCGGAAGGAGCATCCTGCTCAGGCGCAGCGCTGATAACGGGACGCAGCGCCAGCAGGGCTTCATCGGCTCGGGTAGGGGAGGGTAGTGGGCTAATGCTCATGAGGGGCAGCGCAGCTAAACGCTTGGGAATGCAATGTACTCTTACAACAAAAATCCCCCGGCCTTGTGAGCCAGGGGACTTTCATATTCAACTAAATCCGGGCGGTGGCATCTTGTCCGCTGCCGGGTCCGGCAGCGGGCAACTACCAATCAGCAGGTATTAGTGCTGCACCTGCACCTTGGTGGCAAACGTGCCGGTGCTGGTAGTTACCTGCACCACGTAGAGGCCGGGAGCCAGCGAGCTTACGTTGAGCTCCACGCCGCGCTGCAGGTCAGCAATCGGGGCAGTGGTCGACTGGGCTACACGGCCCAGGGCATCGCGCAGTACAATCTGTACGGGCGTGGTGCTGCTAAGCTGGGTGCGCACAATGAGCTGGTGATGAGCCGGGTTGGGGTAGGCCTGCACCAGGCTGCCCTTGGCAGCGGCAATTTCATCTTTGTTGGCCGTCACGATATTCACCGTGGTGGGGTTCATCATCGGGGCGGGCATCACGCCGGGGGGCATGTCGAACGCTTCGCTGATGCCGTTGCGGGTAGGGTTGCCAGCCGGGTTGCGGATGCCCTGCAGGGCACTGTAGCCCATGCCGCGGCGGGCAAACGTGGTCCAGATAAGAGCCGAGTTTCTGCCGCCGTTGGCAATGCTGTCGGCCCGCAGGATGGCGTCGCGTCCGTCCAGCATGCCCGGGTTGCACACCTGCAGCTTGCAGCCGTCCAGCACCAGCTTCAGGAATACGTTGTTGCCCCCGTTGGTAGCCAGGAAATTGGGGTTGAAGCCGTAGCGGTAGATAAACTGCCAGTTCAGGTCCCACAGAACGCCGGCCCATACTTCACCCAGGTTGTGGGTTTCGTTGTACTGGGGAGTAGCCACGATGCCGTAGGTATGGTTGTTCAGCGTCATGTTGTCGGTGTAGGGCTTGATGCGGATACCCGGGCCAGTAGCGGCCTGCTGGCCCACTACATAGGCACCGATGAAGCGCGGGGTAGCGCCGGTTACACCGCCGGGGTTAGCGGTAGTTGCTACGTTGGCCGTCGTCATCCACAAGCCGAAGAAGTCGCTCCAGCCTTCACCCATGGTCTGGAAGGTGTTGGTGCCGTCGCTGGTTACCAGGCAGCTGGAGTTGTTGGGGCCACCGGTAAGACGGTTGGAGATGCCGTGGCCCAGCTCGTGGGTTACGATGCCATTCTCGAAGGAGCCGTCGAAGTTGGGCTGGCCGTTGGCGCAGCCGGTTACCGTGGTGCCGGCCGCCAGGGCCTGCCGCACAGCCGCGCCATCTACCCCGCGCAGGAAGAGGGCCGGAATGCGAATGCCTACCGTATCGGCGCCGCCGGTCATGTTGGAGATGGTGGTGTTCGTCGCTACCGAGTCGATGATAATGGCCATGATGGCGCCGTTGTCCTGGGCGCGCTTGATTTTGCCGGCAAACGAGCTGGTGGTGCGGTTGGGGCCCAGCTGCACGCAGCCGCCGCGCATAATCACGGCAATCTTGCCGGCCACAGCGGCGGCGTTTACGTAGGGCGTGGCGCAGCCGTGCAGGCCGTTGTTGCCCGATACGCCGTCGTTCACCAATACCATGTTACCGCAAACCGGTCCTACATCGACCAGGCTGCGGCCAAACACGGTGGAGCCGGCCTGATAGGTGCCCGCCAGGCTGGCCGGGGCGCTGATGGTCAGCGAAGCCCGCCGCGGGTTGTCCCACAGGTACATCTGCATGCGGCCGGACGTACCATCGGGCGGGGTGCTGAAGTTGGCATTGTTGGTGCCGCCGCCGTCCTGGGCTTCGGCCCGCACGGGGTCGTTGCCCAGCCCCTGGGTGCCGAAGTTCTTGTACTGGAAGTTGCCAGACGCTTCGTTAAAGCCTTTGGAGGCCATCACGTCGTGCAGCATGTTGTTCCAGTAGAACAGGTTCACCACGCTGGCGTTGACGTTGCGGCGCGGGTTGGCGGCCGGGTCGAAGGGGAAGTCGAAGTCCAGCGTTGCGCCGCCGTCCGGCGAGTTGGTGTTGGAGTAGAGGTTCCCCGTATTGGCGTTGTCGTCGTAGGCCGCTACGTTGTTGCCGCGGGTGAACTGGTAGCCGGAGCGGGCATAGACGGCCGCGAAGAACGGGGGCGTCATTGCCGGGGCCTGGCTGGTTTGCCAGCCATAAGGCGACCAGGCGTTGATGCCGTCGCTCAGCGATACGCTGCTGCGCGGGCCGGAGAGGGGGCTTTCGGCCGGCACCTTCCAGACCGTCATGCTGTTGGGGGCGCTGATGCCGCGGGTGGCGGCCGGAGCCGTCACGTGGCTGTGGCTGCCTACTGATGCTGTCTGCTGGCTTACGGCACGGCTGTTCAGCTGCTGGAAGGTGGTGGCTTCCGATACCACGTAGTCGTGCTTGTAGAGCAGGCGGCCGGTGCGGGCGTCCACCAGCACGTTCCAGTGGTGCTGCTGGTCGAGCTCGGCGATGGTTACGCTCCAGGCCAGGTGCAGGGTGCTGCGGTTCAGCGGGTCGGGGAAGTAGAACAGGCGTACCGGAATGTTGTGCTCCGAGATGCCGCCGTTGTTGAACTCCAGCCCATCGGCGGGGCGTGCTTCGCGCACCAGCGTGAGGCCGGCCGGGCGGGGCAGGCCCAGAGCTACCGAAGCCGCCACTACGGCCTGCTCAGCCGTCAGGCCAGGCGTGGCAGCCGGAGCCAGGCGGGTAGCATTAGGCACGAAGCTCTGATTGGCCCACACCGGCTTGCCGCTACGGTCGGTATGAACGGCACCCACAGCGCCGAATACTTCCACGCCATTCACCCGCTGCCGCAGGTAGGTGTGGGCTACGCCGTTGTCTTCCCGGTAATAGTTGGTGATGGCCGGCTGAGCTACATCGGTTTCGCTAAGGCCATTGCGCTGGGCCTGGCTGGCGAAGTACGACAGGCTTTGGGCCGAAGGCTCGCCTACCTGGGCCTGGCTGGTGGCGGGTGCCATCCCGGCCAGCAGCGAACCAACTAGCAGTGAACCGCTAAAAGCCCGCGGAAAAGGGGAAAATTTTACCATGTGAGAAGTGTAAAAAGCGGCAATTGTGGGAATTAAGTGAGGAATACAAAATCGTCCCTAAAATTAGGGAAAAACCGGCATTTTTCATATACTCGGGTTGTGGTGTGCCGGCGTTGCCTGTATTACTGCCGGGCGGCAAACACGCCCAGCTTGCTCAGCACATCCCAAAGCACCACGCCCGCCGCTACGCTCACATTCAGCGAGTGCTTGGTGCCCAGCTGGGGAATCTCCACGGCTGCGTCGCACATGGCCAGTACGGCGTCGTCGACGCCAAATACCTCGTTGCCCATGACCAAGGCCACGGGCCGCCCGGCCGCGGGCCGAAACTGAGGAAGCGGCACACTGCCGGTGGTTTGCTCTACCGCCACCACCTGGTAGCCGGCCTGCTGCAGGGTTGCAATGGCGCTGGTGGTTTCTGCGGCGTGCTCCCAGGCTACTGATTCTTCGCTACCCAGCGCCGTTTTGGTGATTTCACGCTGCGGGGGGCGCCCGGTAATGCCGCAAAGCCATACTTTCTCCAGCCCAAAAGCGTCGGCGGTGCGGAATACGGCCCCCACATTATGCAGGCTGCGCACGTTGTCGAGCACCAGCACAACGGGGCTTTTGGGCGTACTTTTGAAGTCGGCTACCGTGGCACGGTTCAACTCCGCCATAGTAAGTTTTCGCATGGGCTGAAGCGCGAACTTTGTGGTTCGCTTTAGTAGTTTCCAGTTGCTGGTTTCCGGGTGCTTGTTGTGGTTTTGTTTCTTGTTGAAACGACAATCAGAAACAGGGAACAAGAAACCAGGAACTCCTTCTGCCGCGAAGTTCTGCTACCCGGCCCGTATTCTCTCACCTTTCTTCGATGCCCCGCCACCAGCGTGGGCGCCCTGTTGTTTTGTCCAGAGCCAAAAAAGAGTTTGTCATCAAGTCCGTCGGTCCCGAGCATACCACCCCCAGCCCGGCCTTCGACACGCCCCTGATGAAGCAGTACTACCAGCTGAAGCAGCAGCACCCCGGGGCCCTGCTGCTGTTTCGGGTGGGCGACTTCTATGAAACCTTCGGCGAAGATGCCGTCACGGCCAGCCGCATTCTCGACATCACCCTCACCAAGCGCGGGGCCGGTACCACCTCGGAAGTAGCCCTGGCCGGCTTCCCGCACCATGCCCTCGACAACTACCTGCCCAAGCTGGTGCGGGCCGGGCAGCGCGTGGCCATCTGCGACCAGCTCGAAGACCCCAAGCAGGCCAAAGGCCTGGTGAAGCGCGGCATCACCGAGCTGGTGACACCCGGCCTGAGCATGCACGACAACGTGCTGGAGCGCCGCGCCAACAACTACCTCGCAGCCATTCACTTTGGCAAGCAGGAGGCCGGTATTTCGTTTCTCGACATCAGCACCGGCGAGTTCCTGGTGGCGCAGGGCGACCGGGCCTACCTGGGCAAGCTGCTGCAGAACTTCAGCCCGGCTGAGGTGCTGTTCTGCAAGAAAAGCCGCAGCGAGTTCGAGCAGCATTTCGGGCCCGACTACTGCACCTATGCCCTGGATGAGTGGGTATTCGGCAGCGACTACGCCCACGACACCCTCACGCGGCATTTCAACACCACGTCGCTGAAAGGCTTCGGCGTCGACAACCTCAAGGAAGGGATTATCGCGGCCGGCTGCATCATGCACTACCTGGCCGAAACCAAGCACGCCGAGCTGGGCCACGTGGCCAGCCTGGGCCGCCTGGAAGAAGACAAGTACGTGTGGCTGGACCGCTTCACCGTGCGCAACCTGGAGCTCACCCAGGCCCAGCACCCCGGCGGCGTGCCCCTTATCGATATTCTCGACCAGACCCTTACGCCCATGGGCGCGCGCCTGCTGCGCAAGTGGGTGGTGCTGCCCCTCAAGGAAGTCAGCCAGATTCAGCGCCGCCTCGACACGGTGGCTGCCCTGGTGGCCGACGAAGACCTGCTCGGTGACCTTACCCTGCACCTGCGCCAGATAAACGACCTGGAGCGCCTGATTAGCAAGGTGGCCGTGCGCCGGGTAAATCCCCGCGAGCTATTGCAGCTGGCCCGGGCCCTCGAGGCCATCGCGCCCATGCGCGAGCGGCTGGCCGGCTCCGGCGTGAAAGCCCTGGTGAAGCTGGCCGACCAGCTCAACCCCTGCCAGCGCCTGCGCGAGGAAATCCTCACCAAAGTAAAGCCCGACGCGCCCCTGCTCACCAACCAGGGCGGCGTTCTCAACAGCGGCGTCGACACCGAGCTCGACGAGCTGCGGGCCCTGGCTTTCTCGGGCAAAGACTACCTGCTGCAGCTGCAGCAGCGCGAGCAGCGCAACACCGGCATCTCCTCGCTGCGCGTGGCTTACAACAAGGTGTTCGGCTACTACCTTGAAGTAACCAACGCCCACAAAGACAAGGTGCCCGCCTCCTGGATTCGCAAGCAGACCCTGGTGAATGCCGAGCGCTACGTAACCGAGGAGCTGAAAACCTACGAGGAGAAAATCCTCAACGCTGAAGAAAAGCTGTTCGTGATTGAGCAGCGCATTTACAACGAGCTGGTGCTGGCGGCCCTGGACTTTGTGCCCCACATCCAGCAGAATGCCCGCGCCATTGGGGTGATGGATTGCCTCGCTTCGTTTGCCCTCACGGCCCGGCAGCAGCGCTACGTGCAGCCCGTAGTGAACGACGGCACCGTGCTCGACATCAAAGCCGGCCGCCACCCCGTGATTGAGCGCCAGCTGCCGCCCGGCGAAAGCTACATTCCCAACGACATCTGCCTCGACCAGGAAGAGCAGCAGATTGTGGTGATTACCGGGCCCAACATGGCCGGCAAGTCGGCTTTGCTGCGCCAGACGGCCCTTATCGTGCTGCTGGCCCAGATTGGGTCCTTCGTGCCGGCCGATGCTGCTACCGTAGGCATCATCGACAAGATTTTCACCCGCGTGGGTGCCTCCGATAACCTGAGCAAGGGCGAAAGCACCTTCATGGTGGAGATGACCGAGACGGCCTCCATCCTCAACAACCTGTCGGACCGCAGCCTGGTGCTGATGGATGAGATTGGGCGCGGCACCAGCACCTACGACGGCATCAGCATTGCCTGGGCCATTGTGGAGCACCTGCACAACAACCCCAAAGCCAAAGCAAAAACGCTGTTTGCCACCCACTACCACGAGCTCAACCAACTGGCCGACGACTGCCCGCGGGTGCGCAACTACAACGTGGCCGTGCGCGAGGCCGATGGCCGCATCCTGTTCCTGCGCAAGCTGCAGGCCGGCGGCTCCGAGCACAGCTTCGGCATTCACGTAGCCCGCCTGGCCGGCATGCCCACCTCGGTGGTGCTGCGGGCCAACGAAATCATGCACCACCTTGAGCAGGAGCGCACCAGCACCGCCGTCGATGCCGATGTTTCTACGGAGTTCGACGACGTGCTGCAGGGCCTAAGCCCGGCGGCAGCCGCGGCAAATGCTGCCGGAGCCGCAGCCCCCAAGCCCCGGGCTACTTCGGCCGTGGCCACCGCCCCGCGCCCCACCCTGCAGCTGAGCATGTTCGAGCCCAGCGACCCGGCCCTGGAACGTATCCGCGAGCTGCTCCAACACCTCGACATCAACACGCTTACCCCCATCGAGGCGCTGATGAAGCTGAATGAGCTGAAGCTGGTATTAGGGAAAGGTTAAATTTTTCGGCCTGAGAATGAGGAAAAAAGGGCTATAGCACGAAAATTTCCATGCTCAGTGCTTGACATGAGTCAAAACGCCCCTACCTTTGTATCACCATTCGCCACCGCAGCAGCGGTAGCGGCCTCAAGCGAGAGTAGCTCAGTTGGTAGAGCGCGACCTTGCCAAGGTCGAGGTCGCGAGTTCGAACCTCGTCTCCCGCTCCAAAAACAAAAAAGACGTTGCTTTGCCGCAACGTCTTTTTTGTTTTCATCCTGCTGTATGGCCCAACAATCCAAAGTAAGCGAAGCTGCCTTGCGGGCTGCTGTAGCCGATAGCTTGGCGCTGGCCCAGGTTTATTGTAAAGCTGGGGCTGATTCCGGCTGGTGGTAACTACAAAACAGTTCAAGAAAAAATAAAGGCCTTTGGAATTGACACCAGCCATTTCACAGGTGCTGCTTGGAATCAAGGGAAGCGCTACCGGGCTTTTGGCAAGTACCCAGACTTAGCAGAGCTTCTTGTTGACGGCTCAACCTGCCAATCTTTTAAGCTGAAAAACAGACTTCTTAAAGCAGGACTGCTGCAAAAAAGCTGTTCATCGTGCGGCCTTACTCAATGGCTAAATAAGCCAATTCCATTAGAACTGGACCATATTAATGGGTTTAGGACTGATAACCGTATCGAAAATTTGCGTTTACTTTGTCCAAATTGCCATGCGCTGACCGATACATACCGTGGTAAGAACCAAAAGCGCGGCAGCGTTTCCAAACATGCCGGAGTGGTGGAATAGGTAGACACGCGGCACTTAAAATGCCGTTTCCGTAAGGAAGTACGGGTTCGATTCCCGTCTCTGGTACGCTTAAAAACCCTGTTTCCAGCCTGGAAACAGGGTTTTTTCTTGACTTAAAAATTTTTATCACAGCTTTTCAACGCGGCCGTGTTTGATTCAGACTATATCCCCCGGCTGTTCGATGCCGACGGAGACGTAAGCAAGCGCTGGTACATTGACTTCCGAATTTGGGACACCGACAAGGGAGAATTTGTGCGCAAGCAGTATACGGGCATGAACAAGCACAAAACCTTGTCAGCCCGCCGGCAGGCTGCAAAAAAGAAGTTGGCTGAAATCAAGCAACTCCTGAAGGACGGGTACACGGCCGGCAAGTCCCACCTGGACCACGTAAGCGGGCTGGACTGGCAGAAGGTGACGGTTAGCGAAGCCATTGCGTATATCCGGGACCAGAAACGGCTTCGGCGCGGTATTGAGGAATATAACCGGCTGCTGCGCCGACTCGGGAAAGGAGAGTATACCACGTTGGGCACTATGCCGGTCCGGCTGGTGCGGCCCCTGCACGTCGCGGGCTTTATGGCCTACCTAAACCAACGCACCAAGCGGAACGGGGAACTGATTGGACCAAAGAGCTATAATCATTACCGCAACACCCTGAGCACTGTGTTTAACCGGCTCGTGGTGCTGGAAGCCGTACCGAAAAACCCCTGCCTGGGTATCGAGCGCCTGCAGGTTGCCCCCTCCCCAATGCACCTGCCTTATTCCAACGAGCAGCGCGCGGCCGTGCGCGCTGAGCTGGAGCGCCGGGGCGACTACCAAATGCTGCTGTACATCAGCTTTATCTACTACTGCTTTATTCGCAGCGGGGGCGAATTGCGGCTGCTGCGCGTGCGGGACCTGCACGCAAAAACGGTGTTAGTGCCGGCTGCGCGGGCCAAGAACGACCAGGCCGAACACATTGCTATCCCTTCCAAGCTGGAAGAAATGATTCAGCAGTACCGCTTGCGCGAGTACCCCCCGGACTATTACGTATTCACCCACGACGGGCACCCAGGCCCGAAGCCGGTCGGGCCGAACTACTTTCCCTTGCGCCACCGACGCATTTTGCGGCTGGCCGGCATTGTGGACGAGGCGCACACCATCTACGGCTACAAGCATACCGGCGCGGTGAACCTTTACCTGGCCACCAATGATATTGAGCTAGTCCGCCGGCATTGCCGGCACGCCCACGCCGGCATTACGGCTACCTACCTGCGCGGCTTGGGCGCGTTGCACGACGGGGAAGCCGTTGATGCCATTCCCGATTTTTGACAGCGCGGCCGACGCCTGCAGGCGTCGGCCGCGTTCCCCAGGGCGAAGGAAGTGACAGCAATTCACCCAGGGCGCCGGCTGCGCAGCGCGAATGTTTGACAGCGTTTCTACCTGGTGCAGCAGCTGGCCAGCTCAAAAAATGACAGCACCACTTGGCCCCAAGTTTGCGTAAGCCATTGGATTAATACCCTGCACTATGTCACGAAAGAAAAAGCTGCCACGGCCCTACTTCTGGCCAGAAGAAACGGTGCACTATCCGCCGGTTATCGTGAACGTCTCCACTGGTGGACAATACGCCCCGGTCGAGTTGGCCCCTGAACTGTTGCCCGCGCCCGGCACTACATCAAGCCCCGGTCGAGCAAACTAACGTAGCCCGCCTGGGTAATAATCAAGCTGTCCATCAACGTCAGGTTGAGTGTTTTGCAAGCCTCCTTTAAGGTGGCCGTAAAATTCACGTCTGCCTGTGAGGGGGTGAGCGAACCGCTGGGGTGATTGTGCGCAACGAACAAGGTGCCGGCTAAGCACTTCAACGCGGCTCCCAGCAGCAAGCGCACATCGATTTGCACGGACGCGGTGCCGCCCACTGTATGCTTGTAGTAGCCCAGCATTACCCCCGAGCCCGTCAGGAAGAGGGCATAAAAGGATTCCTGCACGTCCAGCGTTTTCTTGTCCCAGACTTCGCGGAACATGTCGGCCACATCGACCGACGATGTGAGGGCCCGCGCCGGGCTAAAGCGGCGTTTGCGATACGAGACCGTGATTTCCGGCACGTTCATTTCGTCCAACCGCTCCGGCTCTATCTTCATGCCCCCTTTTAACCCGTCAATGGTATACACCGTTGTACCGGTCGGCCAGACATAGGGGCGCGGCTGTGCGGCCCCAAACAAGCCCGGCGCGGCTTCAGCCTGGCCCAAATCCCGGCGCAGCCGCTGCATTTCCAAGTCTATCAGCTGGCCTTGCTCTTTCAGTGTTTCTCGCTCCGAGTCAGTGTAAACACGTAGGCCCCGGTCGGTCGTGCGCAGCCGCTGGGTAATCGTTTCGCGGTATTTGGCCAGTAGCTCCAATTCCTTATAAGCCGTGGCCTGTGGGCCGCGTTTGGCCAAATCGTCCAAGGTGACACAGCCGCCCCGGTCGCACTCGGGGAAAAGCCGGGGCTTGCCCCATGCCAGGCGCTTCTTTACTACTTCCTCAAAATCGGCCCGGCTGGTGCGCTGGTGCTTTGCGTCCGAGTAGAAGAAGTTGAAGCAGTCCGTCTCGTGGGTGTTGCTCATTTCCGGGTACTGGCTGCGCAGCTGCCCTACCCATAAGGCAAACTTTTCGAGGTAGGGGAATTCGGAGCGGTTGTCCTGGCCAAGTGTGGCCACAAACAGCCCGGCCGGGTCCAAGTGGCTCCACGCCTCCAGCTTCGCGTGCTTGCCCTTAAACGCCTGGCTGAGCTGGCTTTTCTTCGCTGGCTTCAGGTTGCGGGCTTCGTCTCCGTCGCGCATCAACCGGTAAGCGGTCAGGTCTTCGACCAGGTTCTCTGCAGTCGCGGCCCGGTTGGCATCCACGCGGGCAAACTGAATGGCTTCGGCTTCGGTGCCGGCAAAGAAACGGGCCGGGATGGTGCGGGCCTTGCGCCGGCGCATGCCTTCGTACCGGCTGTGCCCGCTGAGCATGAAGGCCCGGCCGTTTTGCGCCGGGTCGCGCCACAATACAACGGGGTCGAACTTGTTGGGGTCGTAGTGCCGGGCTACGGCTTCGGCGCTTAGCTCGCTGAAGGCGTCCGTGCGATTCTGGAAGCGGGCCGGGTCCAGGTGGATTTCACCCATGGAAAATTCCACGGCTACGCAGTCGGTCGGCTCACCCACCGGCCCGGCGTCGCACTTGCCCCCGCACGAGGGGCACCCAATGGCGCCGTGCTGCCGGGCATATAACACTTCGACCGCGGCCGCTGTGCGGGCCAGGCCGGCGCGCTCAGCGGCCACGGCCACCAGGTTCTTGTAATCAGGGTCGGCTTCGCTGAATCCTGCTTGGCGCTGTAGCGCTAATTGCTTGCCGTAGGGGAGCCGGTTGAACCAGGCTTGATAAGAAGGAAAGTCCATGCTGTCAGTTTTGCCGGCTGCAGCGGCGCTGGCCAGCTGGTAATGCTGTCAAATTTTCGTCGACGTCGGCCAGGCCCGGGCGCGTTTTGCTGTCACGCTTTTTCCCTCGAGGAACGCTCCAGTAAAAAAGCCGGCTTTTTTTGCTGTCAGATGCCGGCGCCTGGCGCACCGGTGGGCAGCTGATCAGGCGCGGCCGTGCTGTCATAACTGGTCCCGGCTGCAGGCGGACCGCCGGCCCGCCCGTAGAGCAGGAACGGAATAACCAGCACGGCGTACGGCTGAATGTCGGCCAGCGTGGCCTTGCCCGCAAAGACAAAGCCGAGTAGTGCAGCCATGAACAAGATGCCCCACAGCGTGCTAACGGGATGGGCGCCGATGTTTTTCAGGTTAAAGCTCATGGATGTCTACCCCTAGCCGGGCGTAAATAATTTTGTCCAATGCGGTCAGAATGCGGTGCAACCGGCCGTTCTCGTCTTCTAGCTTGCCTACCCGGTCACTCAGGAAGTCGTTAAGCTGGGCTTGCGCCTTCCGGTCTTCTTTAAGCCCGGCTACTTCGCCCGTAAGGGTTTCTACCGTTTTGTCCAGCTGGCGCATTACCCGGACCAAAAGAAACCCCATTAGCCCAAGTACAATGCTGGCTACTGTCTCTGCTGAAAATTCCATTGTTTCAGCGGCTAGGGTTGTTCGGGCATTGGATCCGGCTCTAAGCTGGGATCGAAGTCCAAATTGCGTATCGGCTTGGTAAGCGGGAACTCGTCTACAATCTCCCGGCCGCTCGTGCCATCGGCAAACGTGAGCAACAACGGGGAATCAATGGTGAAGCCCGGCTCCCCTTTTACCTCCAGTTCCTTGCCGGCCGGCACGGAGATATCGCCCACCATGACCGTGTTCAGGCCCTGATTCAGCAGCCGGGCTGCAAAGCAATTGAGCACCAGCGAACCGCTTACGCGCACGGTCTCCGTGGTAATAAGCAGTCGCTTGCCCTCCAGTACCTGTCGAACCACCACCAGGCGGTTGCCGGCCGGACTGCCCAACCGGGACGGGCGGAATATCGCGAACACGTTCTTCATCTCGATACCGTTGCCTAGCATGGTGGCGCCTGGCTCCTGATAGTAGAACGGTGCCCATGCCGGGATATATTCTTCTCCTGGCTGCAGCTCTGTGGCAGTGAATCCTGTAATGGCCAGGCTGAGGTTTTCAGTGGCGATTGTACCCCCTTTTTGTACCCACAATATCACCGCCGTGCTGCCTACATTCTTGAAATAAATCGGCACGCCGCCTTGTCCGCTTATGCCGCCCGTTTCTTCAACGTCGGTAAAGCGGGGGCCTTCGTTCTGGTCCTGGATGTATAAAACACGTAACCTATTCATCGTTCTCTGTTTGCTTGTTCTGCGATAAATACCACCAAACCAGGCCGGCTATGGCTATTAAACCGGCTCCTGCTGATGCCCCTCCGACGGGCGTAATGCCGGCGCGTCGGGCTTGGTCGAGGGCACCAGCGGCAACTTTTTTCCCAGCTGCGCTACCATCGTCACCAGCTTGTTGGCGTACTGGTTATCCGTGGCATACCCAGCAGCTGCAATCCGCCGGCAGAACTCGGCCGGGTCTTTCGTTTGAAATGCGGCCCGGTAGCGGGGATTGTCGCGCAAAAACTTGCCCCGGTCCAGGTAAGCTGCGCGGGGGGATTCGTAGGCCCGGAACCGTTGCCGCACGTGGTATTTAAACCCGCCTTGGTACGGCTCCAGCCGGATAAAATCAGCCCCGTAGCGCCCGGCCTGCTTGTTGTCCTTGTGCCATTCCCAGGTTAACTGGTCCTGCGTTGCACCGGTCCACCGCTTATCCGCCTTTACACCGAAGTAGTTGAAAAAGCGGTTTTTGTTGTCCCGGCCAGCCTCCAGCACGTGTTGCGCAAGAGTGGCCAGCGCGGGCACGCCGTAAGTGCGCTCGACCTCCAGGGCCAAGCTGTGGAATTTGCCCAGAAAGGGAATGTCCGGATGTAAAGCGGGCTTTTGCATCTTACGCGAGTAGTTTAAAGGCCAGGAATCCTACTGTAGCCCACTTTACCAGGGCGCCGGTTTCGGCCAATGGCCCACTGCCGGCTTCTTTTTCCGCCTCTACCTTGCCTTCTGCTTTGCCCTGAGCTGTGTTTTTTGCCTTCATGGCGTTTAGCTCTTCCCGCATTTTTTGGGCTTTGGCAGGGTCCGTTTTCTCGACAATGGCAATCTGTTCTGCAACAGTGGGGCACTCGGTTAAATCTTGTTCGGATTCCTTCGCGTCGCCTACATAATGCTTTTGAGCAAGTATCCACGTGACGCCAGAAACCAGCGCAATACCACCTGCTACCAACCACCAAATAGCTGCTGGTGCAATGCCAATGCCGGAAATTCCAAACCATTTTTTCGCACCCGTTGGGGTAAACTGCGCCTTTACCGCGTCGGTCTGCTGGGTTACTTTCAGGTATTTCCCTGAGCGCAACCGCTGCTGACGGGCTTGCAAGCGCGAAGTCAGGCGTTGGTGCCGGGCCTGTATCGGGGCAAGCTTTGCTTCACTTACCCCCAGCTTGCGCAGAATCACAATTTTCGCGGCTGCTTCCGCAAGCACTTTTGCTATCCGCACATCCCGCGAGATGTAGTCTTTTACTAGCCGTTCAGCCGCCTTTTCACCACCTGTAGCCAGGAGCTTCGCCGTTGGCTCGTTTTTGGTCAACAGGTCGAAGCGTACCCAGCCGGCGGCCCCTTTGGAGTCTGTTACTTCCATCCAGCCGTGCCCTTTCCCGCTGGCCGGTACCAACTGCCGGCCTGTGGCGGTGCCGAGCGGGGCCGGGCTCGATGCGGACCGAAGAATACCGCTGGTGCTCATGTCGGGTATTCCACCTTTCAATTTGCGCACCCGCACGGCTTGCCCTACGGGGTAAAGCACTTGGCCGCTATAATTAGTGTTGCTGCTAAGTTTGAACATCTTAGAGGAAGCTAACGAGGTTGTTGATTTGGGCCGGGTTCTCTTTGGCCACCTTGGCAATTTTGCGCAGCACCTCAAGGGTGCGCTCGTCGTCTTGCCCTAGGGCATCGTGCAGGGCCTGCACGGTATCATTTACTATCGCCTCCTGCTCATTTACCGGCACGGTGGGCGTAGTGGGCTGCTGTGCTGGCGCTGCAGCCGGCAGACCGGCTACGGTGCCCGGGTGCTGGGTCTTTGCGTTTTGCAGGAGCTGATTGATTTGCCCTACGGCGTTGATAAGCTTGTCCATACCGTCCGGCTGGTTCTCTTTCGATTTCAGCCGCCGAAGCTCGTCTTCGTGGTCTCGCTTTAGCCAGCGGATTTCCTGGTCGTGCTGCATTTGCTGCATTTTCAGCTGCATATCAGCCAGGGCGAACCCATCGGCGCCGGCCGTGCTGCCAACGTTGGCACCTTCGGCCACTTTCACAAACCGGAAGCTGGCCGGGTTGCGGTTGGCCGCTGAATTCTTTTTGTGCGTGACGGTGTACAGCCCAGCACCTAGCCGGGTGTAGTCACGCTCGAAGCGTTGCAAGCAGGCGTCGGGAGTGGCTGCGCCTTCGTCCTCGGGCGCGTAGGAAAGGTTGATGCCCGGCCCGGTTATCGTATAGAACCGGGCGCCGGCATCCTCCAGGGTCTCGATACAGTCTGGTAGATTCCGAAACATCGCTTATTCGTAAATAACCAGCAGGGGAATTTCCTTGTCCTTGTTGGCTGCGGCTTCGGCCGGCGTGCCAAACACAATGGCACTTTTCGTCCAATCGATTACCGCGCTCTCCAGCAAAAACACTTGCCCGGTGCCGTTGGCCTTGGGGTCCAGCAGGTACAGCGGCAGGGCGTCGTGAATCACTTCGTTGTTGCCGTTTACAAGCTGCAGAAACGCGTTGTCCAGGTTGGACGACACGGCAACGCCGTTGCTGGTTACGGCCGGGCCGGCGGGAATTCGGGCAATGATGGCCCGCACCTTGCGGCCCTCCAGCACGCTTTGATTGCCCACGGCTTGCTTCGAGTTCCCGTTCACCTTGTGGTTGATGTTCACCGAGCGGGGAATTTGGATGCCATTGTTCATGGTTGCTGTCATTAATGCCGGCGCAGCTGCGCCCGGCCTGGTTGAAATGCTGTCATTGTCGCGCACCTGGTCGCCGGCGCGGTCGGCGTTTTGCTGTCGCATTGGCCCGCCTGGCGTCGCTGCAGCGCGCAGCTCAGCGCCGGCAATGCTGTCAGCTGGCACCTCAAAAGCCCCGACCGCAAGCGGCCGGGGCTTTTCTTTTGTCAGGTCAGCTGGCTACGCGGCTTATTGCTGCGTGAGGCCGGCGCCGCCGGGGATGATGAAGCCGTTCAGCTCCAGCACCACGCGCACGTCGAACGCGGCATCGGTGGCGGCAATGGCCGCGGCCACTTCGAACGTGGGAATGGTCAGGGTGAACGTGTTCTTCTTGGTGCCGCGCAGAATCAGGTTCGGCTCCAGCATTACCAGCCCGTCGTTCGGGCTTGACTGGATAGCGCCCGTAATGCCGGCGTCGGTGTTGATGCCCGAACCTTGCGGCACGTGGCGGAAGCGGCGCGTGCTGAACTTGTCCATCATCACCTGCTGGTCGATTTGCGCCTTCAGGTGGCCGTTGAAGATGCTTTCCAGGTCGGTCGCGTTGGTGGCGCCGGCCTGCGCTACCACGTGCATCGAGGGGTAGCGGTGCACGACACCGGTACCGGGCTTGGTCTTGCGCTCCACCAGGATGCCCAGGGCAATGCTGTTGGCCACAAACATGTCCTTCAGGCTCAGCAGCGTTTCGGTGGGGCGTTGGCCCGCCCGTTGCTCGTTAAACTCGAAGGTGTAGGTGCCGTTGTTGTTCACCAGCACGCGTTCTTCGCGCAGGGTGGCCAGGGTCGGCACGGATCCCTTGGGGGCCATTTTCAGTACCTTTTCGTACAAGGCGCGGTCACGCCCGTTGTTGTTGGTTTGCACGGTGTTGAAAAATTAAGTGAAGTTTCTTTTGGAGGTATTGCCGGCTGCGTGACTGCGCAGCCGGCTTGCTACAGCGTGGCCAGGGGCCGACTAAAGCGAGTTGATGCCGGCTACGTTCTCTTCCTCGGCACCGCTGACGAATCCTTGCTCGTCCACGTCGCCCACCTCGTAGTCGCCCTCTTCGCCGTAAATGCCGGCTACGTCGTCGTAGGGGCCGGCTACGTCGTCTTCAACGCCGCTGATGAGGTTGGGGAAGTGCTCGGTCAGGATGCCGTTCACGCCTTTCACTATCACGGCGTCCCCGGCATGGCCGATGAGCGCGTTTTTCTTGCCCAGCAGGTCCGGCCCGAGTGCGCCCACGGCGATAATGGCCACGTTCGACAACATGCCGGACAGGCCCAATTTGCTGATGCCCTTTTGCACAAAGCCGGCGGCAACAGTGCCGGCTGCCAGGCCGGCCACTTTGGTGCCCAGCCCCTTGAATTTGATGTTATTCACGGTTGAATATTAAACAGTTGGAAATTCGTTGAATAAGCCAATCGGTTGCGCGCTATTTCTTTTTGCGCAACGTTTCGAGCTTCTTTTTCAGCGCTTCGCGGTCCGACTTGGCCTTGGCCAGTTCTTTGCGCTTTTCGGCTGCTTTCAGCTCTTTTGCGATTTGCTTTTCCAGCTTGCGCGTGCTGGATTTGACGCCGGCGATTGCACTGCGTGCCATAAGGATTGGGGGTAAGAAGGTGAATGAAAAAATGAAGTAGTTTCTAGGGGTGCCCGGCCTTACAGCCAGTTGCCGATGCCGGCCAGGGCCTCCGTTTCCATTTCCAGTTCCGGGACGTCGGCTTCGGCTTCGGCATAAGCCGGCTCGCTGCTCTCGGAGTAGGGCTCGGAATAGGGCTCCACATCGGGCAGCGGCGCGTCTATTGGCGTATCCGCCGGCTCGTTGTCAATGGCGCGGTGCGTGGCATCTTCCACGGCTTCCTGTGCCATTTCCGCCGCGTAGTAGTCCGGTTCCTCCCCGCGCTGGCTGGCCGGCTTGCGCTGGGTGTGGGCTACCACCTTGCGCACGGTTTTCGCCGGGGCCGTTTCAAAGTCGGCTTCGGGGTTGGGCAGGTCGTCGGCGGTGGGCGTTTCTTCCGGCTTGGGCTTCTTCTTGAACACGCTGAAAATGCGCTTCAGCACGTCGAATACCACCGGCAGGATTTTCACGGCAGCGGCCACAACGGGCGCCACGCCAATACCCGAAATAGGCCCCTTCACGCTCTTGGCAAGGATTTGCTCGGGTGTACCCCCAAGTTGCCGCTGAATGCCGTTCCGTACCACCTTCAGGAAGTGGGCTTCCTTCATGCCAACGGTGTTGGTAATGAACCGGGCGAAGCTCACCGCCTTCTTCCGTTTGCGGGCTGCAGGCGCCGGCAAGCTGGCTATGGTGCTCTGGTTGGTAATGAACAGGTACAGGAACATCGGGGCCATCTTCGGCAGGAAGATTTCCAGCAGCCCCTTGGCCAGCAGGCGCATGGGCAGCGTGGCTGCCTTCAGCGCGAATTTGCCGGCGGCTACGGCCCCCTTTGCTACCACCTTGGCCCCTTTGGCTACGGCCTTTCCGGTTGCTTTGGCAGCGGTTGTTACCGCTTTGCCCGTTGCCTGAGCGGCGGTCTTAACGGCCTTGCCGGTTGCCTGAGCGGCTTTTTTCACGGCGCCGGTTACCTTCTTGAATACCTTTTTCAAGAAGCCAATGCGCCGTTCTTCCCGGTCGGTCGTTGGAGCTGTGAAATAGTCGTACCCAATCGGCTCGGGTACTACGCCGCGCACCCAGCGCGGGGCCTTGCTGCGCACGGCTTTGCGCAGCTGTGCTGCAGGAGAGTAGCGGGCCTTCAGCATGGCCACCGGGCTAACCTGCTGGTGAATCTTCTTCAGGCGGTCCCGAAGTTTCTTCAGAAAGCCGACCTGTGCCACCGGGCCGGCCTGCAGGGCGTGCAGTGCGTCGGTGTAGTCCTGCACGGCGGCCTGGTGCTGGCCAACGGCGAAGCTGCCGATGCCCTGCACGCGGGCCGCTAGGTTGCGGTCCAGCTCAGCCCCTTGCCGGGCCAGTTTCAAGGTCAGTTCCTCGTCGGTCTCAAAGCCGGAAATAGCCAGGGGCGTTTCAGCCCGGCGCATACGGCGGGCGCGGCCGATGCCGCTTACGCGGGATATTTGTGTCATGTGGTCCTCGTGGTGGGTGTAAGGCTTCTCTTGGTTGAAGCGGGGTAAGCAGGCATCCAGCACCACGAGCGGGCCTCCGGCATTGGGCCACGCCACGCTGTAGACGTGGGTAACATTGGTGCTCAGGGGGCTAAAGCTCACGAACCGAAACGCCGACCGAATGCCCAGGCAGCGCAGCAAGTCGTTCGTGAGAATGGCAAAGCCCTTGCAGTCCGACACGCCGGTACCGATAACAGCCTCCGGGGTTTTGATGAACTGCTTTCCGGCCGGGTCCAGCACGTAGCCGATGTTTTTCCGCACGAAGCGAAACACGTTTTCGCAGCTTTCCAGCGGGGTTTTCCCCTCCAGTGCCTTTGCCAGCTTGGCGGTCTGACCGGCACTTTCGGCGCTCACGGCCAGCACTTCCGCAATGATTTCGCGGGTAATCCCGTCCTGGTGCGTCACGCGCACTTGGCCGGTATGTGGGGCCACCAGGCCCCGCGCCGTTATGAGGCTCACGTGTGCCATTGTTAGCGGGGGGCGCTGGTGGACGGTTGTTTTTTGGGCGCGGGCCGCGTGCTTTTTTTCGGTGCGGCCTTGGCAGCCGGGCGGGCGGGGGCCTTTGGGGCAGGGGTGCGGTTGAGTATCTGCTTGTACTCATCCAGACGAGACGTCCGGGCCGGGGCTTTGCCTGCAGGGCGGGCCGGGGCTTTGCCGGCGGGCCGGGCAGTCTTCTTTGCTGCGGGTTTCACCGGCGCTTTTGCTGCCGGCTTTGCGGGTGCTTTGGGCGCGGGCTTTACCGGCGCTTTCGTTGGCGTGGGCTTTGCCGGGGCTTTCGTGGTGACTGGTGCCGTGCTGCTGTTGCGCGGGTCATAAGGGGCCAGCGGCACCTGAATGCCCTCCAGCGGGGTTTCTATGCCTTCGGCTGTGATAAACCCTTGCACGTCCAGGGCAGGCAGGGGCTTGCCACTCGACAGCAGCGGCACCAGCTTGCGCAGCACCACGGCGCCGCGCAGGCTGAGCGGAAACTTAACCGTGGTTTGGGTGCCGGGCGCAATCGTGAATTCCTCGTTGGCAAAGCAGTCGCCTACCAGGTCGCCGCCTTCCTTCACGTTCAGGCGGATGCTGTTCACCTTGTACGATTGCGACGAGGTGTTGAGGAACCGCACCGATACGCGCAGGTCGAGGTTCAGCGGCAGGCTGAACTTGTGCACTTGAACGCCCACCACCTCATATTCCAATTTCTTCAGCCCGTCGCCTTTCTTCGACAAAGCGTAGGCAGCGAACAAACCAAGCGGGAGAAGGAATCTGAGCACGGCGGGCGTTTGTACTTGTGGGAGATTAGAGGCTTTAAAGCTGCCACCACTCCCACCACGCACTGTCCGGTTTGGGCAGGTTTCGCGTGATGTGTCCGCTTTTGTCCGTTTTTTCTCTGATACGGGATTTTGTGACAATTCTACGGTGTCGTATTTTTCGACACTGTTTCATTGCTTTTTTCTTCTGTAAGCCAACTCGCTATGTCTGCTGAACCGCCTTCTGCTGCAAAATCCAAATCCGAACTGGCCACTGAGTTTGGCGTTTCGGTTAAAACGCTCATGCGTTGGCTTACTTCCTGGAATAAACGGCTCGTGGATGCCTTCGCCGAACCCATCGACGTAAGCGGCCAGGTATTCACGCCACGCGATACGCGCCGCATCCGGGAGCAATTCTCCTGACCACTGCAAAACCGCGCCGGAACCGCTGCACAAGCGCGCCCAAACCGGCTACACAACCGCATAAAAAAAGCCGCCCGTAATGGGGCGGCTTTTTTCTTGGGTTTTCGGTCCGTTTCTATAGGCTGGGCGGAAGCAGAAACTTGCCGAGTAGCTGCAACGCGCCCTGCAGCTGCTGCAGCTCGGCGCACTTGGCCTCATACTTTTCCTTCCAGTCGCGGGCTATGCCGTTGGCCTCCGTGATTTGTTGCCGCTGGGTAGCTTGAAAAACTTCGCTCTCGGTCAGCTTACGCCGGACCTTGACCAATTCGCGCAGCAGCCCGTTAATGGCTGCGTTCTCCGTGGCGTAGCGTTTGCCGGTTTCCTCCGCCAGCAGCTGTGCTACGTCGGAATCCAGTCGGAACGTTTTCCGGCTTGTGGTTTCTGCTTCCGCTGCCATGACTTAGAAAGGCAAGTCGTTGTCGTCGTTGCCGGCAATCGGGGCGGCTGCCTGCTGCTGGGGTTGGGGCGCCGGGCGCTGCTGAGGTGCGCCAGCTTGCCGGGTGGGGGTGTTGCCGTGGCCTTCCACGCGCCAGGCTTCGAGGTTGGTGAAATAAATCATTTCGCCGTTTTTGTTGAAGCCACGGCCGCGCAGGGCGAACGTTACCTTCACTTCGTCACCTAGGCGGTACGGCTCAATCAGGGCGCATTTGTCCTGCACCAACTGAAATTTGATGTGCTCCGGGTATTGCCCGTCCTGCACTTCGACTACGAACTCCCGCTTGCGGAACTTCTCGCTTACTTGTTGCTCCGAGAATATCTCGTGGAGCCGGCCGGTTACTGCGTAACTCATGGGGTTTGGGGTTGGGGTTAATTGGGGTTAAAGGGTAATGCTGCTGTCATTCTTGCGCACCTGGTGCGTGTCGAGCTGCGCGTTTTGCTGTCACTATTGGCCGCGGCCGGGCTGCAGCTGGAGATAATTTGCTGTCACTTCTTGCGGCCTGGCGTCCGACGTCGGCGCTGCTCAGGCGTGGCCGTGCTGTCAATTCGGGGGCGGGGCGTAACCGTCCAGTATGTCCAT
Source organism: Hymenobacter saemangeumensis (assembly GCF_039541835.1). Classification (NCBI taxonomy): domain Bacteria; kingdom Pseudomonadati; phylum Bacteroidota; class Cytophagia; order Cytophagales; family Hymenobacteraceae; genus Hymenobacter; species Hymenobacter saemangeumensis. The sequence continues at coordinate 87,185 of NZ_BAABGZ010000076.1, read as the reverse complement.
TAGCCCACAGTGGCCCCCATATCCGCCCCCTCTCGGCATACCCTGCCGGTTGGCCAGCTTGCCGTAATGCTTTAGCCAGTCCGGTAGGCGCCGGCTCATCCACTGGTAGAGGTCGTACCGCTCTATTTGCTCCTTCATTACCCCCAACGCTTCCGGCCGCGTGGCTTCCGGTATAAGGTCCAGCACAATGTCCTTTACCGTCAGGTGCACCGCCATTTTGGCCTTATACCGCCCATCGGTCAGGGGCCGCGGAACCTTCTCCAGCAGACGCGCTCCTAGCGCGTTGAAGGGAATCAACTCTATTACCGCTTGCCGGCTAACGTTGCGGTGCCCGGTCGTGTCCGTGAATTCAAAGTAGTTGTTGCAGCCGGTCCGAAATAGGTCGAACAGAAAACTGTAATCGGTCAGCTTGTGGATAGCAAAGTCCTTTACCTCCTTCACCGCCTTGCCCCTCATGCGCAGCTCTACGCGGTACACCGGGCACGCTGGCCCGCCATTCTCCAGCCCGTTCGCCTGCCAGTATTTTTCAATGTAGCCCTTGTTGCTGCGCTCCAGCTCCTTCGTTTTGTTGTAGACGCTGATTTGCTTTTCACTGGTGCCAGAGCCGATTTTGAAATGGTCGTAGCGCATCGTGGTCTTATCCAACACGCCGGCCGAGAACCGGGCCTTGCCCTTCATATGCACCCGTTTGTTGTGCTCGAACTGCTTTTGGTAGAGGTTCAGGAAGTCGATGATGTAATTCAGCCCGTCCAAGGCAATGTCCAGCCGCGTAACATTCTTCACGTAGAGCCCGCACGCTTGCACGACGGTTTGCAGGTCCTCGTACCAGTGGTCGGTGTAGAGTAGCGCGTTGTCGATGTGCAGCGCCACGCTATCCGGCTTCAGTCCCTTGCCCTCGCTGCGTGGATTGGCGTGCAGCGTGCCGAATTTTTCGCCCCACAAGTACACGTTGAAACTGTCCCGCATCATTGGCGTGCCCTTTCCGGTCCACTCCAGCAGGACGCCTTCGCCCATTTCGGTGTGTGGAACCGCATCCGAGCCCGGTTCTATGTGCCCCCGACACATCAAATCCAACATATCCAGCGCCAGGGTGAATAGAGGATTTTCAAGTTTCCGGCTAATGGCCTGGTAAAGTTGACCCTTGTATAACTTGGCAGGGTCAACCCCCCTAACGGGGCGGTTATCAGTGCGTTTGGCGATGCTAACGGAGACGCTCACGGAAAATTGAACTTTGAAGGGTTTTCGGCAGAGAAAAGGCGGTGGCGGGCTCCGTTAGCCCCCATATGGCGAACGGCTGCGGGTAGGGGCAGCCGGCTTTTTTGTTGGTGGCGTGTTCAGTAGGGTTAGCTGCTCTGGCTTCTCCGCAGCCAGGCTTTGCAGGGCCCGGTTGATTGCCTGAATCCGTCGCGTGGTCGCGATGGCAGATTCGTTCTTCTCTTGCAGCTCAGTTTGGCGCTTCAGTAGGGCTTGGCGCATTCCGCGCAGCTCAGTGTCCGCCTCAGCTGCGCTCATTCGGGAAAATTCAGCCATGATGGTAGGAGAGATTGCCGGCTGCGCCGGCATGAGTTTTATTATCGTTTGGCACTCCCGAGAGTGCCCCGGGCTGTTCTAAGCCAGGCGCCGGGCTGCGTGGTCGAACCGGCGAATCATCCACCGGCCTACCCGGTCGGAAGTGGGCAGAACGCGGTAAGGCGGCTCGTACTCGTGGGCGGGCCAAGTGCGACGGTTCAGGAAGCCGGCAAAGCGGGCGCTGGGTGCAGGGGGCAGGGCGTTCATGGTCGAGCGGGAAAGGCCGGAATGGCTAGGGGCGGGGGGCGCCGGCCGGACGCCCCCCACTGCCACGACTTAATTGGGCAAGTCGCCAATGCCTGACTATGGGTCACCCCCTGGTCGTGCCACCGCCTACGCTACAGCGTTCCGCTCCCGGATTGCGCTGATACCCTTGGCGGGTGTGGTCGGGGGCGGAATCGAACCGCCTGCCCCGGATTGCAAGCCCTGAGCACCGTAGTTCCCGACCGGCCGCACGAAGCGGCCTCCCGTCTTTCCGGGCTGTCAGTTGGCTTTTGCTCCTTCTGCTGGATTTGTACCCTTCCTCCGTCGAGGCCGCCAACTACCCTGGGTATGCTAGTTGTCTTGTCCCGGCCGTAAGCCGCCCGGATTCAGGCGCTCGTCAAACTTTCGGCTGGTCGTTTCCTCGTCCTTCATGCCGCACTCAAAGCAGATGTTTTCGCCGTTGGGGCCGTAGGGCCGTAGCTCGGCAACCTTGCCGCACAACTCGCAAGGGGCATCTTCTTGCGGTTCGCCAATGATTACAATGTTCATAACAGGGGATAGAAAAAGGGATTACATCACGTCGTTGTCGCTGCTGGCTGCAGTGGCCAGCGGGGGACTATCCAGCCCAAGGTGGGCCACGTCGGCGGCAACGGCCCGGTAGATTTTGGCCAGGCGGTCGGCGTAGACTTGCCGGGCTGCCGGCGACTCGTTCACGTAGGACGGGTTGGCTGAAAAGGCAATGCGGGCCGCGAAGGCGTCCCCGTCGTGGCTCAGCCGGACTGCAGCGGGCCAGGTCTTGGCCAGGCGCCGGGCGTAGGCCGTGAAGCCGGCCCGGTCGGATGCGTACACCAGGTGCTTGCCTCCCTTCAGGAAACCGAAGTAGTTATGCCGGGCAGCAGCGCGTACGTTGCCGGCGCCGGATTCCTTCAGCGCATGGGCCAGCATGGCCACCGGCGACAGGCCGAACGGGGTGCCGACCTCCACGGCCAGCGCCCAATGCTTTGCTACAAATTGGCGGCGCGACAGCATTACCGTTTCAGGTTTAGGGATTGAGCTACCGGCTTGTCTGCCGTGTAGTGGCGGGCTTTGGGTTTGGGGGGAGCGGCTGCTTTGGCCAGCTTGCCGGCTTTCAGAATCAGGTGCAGGGCCTGCACCGCCGGGGCTAGCTCTGCCACCGGCACCGTGGGCAGCAGCGAGTGCAGCAGGTCGTGCAGTTCGTCGCGGGTGATGGGCGCGTTCATTGCTGCTTGGGGTGCTTATCGACAAAGCGAACCAGCAGGTAAGAGGCGCGCAGCAGCGCCACCACCACCAGGATTTGCCCGGCAGTGATAGCCAGGCCGTGCAGCCACTCTTGCGTTGAAAGCGTGGTGAGGCCAGCCGGAAAAATTTCGGGAGCAACGAACGGCATCATGGCCTAGCCCTCCTGCTCGTTTTTGTCGAACTGCTGCGAAGCGGTAGCCGGGGCGGGCTGGGCTACTTCGGCCAGCTCGGCGGCTACGATGTCGTTCAGGTCCACGCCCGATTCCAGGAAGAAGTCCCGGTAGAGCTGCAGGTAGCCAGCGCGCATCCGGGACACTTTGTAGGTGCGGGCGGTCTGGCTGTTAAAGGTGAGCGGGTTGATGCCGTGGGATTTCAGCATTTCCCGGAACTCGTTCACGCGGACGCTGCCCAGCGCCGTGTACAGCTTCCACAGAATGTTACCCTCGTCGGGGCCCCGGCGCTGCTTCTTTTTCCGGGCGGGAACTTTTTCAACAAGTTCCTTTTGGCTTGCGTCTTGCATGAGCAAAATGATTAGATTGGTCAGGACTGATTTTTTTGACTAGACAAACATACGTTATTGTCTAGACAAAAAAGTACAGCCAGGCCCGTAAAAAAATCACGCAATGGCTCACCAAGGCAAAATCCTGAAGCGCCTAATTGACAAGTTAGACCTTAAGCAAGTGGAGGCAGCAAACCTTTTAAACCTCTCTAGGAGTGGGCTTAATGGCCTTTTTGATAAAGAGACTCTTGCAGAAAAACACATCAGCAAGGCCGTTGAAAAATTGGGCGTAAGCCGTGAAATATTTTTCCCTAATGAACCGGATTTGTCCAGTAAATCAGCCGCAGATGTAGCCTGCTGGCAACAACTCGCAGAGGCTAGACTTGAGATAATAGACCTACAACGACAGATAATTAGAATGACTCAACCGAATATCAATGCACCAAAAAAGAAAGAGGCAGTATGAAAAAACTACTACTAGCAGCCCTTTTGGGCTTACCCGCAATGTGCCTTGCGCAAGAGCCGCGTCTAGGGGAATCCGTTCCAATGCATGGAGACGATTTCGTAGGTGTCTGGAAAATGAAGGCTCGTTGCGTAGAAGTTGGTTGTGAAAATCCTTCGGCTGCAGAACCAGCAGAAGGGAGCTTATCTGCTCAAACGTGGACAATTAGCCAAGTCAGCGAAGGTGTCTTTACCCTCGTTTCTGAAAACAAGTCGATTGGAACTTTGAGAAACGGCTATTTCAATTCGTCTGGCAATGCCATTGAGTTTACTGGGTCAGCGAACGGCACAGCTAATTCCACAAATCACATTGTCATTAAACGTCCAGTGGGCGGAAAGATGAGTGCTACTAGATTGATTGGGCGGCCTGCAAGTCGTGGCGTTTGCATGATGCGCTTCACAGTAACAGGGTCAGAATAGAAAAGCCCCACCGAAGGGACGGGGCTTGCTGTCATTTTCTCTCCAGCAGCTGCGCTGAGCTTGGCTGATTTGCTGTCATAATTGCGCACCAGGTGCGCGCCGGCGGCGCCGTTTTGCTGTCAGTTGCCGGCGCCTGGCGCGCCGGTGGGCAGCTGCTCAGGCGCGGCCGTGCTGTCAGATTTGTCTTCTAAGCAGAGTGCGTGACCAAACAACCGGATAGCATCTGCATGATTCGCTGCATTGATAGTATAGGCACAGGCCCTACAGTAGTAGGCCCGCGTCGAATAATTAAACCATCGGGCACCAGGTGCCCTGCAGGCACTACGATTACAAAGACCGCCTTTTTCGCCTACCCTCATTTTGGCTGCTCATTAGTCTGCTGAACATTCGCCCGAGTAGCCCGGCGTTCGCGGCGGTCTTTTAATAGCACATCTATCAGGGCCACAACACCCTTCACAATGATTTCAATGATTACCGGATTCTTCTGCTGGGTCACGATTTTATCACATATGAGGTTTCAGAACGCCTCCGAAGCTAACGCGAAAAGCCTCATTCCAGCAAGGAATGAGGCTTTTTGTTTCTGGTCTACCCGTTCGATTCCCGTCTCTGGTACTAAAAACGGCCTTCATTATGAAGGCCGTTTTTTTAATTTCGAAACTTGGATAAAGTAGGGCTGCTAACTGGGTTCAAAGTGCCCGGTAGCTTTAATCCGCTTTATCCGGGCAGATTATTTTGCCTGCATTCTACTGTCAGTGCTTTGTGGCCCCAGTCCGGCTCGGAAAAGAACCAGCAAACCTGCTATAGGCAATGGGCCAACCAAGAAGTCGATAAGATGGCGGCTCAGGCGATAGGCCCATACGGCATCGCCGGCCAGCTTGCCAATGGCTACTATCAATACATAGGCGGCAATAATACCGGCGTAAAGCTGCAGCACCAGACGCCATTGCAAGGGGTCGTGTACCAGCAGGCGCAGCAACAGCAGGCAAAGGGCAATGTAAAATGCCGCATAAGTGAGTACCGCCGGCAGAGCACGATGCGTTACCCCGCCGTGCACGCCCTGTTGCAGCAGTTCAGCTTGCCGGCTTAATCCCACGGCGGATAGTACTTTCTGCCATGCGGTAGTCAGAAAGCCAAATATCTGGGCATCGTACACCCCTGCCAGGAAAAGCACCAAAACCAGCAGGCCTACCAGCACCCAGCGACCCGTGTTCATCCGGGGGGTACTGGGAAGTGTCCGGGCATCCGGGGAAGAAGCGACGTGTTTAGGCATGAGCAGCAGTTGGTGGTGCCACTTCGGTACGCTGGGAAGCAGGAGAAAGAGCCAAGCCTTTGGCCCACAGCATCCACAGCATAAAAATGAAGCCGTATACTACAAAGGTGAATGTGTAGTGATGGTTAAAGTCCATGGAATCACGCGAATATTCATGGTTGAGTGCCAGTGCCACTACACGCAGCACATTCAATACCCAGATGACGGCAATTCCCAGGGGGATGTACCACAGCTTGCGCCGGAAGGGCCCCGGAAACGCCACCACGAAGCCAGCAAATAGGGCATACAGCACCAGGCCATTGCAGGGCGGCCCAACTACCACAGCGGGCTTGCCATTTATTACTACGAGGTTCAAAATGTGCTTGGGCAGGCTATAGTCGACATGGGCAGTAAAGCCCAGTATGTTTAACACGCCTGTGCTGGCGGCTGCAATCTGTGTGCAAAGTGCAGTATCGAGGCGGCCATCCTGGGCCAGCCATTGCTCATACCCAAAAAACCACGCCAGATACAAGACGGTAGCAACCACCAAAAATCGAATAAGTAGACGGTTGCCGGAAGCGGCAGTACTGGTTATTGACATAGAACGGGCGAAAAGATGACTGCAATTTCCGCATAAAAAAGCGGCTCACTCTTTCGAGCGAGCCGCTTTTTTAGGAAAAAGGTTCCAACTAGGCTTTGCGACGACGGTCACGCAGGTGTTTTACACCGTAGGCAACACCACCGGCCAGAAGCAGCGAAACGCCACCGTCAATGGGAACGGGAGTGGGACCACCGGGCGTGGGACCGCCCCCACCGGGCTGGGCTACTGCTACGGCAGTGGCTGCGAGAGCGAGCACCAGAGTCGGCAGCAGGCTGTTAAGCAGAAATGATTTCATACTGTAAGAGTGAAGGTTGAGGTTAGAAGTGATGCGAGTTCGGGGAGGCAAATATAACGAAAAAAGCTTTGTATATACCCCAGTCGGAAAAATGACCGGGGTATATACTAACCATTTAGTTACTCATTCACAACTACGCGCTTGCTCACGATTTGGTTCTGAGCCTCCAGGCGCAACACGTATACGCCTGCTGCCAGGCCCTGCACACTCACCTCAGCCGTAGCGCCGGCTGCAGTAAGCGAAATAGTGCGGGTGCTTACTACCTGACCCAGGGCATTGAGCAGCGTAGCTTTCACTTCCTTCTGGCCAGCTACCGGAGGCAGCAGCACCGTGAAGCGGCTCTGAGCCGGATTCGGGAATACGTTCACCTGCTCGGCGTCGAAGGCATTCTGCGTAGCGGTGACGCTGGCGCCGCGGAACACGAGGCTGAAGCGCGTAGTGCTGGTCGAGGCCAGGGTAAAGGCGTAGCGCGTGCCTTGGCTAAGCAGCAGCTGGGTGCCAGTCTGGGCATCGCGCAGGTACACCGTGCCCGTGCCGAAGTTGGCGAGGGCAGCGGCCTCCAGTGTAAAGCTGCCGGCTTGCGGCGTGCGCAGGGTCAGGGGCACGATTACGTCGCGGGTGCCAGCCAGGGTGGGCAGGCCGTTGATGGCCAGCTCCGTGTTGCCTGCCAGCGAGGCCAGGTTCAGCCCCGAGGGATTGGCCAGTTTCACGGCGTCGAAGCTTCCTTCAACGGCCGAAGTCGCACCCTGTTCGAAGTACACATATGCGTTGTCGCTGAGGCCGGCGCCGGCCACCTGCAGCTGCAGCTGGGCGCGGGTATCGGCCGTACCACGGCCAAAGACGGGCTGGGCGGCGAAGGTCGTGACGCGGTTGGCGTTGCTCAGGTTTACCGCGCCGGGGGTGCCAGCAGTGGCTACCCGCACGAAATAACCCTGGCCGGCATCAACCAGCGGGCTGGCGCCGCCTACGCCGTTCACGTAAGAGCGGTAGAAGCCGCGGTACTGGCTGGTAGCAGTGTACACGTACATGGCCGCGTCTACCCCCGGGCGCTGGGCCGCAGTTACGGTGCTCCAGTCGAGCGGGGCCGGGTAGGGGTTGCCCAGCAGGTGCCAGCCGGCGTCGGCATCGGTGCCGCGGTTGAGGGTGCCCGAGTTCTGGGTGCCGTTGTTGAAGGTGCCCACGAAGTCAATCAGCGCGGAGCTGGGCACGTTGGCGGTGTAGCCGCGGGTGGGCTGCATCGGCGTGGTGAGGCTGGCCGGCGAGAACCAACCCTTGTCGAAGCTGCCATAGGGCGAAGTTACCGTGGCAATACGGTCCTGGTTGTAACCAAATACCGTGGGGAAGGGCGACACGTTGCCGGGGTCCGGGTCGGTGTTGTAGGCCGGGTTCAACACCGGCGTAAAGCCCGGGGCCACCATGTCGGCAAACGTGGTGTTCTGCACCGGCGAGCTATAGTGACGGTAGCCAATGGCAGCGCCGCCCGTGATGGCCCGCTGCATGGTGCCGGCGCCAACCACCGTGCCACCGGTGTTGTCAACCAGGGCCGTGCCGCTGCCCGACGAGAGCAGCGTGAAGGCCTGGCCCTGCGTGCGGAGGTTGCCCGACTGCAGGCGCAGCAGCTGCGAAATGCGCAGGTCGTCGCTGAGAGAGAGACCAGCGCTGTTAAGCACCGTTACGCTACGTGCCTGAGCCGGCATCAGGGCTCCGGTCTCCTGCGCTACGCCACCACCGAAAATGTAGTTGGCGTCGGTGCTGAGGGACACAGTGCCGGTGAGCAGGAAGGGGCCGGTGCCGTCGTTGGTGATACCTGCGGCGTCGTTGGCCCGCATGGTAGCACCGGCTTGCAGCACGAGGCTGCCGGGTCCCTGGATGTAGAAAGCAGTGCTCGTGTTGAGTACCCCGCCTGGCTGTACCGTCAGGGTGCCCTGTACGTTCAGGTCAGACGACAGCGAAGCCACGCCCGTGCCGGTTACGGTCACGTTGTTGTAAGTGCCGCCGATTGCCTGGGTCGTGCTTACCACGAGGTCAGTCAGCGGAGCGCAGGTAGCCGTCATGGTGAAAGCACCCCGGGCGCCGTTCCAGCCAGTTACATACACGTAGTACGTCGTGCCCGAGGTCGAAGTAAAGGTAACCTGTGACAGGCCGCCGGCCCCGCAGTCATCGTCGCTGGAAGCCACGGCATTGGTCAGGCTGCCGCAGCTGCCAGTGAATACAAAAAGCTGCGAGTCGTAAATGGGAGTGCTGCCACACATGCTCAGCGTTACTACGGCTCCAGTGCCGATAAAGCGGTAGAATACCCCGCCCGAGTTGGCGTAAATCTGGTTGCCGAAGTAAGTGCCGGTGGGGTCGCCGGTGCTGGTCGAGCCTTGCGTAGTACCCGTTACCGAGCCACCGCAGGCAATCAGCGGCGAGCTGGCCGAGCACTGGTCGTTGGTGGGCACGGTGTACAGCGTGCCCGATACCGCCGTGGACGTAGCACCGCCGGGGCAGTTGCCTACTACCGATACGGTGTAGCCCGTGCCGGGCGTCAGGCCACTGAGGGCGATGGGCGAAGCCGCGGCGTTTACCGTTTGGGTAGTGCCGCCGCCTACGGGAGTGTAGGTCAGGGTGTAGCTGGTGTTGGAGCCACCGGCCGTGAACGTGATGTTAGCTGAAGTGCCGGTCACGCTGTTGGCAGCCAGGGCCGAAACAGGTCCGCAAGCTGGCGGTACGTCCGTTACCACACCCAACATATAGCGGGAGTTGGTGCCGGCGCCCGCATCGTTCGGGGCTCCTGGGTTGCTCACGCTGAGGGTATAGAAGGTGCCCGTGCGGCCGGGGGTGTCCGATTGTACGCCCATGGGGAAGTACTGGGTGGTGCCCGAGCCGGTTACCTGGGCCAGGCCCGCGAGGAAGTCGCCGGCCGGCAGCGTGTAAGGAGTGGTGAAGGTGAGGGTTTGCAGGGTGCCCAGGCTGGCGGCCGTAATCACAAAGTTGGGCGTAGCAGCCAGGATGGCCCCCGTAGTCGGGTTGGCCAGAATGCCAAATACCGTGCGGCCCACGGCGTTGTTGTCGGTGCCAATAAAGGCTTGCACGGCTACCACGTTGCGCGAAGCGTTGGTGGTGAAGCGGGCCGCAAAGGCATTAGTGCTGGCCGAAGGGCCAAAGCCCCGGCTCGTGACAGCACCCTGACCCGGCGTAATGTACGAGTAGGTGGTGCTGGTCACCGATTGTGGGGTGCTGCTGCCGTTGGCGGCGTTGTCATCGGTAGCCGATACGCTGATGGTATTGGTGCCCGTGGCCGTAGGAGTGAAGCCGGCAAACGAGACGGTGGCCGAAGCACCCGGAGCCAGCGAGGCTACCGTTTGGGTGTTGGTGAAGGTGTTAGCACCGCTGATGCTCAGCACCACGGGCAGGTTGGTCAGCGTATTCTGGCCTACGTTGGTTACTACGGCCTGAATCACGTGCGGCGCCCCAAACGGAATGGGCAGCTGCCCCAGCGTGTAGATGGCAGAGGTGGCCGCATCGTTGCTGTACAAGGTAGTAAACGTAACCGTAGCCGGAGCGGCCGTAGTGCCACCCGCGCAGTTGCTGGTGATGCTTACCGTGTACTGCGTGCCAGGCGTAAGGCCCGTCAGGTTAATGGGGGAGGCCGTAGGAGCCGGCGTCATGGTGGTGGCGCTGCCACCTTGCGGCGTGTAGGTTACGGTGTAGTTGGTAGCCGTGGCCGAGGTGGTAAAGTTGATGCTGGCCGCCGTATTGGTGATGCCACCAGCCAGCAGGCTGGTAGCCGGCACGCAAGCCGGCGGGTCGGTCGTGATGGCCTCAATCATCAGGCGCACGTTGGTGTTGGCGCTGAGGTCGGAAGGGGCCGCCACGGGGTCTACCCCCACGGTGAAGAAGGCATTGCTGCGGCTAGGAGTTTCGCCCTGGGTGCCCAGGGGATAATAGATGGTCGTTTGCCCGGCCTGATAAGTCGGCACCAGGCCTACGAGAATAGGGCCGGCACCGAGCGTGTAGGGCGTTTGCAGCGTAAAGTCCTTCAGCGTGCCATTGCCACCATTGGCTGCTACGTCGGCAGCCGTAACCACATAGTCGGCCGAGCGGGCGAGCATGGCGCCGGTCGTGGCATCAAACAGGGCGGCATATACCGTTTTGCCGGTGGTGGCATTTGCACCAGCTACAAACTCTACCAACTGCGCCCGGACTCCGGTAATGGTACGGGCCGTAGAGCTTTGATACTGTACGGCAAAAGCAAAGGTGCTGGCACCTGGGTTGAACCCGCGAGCGGTAACCGGCGCTACCCCGGGAGCAATGTAGGAAAAGTCGCCGGTGGTATTCACCACCTGGGTTTCGCTGCGCGAGTTGTTGGCGGTGTTATCGTCGTTGGGCACCGTCACCGTTACGCTGTAAGTACCGGCAGCCGGCGGCGTGAAAGCGTTAAAAGAAACGAGGGCATTGGCCCCCGATGCAGCATTGATGACGTTCCGCGTGTCGGTATACACCACCGCCATGGTGGAGGTGTTGGTTACCGTCAGCGTTGCTGTTTGGCCGGCAAAGGTTGCCGTGCCGTTATTCCGGATGGAAGCCCGCACAATGTGGGGAGCACCGCCCGGCAGCGGCAGCTTATTAAGGGTGTACACCGCGACTACCGCAGCATCGTTGGCATAGGTGGGCACAAACCGGTACGTGCGACCGGCGTCCGGACCTACGTATGCTCCACCAGTGCTTGCCAGGCCGCGCACATTAAAGCGGTTGCCCGTATAGGCTGCCAGGAAAGATGCGGCCGACCAAGCCTGCGTCGAGCCTTTGGTAATTACCACCGCGTTGGTGCCCGTCAGGCTGCCTTTAATACCTGCGTCAACAATACGGAAGGCAGACGTGGCTCCCGGGGTTGCCACATCGTATACAAATTCGATTATTCCACCCGACTCGTACAGTTTAATCTGAAACGACATGTTGGTGTATTGAGTCGGCACAATGGTGCCGCCAGCTCCGGATAAGCTAGCCTTGTCGGCTACGTTTTTCCATTGAATGGTACACACCCGGTTCGGAGCAGTACCAGTCGTGGCTACCCGGTAGTCCGGCGTGCCGGTTCCAGCTATCAGGTCCACGTTGAACGGCATCAGCAGGTTCACGTCGGCAGCGTTGGTGCTGGCTACGGCCCCGCCGCCAGTCGTCTGGGCATATTGATAGTAGAGCGCCGCCGACGAAGGCGCCTGCGTTCCCAGACGAATCAGGCCATTGGTGCTCATCACAAAGTCGGTAAACGAGCCTCCGTTGTAGCTAAACGCAAAGCCAATGGGCTGGGCCGAGGAGTTGGCATCGTCGGTGTTGGCCATGGTGATGGCCGTGCCAGTGCTGCCTAAGTCGGTATAGGCCGTGGTTGTGTTTACGGCATTCGTGACCTGGTAATTCAGCTGAGCCTGGGCGGCTTGTGTGCCCAATAGGCCCATGCCAGCAGCCAGTAGCCAGGCCCGCAGCCGGGTCGAATAACCCGATGTGCGTGGGGTCGATTCAGTGCGGCCGTACGGCCCACTGATGCCGCCCCCAATGAATAGAGGTTTTCTCATAAAACAGGTTGAAAAAGGTTGAAAAATGGAATGCCTATGCTTTGCTACTACTCAGGCCGAAAAGAAAAACTGGGTAAGCAGCATTAGCGCAGCTAGTTGAGGAATTTTCAGAGAAAAAGCAAGTTTTATTTATTAATCGCCTTTTAATTTTTGTTCTGCCGCATTATTTCCAATGATTATTCGCCATCCGGTCAATACTTGAAAACTCGTCAGTAAAGCTGCCCAAGGCTTTTGCCTACCTTGCAGGCTGTTTGATACCCTGTTTCTTCTATGGCTACTCTCCCCGATTCGACCCTCCCTTCTGTCAACTACCAACCCCTCATCCGTCAGGTGTTTTCTGAGATGGGGAAAGTGGTGGTGGGCCAGCAGCAGCTCCTTAACCGCCTCCTGATTGGGTTATTCACCGGGGGGCACATCCTGCTTGAGGGCGTGCCCGGCTTGGCCAAAACGCTTACCATCTCCACCTTGGCCAAGGTGCTGCACCTGCACTTTCAGCGCGTGCAGTTTACCCCCGACCTCTTGCCTTCAGACCTGGTGGGTACCATGATTTATAACCAGAACCAGTCCATCTTCGAAGTAAAGAAAGGACCCATTTTCGCTAACCTCGTGCTGGCCGATGAAATCAACCGCTCGCCAGCCAAGGTCCAGAGTGCCTTGCTCGAAGCCATGCAGGAAAAGCAGGTTACTATTGGTGAAACCACCTATCCGCTTGACTTGCCTTTTCTGGTGCTGGCCACCCAGAACCCGGTGGAGCAGGAAGGCACTTACCCGCTGCCCGAGGCCCAGGTCGACCGCTTCATGCTAAAAGTACACGTCGACTACCTGAAGAAGGCCGATGAGCTGGAGGTAATGCGCCGCATGGCCAACCTGAGCTTTCAGGACGATGTGCAGGCTATTCTGACCAAGGAAGATATTTTCGGCATCCGCCAACAGATAAACCAGGTGCAGATATCCGAGACACTCGAGAAATACCTCATCGAGCTGGTATTCGCTACCCGCCGCCCGGCCGACTACGAGCTGCCCGAGTTTGCCCAGGCCGTACAGTTTGGCGCCAGCCCCCGCGCCAGCATTGCCCTGCACCGCGCATCCAAAGCCGTGGCCTACCTCGATGGCCGCGACTATGTACTGCCCGAAGACATTAAGGAGGTGGCTTCCGACGTGCTCAATCACCGCATTCTGCTCACCTACGAAGCCGAAGCCGATGGCGTGCGCACCCAGGATTTGATTGAGTCCATTCTGCGCAAGGTGCCGATTAGCTAAGGCATCCGGCAATAAAAAAGCCCCGCCAAAACTGGCGGGGCTTTTTTATTGCCGGATGCTGGCTTAGTTGCCAGCCGCCGGAGCTATTCTACTACTACACGCTTCACTACCAGCTCGGCGCCGGTCTTCAGCTGTAGCGTGTACACGCCGGCAGCCAGACCAGCTACGTCGAAGGTAGCTTCGCCACCAGCCACGGGCAGGTTCAGCTGACGCTGCTGTACTACCTGACCCAGGCCATTGTAGAGCGTAGCGCTGGCGTTGTGCAGCTTGCCGGCCGGCACAGCCAGCGTAAAGGCACGGTGTGCTGGGTTGGGGTACAGGCCTACCGTGGCAGCCAGGGCATCGTTGCGGGTAGCCAGCGGGTTGCGCAGCGTTACGGCTACGGCCGGGCGGAACGTAGTACCCGCCGTGCTCAGGTCCGTGAACGTCATGCCATTGGTCGAGAACAAGAAGGTGCCTGTGCGGAGGGGCGACTCGTTTTCATATGCCAGGCCAAAGTTGGTGGTCGTCAGCTGACGTACGCCCACGTAGAAGCTGCCCGATACGGCGATGTTGGGAATGGGCACTACATCGGCCCCGCCAGCCAGCGGACGCACGCGGGCCGGGGAAGTGTAGAGCACCATGCCCGGAGCGCCATTCGCGCCGGAGGCATCTGTAATCACTACTTCGTAGTTGTTGGAAGCAGTAGCCGTGCCAGCAAAGGTGGGCGTGACAGCAGTTACCGTAGTCGGCGTAGTGTTGGTAGTGTAACGTACGTAAACCGTTGCGTTAGCAGCAGTGTTGGAGCCGAAGCCACCGGCAAAGGTGGTGGTACCTGGGGTGGTATACGACAGCATGTTGCTCGACACTGCCTGCTGCGTAGTGGCCGTGTTGTTGGCCGGAGCATCGTCGGCCGGCAAGGTTACCGTAATGGTGTTGGTTCCGGTAGAAGCCGTAATCGGGAAGGCAGGGAAAGTAACAATGGCAGTAGCGCCGACGGCAATTGCCGGTACTGGCTGGGTCGAAGTGTAAGTGGTAGCACCGCTGACCGTCAACGTTACGTTGCGGGCCGTTGTGGCGGCCACGCCTGCATTGCGGATAACCACCTGCACGCCCACGGGCGAGGCATAGCTCGATACCGTGCCCAGGGTTTGAATGGACTGCACCGCTAGGTCGTTGTTAGGCGTTGAGGTTACGCAGATGGTGAAAGCGCCCTGCGTGTCGTTCGAGCCATAACCGGCCACCGATACATAGTAGGTGGTGTTGGGCATCAGGGTATTCACCGACAGCGGTGCCGAAACGGTGTTGTTGTTGCCGCCGGAGGCGCAGGCAACTTCCGTGAAGGGCCCGGAGGCACCGCCGGTGGAAGAAAACAGACGCAGGTAGCCGGCCGGTGCGCCGGTAACCGTAATGGTAACTGCCGTGCTGCCCAGGCCCGAAGCAGCCGTGGTGAACCTGTACCACACATCCTTGGGGTTTATGGCAATGCCACAGCCTGTACCAGGATTGGTATAGCCATTGGCCGTGGTGGTGGTAGCGCCCGCATTGGTGCCGCTGGTGGGAGTGCAGGTGCTGCTTATGGCCAGGGTTACGGCCCCACTGGGGTTGTCGTTAACAGGGGCGGCACCGGCTTGCGTCGTGAAAGTGCCACTCAGCGCCGTTCCCATGCCACCATTAGCACACTGGCTCTGGATGGTAAGGGTGTACTGGGTGTTGGGAGTCAGGCCCGTCAGCTGAACCGGCGAGGAAGTGGGGTTCGGAGAAATGGTAGTGGCCATGCCACCCTGCGGCGTGAGCGTAACGATGTAGCTCGTGTTGTTGGCACCAGCAGTGAAGCTAAACGTAGCCGAGGTGTTGGTGACGTTCGACACGCTCAGGGCCGTGGGGTTGCCACAGGTAGGAGTAGCGGAATTGGTTACGCAGATGGTGAAAGCACCTTGCGTGTCGTTCGAGCCGTAGCCGGATACTGAGATGTAGTAGGTGGTGTTCGGCGTCAGGTTAGTCAGACCCAGCGGGGAAGCTACCGTGTTGTTGGTGGTACCAGCCGAGCAGCTTACTTCCGTAAAGGGACCAGCGGCACCGCCCGCTGACTGGAACACCCGCACCAGACCAGCCGGGTTGCCAGTCACCGTCACCGTAGCGGCAGTGCTGCCTGCGCCGCTGGCAGCAGTAGTGAAGGTATAAAACACATCCCGGGGGCTTACGGCAATGCCGCAGCCGCCTGGGTTAGTGTAGCCGCTGGGCGTGGTGGTGGTAGCACCGGCATTGGTGCCGTTGGTCGGCGTGCAGGTGCTGCCCATGGTCAGCGCAATGGCCCCGCTGGGGTTATCGTTAGCAGGAGCAGCGCTGCCACCTACTGCGCAAATGCCAAACTGGCCGGTGGGGGTTGCGTCGTAGCTGAACACCCGGGCATAAATGGTGGAGCCCGCAGGCAGGCCAGCAACCGTCACCGACGAATAGAGGCCATTGGCATCGTCGTTGCAGCCAATCTGAGTCAGAGCCGCGCAGGTGCCCGAGTACAGGCCCAGCACGGTATCCGTTAAACTGCTGCCGGCTACTGCGCTGGTGGTAACAACGACCGAGCCGCTGGCCGGCACCACTATGCTAAACCAAACATCGTCGTTTACTACGCCAGCACACGTGGGTGCCGCCTGGGGCGAGGCGGTAGCATTCTGATTCGAGGCAGTAATCGGAGTACAGGTTGTACCGGTTGTCAGTGCGATTGCGCCCGAACAGTTGTCGTTGGCTGGGGCCTGGGCATGTGCAGCCAATGGCAACAGCAGCACCGGAAGCCACCGGCTAGCTTGTTTCAATCGGTTTTGTAGGGATTTGAACATGAAAAAGAAAAATGAGTGGGAGGAAAAGTGAAGTAACTGCGGTATTATGAGCTATCGAAGCTGTTCAAAAAGGATGAAAGTCCTGATGGCCGTCATGCTGAGCGAAGCGCGCTTGAAGTATCCTGCCAAGGGAAGTAGTCTATTTGATTGGGTTTACGCTCGAGGTAGAGGTGCTTCGACTTCGCCCTCGCCTACGCTTCGCATGACGTTCCAACGACTTCCTAAAGCAGCTTTATCAATTAGCGAAGCTCAACTCAAATTTGCAGAGAAATTATGACATCGGTGCCACAGCTCCTTGCCCGTACGGCAAAGCGCACACTTTGTGATGTTTATGGCTTTGCTCCTTAGGCCGCATTTAGAAGGGTAAGGGCATTGGCTGCTGTGTCGGACGAGCTGACACTGACAGTGGTCTGGGGTGGACTGCCCGGTTGACCTATCAGGCCAAAGGCATAGGTTTTGTCATAATAATTCAGGCAGAGCTCAACCATGCGGGCCATGTCGCCCGCCGCAATGGCCGCCAGCGCTTCCTTCGTGGCCAGCCCGCCCAGCCGCTTGGCCAGGCGCTGCACGGCTTCACTCAGCAGGGCCGGGTCTTGTGAGCCATACTCCGCCGCCAGCTTGGCAACGCGCGCCGGGCGTGGAACATCAAGCACCCACCGGGGCGCCTGCTGCAGCTGCTCGAACAGGGGCAGGGGAATGGTCAACCGCCCGATCTGCCGGCTTTCGTCTTCCACCCAGATAGGTGCGGCGGGCAAGGTAGTGAGCACCGCGGCCAGCTCGTTTTCAAACTGCTCCTGCGTGGGCTGGGCCGGCTGCCCAATGGAGCCAAAGGACGAGCCTTTGTGGCAGGCCAGCTTTTCCAGGTCCAGAACGGGCTGCTGGTGCGGGGCCTGCGCCAGGTGTTGCAGTACATCGGTTTTGCCGCTCCCCGTAAACCCACCCAGCACCCGCCAGCTCCGGGGACGCTCAAATTCTGCCAGTACGGCCCGCCGGTAGTCTTTATAGCCTTTGTCGAGCAGATGTACCGTAAAGCCGGCCAGCTCCAGCAGCCACAGCACCGCGCCGCTGCGCATACCACCCCGCCAGCAGTGCAGCCGCACCTGCCGGCCCGGGGCCAGGCGCTGGGCCTGCTTCACCATGGTCGACATTCGCGGGCCAAAAAAGTCAAGTCCCAGCAACACGGCCTTCTCCTGGCTTACCTGCTTATAGGTGGTGCCAATGCGGGCCCGCTCCTCGTCTGTAAACAGCGGCAGGCTAAGCGCACCGGGTATATGACCCTGGGCGTACTCTAACGGTGCCCGCACATCCAGAATAGGGTAGGGGAGGGCCAGGAACTCAGCTAGGGAGTGACGGGGCATACTACTATTAGGAGAAGGGCTGGCCAGGCGGTAAGCAGGAAAAAACAATACCTGGTAAGAAAGACGGGGGCAAACGCTCGGTTTGGTATGGATAGGTTAAAGTTAGTGGCTGCTGCCTGCGCGGGGGGCCAGCTGCCGCCGGTATAGCTGCACTGTATTCTCCAGCCCCAGGTACAGCGCATCGCAAATCAGGGCATGCCCAATGCTTACCTCGGCCAGCTCGGGCAGCTGCTGGTGCAGCCAGGCCAGGTTGTCCAGGTCCAGGTCATGGCCGGCATTCACGCCCAGCCCCAGCTGTCCGGCCCGGGCTGCTGCCAGGCGGTACGCGGCCACTGCCGCTTCCCGGTTGGCATGGTAGCCGCGGGCATACGCTTCGGTATAGAGCTCAATGCGGTCTGTGCCGGTTTGGGCGGCCGCTTCTACCAGGGCCAGGTCTGGGTCGAGGAAGATGCTGACCCGGCAGCCCAGCTGCTGAAGCTCGCCTACTACATCGCGCAGGTAGCCCTGGTGCCGCAGCGTATCCCAACCGGCATTGGACGTAATGGCGTCGGGCGCGTCGGGCACCAGCGTCACCTGCTCGGGCCGCACCTCGCGCACCAGGTCCAGAAAGTCAGGTGTCGGATTACCCTCTACATTTAGCTCCGTGGTGACTATGCCCTTCAGGTCGCGCACGTCCTGGTAGCGAATATGACGCTCGTCGGGTCGGGGATGCACAGTAATACCCTCGGCTCCAAACCGCTCAATGTCGCGGGCGGCTTGCAGCACATCGGGACGGTTGTGGCCCCGGGCATTGCGCAGGGTGGCAATTTTATTGATGTTAACGCTTAGCTTCGTCATGGAATAGCAGGCTGGGCGGTTTGCGCCGGAATAAGGACGCGAAGGTCGCAGAGTTTGCGCGAAATGCCAGCATACACTCCTTACCCATTCGCCGGCCCTTGACCATCTCTCCACCCCTTATCACCCGTGCACGGCCGCTGCTGGTATTTGGCGGCCTGCTGCTGCTCCTGCTGGCTGTCGAGCGGCTCGTAACCACCTTGCCGGTGTTTACCCAGCGGCCCTTGCTGCCCTTCGCAGTTACGTTCGACTTGCTGGTATGCATTCCGGCCCTGTACTATTGGTTGGTAGTGCGCCGCTACGGCTTGCCCGTGAGTAGTATAGCGGCCGCTTTTGGGGCGGCGCTGGGACTGGGTTACCTGCTCATACCCACTCCTCAGCAGCAATACTTGCACCAGGCCAGCCACCTGCTGGTGGTGCTCGAGGTTCTTACCGTTAGTCTGGTCATGGTCAACCTGCGTCGCCTGGTGCAGGCCTACGGCCAGGCCCGGCAGCACGAGGCCGATTTTATGCTGAACCTGAGCACGGCTTTTCAGCAGGTGCTGGGCCGCTCCCTGGCACCGCTGGTGTTCGAAGTGGCAATGGTGCGCTATGCGCTGCTGGGCTGGTGGGCTGCCCCCGAAGCCCGCCCGGAGGATGTTTGCTTTACCGGGCACCGGGAGTCGGCCTTTACGGCGACGCTCGCTGTGGTGTGTAGCATTTCCCTTATTGAAACGGCAGCTGTACACTTGCTGGCCAGCCTGTGGAGCCAGGTGCTGGCCAATGTGCTGCTCCTTCTGGATGTATACACCCTGCTCTTGCTGCTGGCCCACGGGCACGGGGTGCGGCTGCGGCCCACATTGCTCACCCCCGACAGCCTGGTGTTGCGCGTGGGGTTTGTCTGGAAGCTGGTCGTGCCTCGTTCGGAGGTGGTTGGCATCGAGAAAATAACCGATGCTCCTGCCCCCGGTTCCGGGGTGCTGAACACCAGCAAGCTGCTCTTTACCGTCCCGAATCTGCTGCTCAGCTTTGCCGAGCCGGTGGAAGTAGCCGGCCCCTACGGCATCCGCCGGCGGGTGCGCCAGGTGGCCCTGTACGTCGACCAGCCGCAGGAATTCATGCAGCACTTTTTATCGTAGCCAGGGGACTGGCTGCCTACCGCCGGGCTTTCTTGTCCGTAAAGCTGTTCTTTTGTGCCCGCATCCCATTCTCTCACGCTGACATTTTACACCTATGCCCCTTAAAGAAACCATCGACGCTGCTATCAAGCAGGCCATGCTGGCCAAAGATAAAGTACGCCTCACTGCCTTGCGCAGCATCAAATCCCAGATTCTGCTGGCCGAGACTGCCGAGGGTGCCGGCGCAGCCGGGCTCACGTCCGACGCCGAAATGAAGCTGCTCAACAAAGCTGCCAAGCAGCGCCGCGATGCGGCTACTATATATAAGGAGCAGTTTCGCTCCGACCTGGAAGCCAACGAGCTGGCCGAGCTGGCCGTCATCGAGGAGTTCCTGCCCCAGCAGCTGTCCGAAGCCGACCTGGTGGAGCGCCTGGTTGCCATTATTCAGCGCGTAGGCGCCAACGGGCCTTCCGACCTGGGCAAGGTAATGGGCGTAGCTGCCCGCGAGCTGTCCGGCCAGGCCGATGGCAAGATGATTTCGCAGGTAGTAAGCAACCTCCTCAACAATACCAATCAATAGCTGGTAACGGGATAAGCCATAAATCATGAGCTGTGCACCAGGCAGCACGCCGGCAGCTCATGATTTATGGCCAATAGCTCGTGTTTTATCATACGGTACATGTCTGCCCTCGATGTTCTGCTGCTGTTGCCTCTGGGTGTTGGCGCGGTGAAAGGCTACCAGCGCGGCCTGGTGCTGGAAGTGGCCTCCCTGCTGGCTTTTGTGCTGGGCATTGTGGGTGGGCTAAGCCTGCTGTCGGCGGCCATTCCCCTGGTGCGGCACTACGTTGGCGATGCCTTCGGGATGCTGCCGCTGGTGTCCTTCGCTCTGGTGTTCATTGCCATCATGTGGGGAGTTCACCTGCTGGGGGGGCTGCTGAAAACCGCCGTTCACCTCACACCGCTCGGAATGCTCGACAACCTGCTCGGGGGCGCCGCCGGGGTGCTGAAGTGGGTGCTGGGCATCAGCCTGCTGCTCCATGGCACCGGCCTGGCGGGGCTGCGCCTGCTCTCCCCCGGCCTGGCTGCCGACTCGCAGGTGCTTCCCTTTGTGCAGCAGGCCACCCCGTTTGCGCTGCAAATTACGGGCTACGTCATCCCGCTGGCCCAGGACCTGCTCCTGCGAATGAAAGCCGCTTTTTTGAAGGGGTGAGAAATGAATTAACCGGCAGCCGCGTTTAAGCCACGATTTCCCATGCGCCTGCTTCTGCTCGACAACTTTGACTCCTTTACCTTCACCCTGGCCGACTACCTGTGTCAGCTCGGAGCCGAAGTAGTGGTGCAGCGCAATAATAGGTCCCTGGCCGAGCTGCAGCTAGACCGTATGGATGGGGTGGTGCTTTCGCCCGGCCCCGGCCATCCGGCGCAGGCTGGCGTAATGCCGGCCTTAATCAAGGAATATTACCAGCAGCTGCCCATGCTGGGGGTATGCCTGGGCCACCAGGCGCTGGGGGAGTTTTTCGGCGCGCCGCTGCTGCGCTCAGCGGTTCCCATGCACGGCAAGGTATCCGACATCTATTGTCGGCCCCAAAGCTTGCTCTTTGACGGTCTGCCTTCTACCTTTCCCGTTACCCGCTACCACTCCCTGATAGTAGGTGAGCCCCTGCCGGCCGAGCTGCTGCCCTTGGCCCATACCACGGGCCCCGCCCCCGAGCTGATGGCCTTTCGCCACCACCGCCTGCCTCTTTACGGAGTTCAATTTCATCCCGAAGCCTTGCTCACAGCCCACGGATTGGCAATTTTGGCCAATTGGCTTCGTTGTTGTATCATTGCCCAATCCGGTTCCGCGCCGGCTTAGGCCTCACTTTACTTTCTGTCTCCCGAAGCCCTCTACCAATGGAACTGCGCCCCCAGCAACAGCACGGGTATGAGTATGTCGACGAGGGTCAGGGCCCCGTCTTGCTCTTGCTGCATGGCTTGTTCGGCGCCCTCAGCAACTGGCGGGATGTGGTAGCCGAGTTCTCGGCCGACTACCGTGTGGTTATTCCCCTGCTGCCCGTCTACACCATGCCCCTAACCCAGGCCGGCGTGCCAGGCCTGGTTTCCTACGTCGAGGGGTTTGTTGCTGCCTGCGGGCTGCCGTCTTCCTTCACGGTGCTTGGCAATTCTCTGGGTGGTCACATTGCCCTGGTGTATACCCTGAACAATCCACAGCGGGTCAGCCGCCTGGTACTCACCGGAAGCAGCGGCTTGTTTGAGGATTCCATGGGCGGCTCCTTTCCCAAGCGCGGCAACTATGCTTATGTAAAGGAGCGCGTTGGCTATACGTTCTACGACCCTACTGTTGCCACCCAGGAACTGGTCGATGAGGTTTTCAATGTAACCAACTCCAACGCTAAGTGCCTGCGTATTATCGCCATTGCCCGCTCCGCCCA
Source organism: Hymenobacter saemangeumensis (assembly GCF_039541835.1). NCBI lineage: Bacteria > Pseudomonadati > Bacteroidota > Cytophagia > Cytophagales > Hymenobacteraceae > Hymenobacter > Hymenobacter saemangeumensis. The sequence continues at coordinate 65,238 of NZ_BAABGZ010000076.1, read as the reverse complement.
GCGTCATAACCTGGGTAAGGAATTGTCTAAAATTTCGGTGCCGGTGCTATTGGTTTGGGGGCTGAACGATACCATTACCCCGCCGCCTGTCGCCCACGAGTTTATGCGCCTTCTGCCCCGGGCCGAACTACGCTTCCTCGACCACTGCTGCCATGCTCCCATGATGGAGCGGCCTGCGGCCTTCAACAACTGCCTGCGCCGGTTTTTGCGTACTACCCAGGCAGAAGCCGCTCCAGCACCTCTCTAAGCCTGCCGGCCTGATATTTGCCAGCCCGGTAAACTTTGTAGGGCTGAGGTTAGTCTAGTACTGTGCGCTGTCGTGCCTCTTTTTTTCTGCTTTGCTTATGCCTGCTCTGCTCGCCGAAGACTTAATGAACGAAATGATTCCGCCCCTGAAAGGGACGGACTCAGCCGCGAAGGCGGCCCGCTGGCTCGACGAGTTCCACGTGGGCCAGCTGCCAGTGCTCGACAATCGCCACTACCGCGGCTTGGTCACCGAAGCCGACCTGGCTGATTTCGATGACCCCAACACCCTGCTTTCCGAGCTTCCCCTGGGCTTTACCGATACTTTCGTCCGCCCCGACCAGCACTTCTACCGGGTAATGGAGCTTGCCATCCAGAATAAGATTCAGCTGGTTCCGGTTGTCGATGAGCGACATGAGTACGCCGGCGTGGTAACCATCAGCGACGCGCTGGCCGCCTTTGGGCAGCAGCCCGCCGGCGGGCAGGGTGCCATCCTGGTCCTCACCATGGAGGAGCGCGACTATTCGCTTTCGCAAATCAGCCGTTACGTTGAAGAAAACAACGCCAAGATTATCAGCGCCCACGTAGCCCAGGACGAGCACGACCCATACCGGGTGCGGGTTACCCTGAAGCTCAATACCGACAGCCTGGCCCGCATTACTGCTACGCTGGAGCGGTTCGGCTACGTTGTAACGGCCCAGTTCAACGGTACCTCGGCACTGGGTGAAGACGAGCACGAGCGCTACGACGCCCTGCTGCGTTACCTGAGCATCTAAGGGCGAGTGCTGGGGATTCTGCTTTCGCTGCACTTGCTGCTTCAGGCGGGCATGCCTGCCCCGCCCGATACCGTCCCGCGTGCTTTGCCGCCAGTAGTGGTGCCCACCGACACCCTGGTTCAGATTGTTGCCTGTTCCCCGGCCGGTCGGGCCGCAGTCGCTACCATTCTGTTTGCTGGCAACGACATCACCCGGGAGCGTATCCTGCGGGCTGAGCTGGATTTTCATGAAGGCGATTCGCTGGATTTATCCGAGCTCCGTACCCGCCTCGAAGCAAACCGCCGCCGGTTGTTCAACCTGCAGCTGTTTCATGCCGTCTCAACGCAGGCCAGCTGCCGCGCGGGTAAGCTGTTCGTGATTTTCGCACTGCAGGAGCGCTTCTATACGTTTCCGGTCCCCATCCTTTCGCTCGCCGACCGCAACTTCCGCTCCTGGCTCAACCGCACCGACCGCTGGCAGCGGGTCGACTATGGCCTGCATCTGCTGCGTACCAATTTTCGGGGGCGCAACGAGCAGGTGATTGCCAACCTGCAGTTCGGGTTTAATCGCAAGTACGAGCTGTTTTACGAAGCTCCTGGCCTCGGGCCCTACCGGCGGGTTGGTTTCGGCATGGGCATCTCTTATTACCAAAGCCACACCCTGGACTACATTACCCAGTCCGACCGGCAGGTTCCCTTGCGCGAGGATGAGTCGTTTCCGGTGCAGCGTTTCTACTCCACGGGCGGGCTGCGCTTCCGCCACACCGTACAGTTTCTGACGGCCTTGGATGTGGCCTATCACCAGGAGAAGATTACCGAGACTGTAAATCAGCTCAATCCGACCTACTTTAATGGCTTAACCCGGCGAGAGTTCGTGAATATTTCCTTGGTAAGCACCCGCAACGAGCGCAATACTTTCGCCTACCCGCTTACCGGACGCTACCTTCAGGCAATGCTCGCGCACCGCCAGTTTCTGAATTCCACGCTTCCCGCGCTCACCACTCTCCGCCTGCGCTACGCACGCTACCTGTCGTTAGGGCATGGCTTCTACTACGCGGCCGGCCTCAGCGGGCAGGCCCGTATTTCCCGGCAGCTGGCCTATGCCGATTCCCGGGCCCTTGGCTATGAGGCCCTGGTGCGCGGCTACGACGAATACGTAATAGATGGTCAACATTATGGCCTGTTCCAGCAAGGTCTGTCTTATCGTCCTTTTAAAGCCAGCCAGCTACGCCTTGGCGCTATCCGCAACCCGAAAATCAACACCATCCCGCTGGTTCTCTACCTCAATCTATTTACTGATGCTGGTTATGTTGTAAGCAACCTGTCACTGCCCCAAAACCGGCTGCCCAACCGCCTGCTAAGCGCCGTCGGTGTAGGTTTACATCTGGTTACCTATTACGACCGGGTGTTCACGGCCGAATACACGCTCAATGGCTTGGGCGAAACCGGCTATTTCTTTCGTACGTCCTTCCCCATCTGATTGCGTCATGAAAATTGCCATCCTCGGCAAGCCTTTCCAGGACGAGGCCATTCCCTTCATCCAGGCCTTGCTCGACGACCTCAAAGCCCGTCGGGCCGAGGTGCGCATTGGCGAAGCTTTCCGTACCTACCTCGACAATCGCCTGACGCTGCCCGACGACGTAACCGAGTTCCGGCGGGGCGACTCACTCCGCGGAGTGCAGTTCGTACTGAGCATCGGCGGCGATGGTACCCTGCTCGACACCGTTACCTATGTAGGAAGCCAGCAAATTCCGATTCTGGGTATTCATACCGGCCGCCTGGGCTTTCTGGCTACTATTACCCCCGACCGCATCGCCCAGGCCATGGATGCCTTGTTCAAAGGGCACTTCATGATTGAGGAGCGAAGCCTTATTCGTGTCGATACCGACCCCGATGTTTTTGGCAATCTGAGTTTTGGGCTGAACGAGTTTAGTATCCTGAAGCGCGACACCTCCTCTATGATTGTGGTGCATACCTATATCGATGGGGAGTACCTGAATTCGTATTGGGCCGATGGATTGGTCGTGGCCACGCCTACGGGCTCCACCGGCTATTCCCTGAGCTGTGGAGGCCCGGTGATGCTGCCGCAAACAAACAATTTCATAATTGCACCCGTATGCCCCCACAATTTGAACGTAAGACCACTCGTTGTCTCCGACCAAAGCGTGATTTCCTTTGAGGTAGAAAGCCGCAATACCAGCTATATGCTCTCACTCGATTCCCGCTCGCTGCCAATAGAAGCCTCCGTTCAAATTGCCGTGCGCCGGGAGACGTTTAATGCCCGACTGGTGAAGTTGAACCACGTCAATTTCCTGAGTACACTTCGAAGCAAGCTCAATTGGGGGCTTGACCGGCGCAATCCTGCCGGTACTCAAGTATGATTAACGTGGTTTTTTCTTGAAAAAAATCGCTAAAGTTTTTTTTAGTTCCCGCCAACACCTACTTTTGCCACCGTCTGAAACTGCGCACGCACTGCATCGTATCTAACACCCGAACATAAGTATCCCCATTTTTGCTGCCTTATGAAACATATTTTCACCTACCCTACGGCCCTCCTATTGGGGCTGGCCCTGCTGGCCGCGCCGAAGGCGGAAGCGCAGCAGTTTAGCAAGCGCAAAAAATACAACTCCGTCGGTTTCAGCCTGAACGCCATGAACTACTTTGGCGATGTTACTCCTGAAACCAACTTTACCAGCTTCCGTTTCGGTGCCACCCGCCCCAACGTAGGTGTATCCCTGACTCGTCGTTTTGCTCCGCGTGTATCCGGTCGTGTAGCCTTGTCGTATGGCCGCATCACCGGTGATGATTCTAAAGCAGCCAATCAGAATGACCCGGACGCTCGTTTCCGCTACAACCGCAACATGAGCTTCCGCAACGACATTCTGGAAGCCTCGGGCTCGGTTATCGTTGACCTGATTGAAAACCGCAACAACTACCTCAAGCGTCCCGATTTCGTTCCTTACGTATTTGCTGGGGTTGCAGCTTTCTACCACAACCCACAGGGCCTGACCAAAGGTGGTCAGTATGTAGCTTTGCAGCCGCTTAAAACCGAGGGGCAGACCGATGGCTACAGCCTGGTACAGTTCTCGCTTCCCTTCGGTGGTGGTGTTCGCTACCGCATCAACCGTAATTTCGATGCTAGCCTCGAAATCGGCTGGCGCAAAACCTTCACCGACTACCTCGACGATGTGAGCGGTGACTATGCTCCGGCCAACTCGCTGACAACCCCGAACCAGATTTATTTTGGCGGTGGTAATTACTTAGCTACTGCAGCAACCGGTGACGGACCCGCGAATAACACTTTTGAAGGTGATGGCTTAGGCATCACTCGTACTCGTAGCGGTGACTTTGGCCTGTTCGATATTCCCGGCGCCAAGCGTGGCACAGGTGACCGTACCGACTGGTACATCGTAACGGGTTTGTCCCTGAACTACATCCTGACGCCCCGTATCAAGAACCCAAAATTCCGCTAGCCAGCCTAAGTTGGCTGTGCATCTTACCAAACAGTCAGCTTAATGAAGATTTCGGCTTTCCATGGAGCACTCCTTGCTTGTACAATTCAGGCAGGGAGTGCGTTTTTTTGTGTTTCCGCCCAAGCTCAGAATACCAGTGAGCTCGGGTTTGGCCTTGGAGCCACTAACTATAAAGGCGACGTTTCCCCGCAGTATCAGCTGCAGAACAACCGTCCGGCGCTCACGGTATTCTACCGCAAGGATGTATCGGTGCCGGTTACACTACGCGGGGCCTTTACGGGTGGTCTGCTGCGAGCAGATGATGGCAATGTAAGCGGCGCAAACGGGGGAGTGCCGCCACTACAGAACTTCCGCCAGGCTAACACCAAAGGAAGTGTACTGGAGGCCTCAGTAGCGCTGGAGTATAATTTCCTGGATTATCACTACCGCACCGATAAGCTGCACTTCACCCCCTATTTGTTTATAGGCCTGGCCGGCTTTTATGCCAATACCCGCACCGAAAGCACTACGCTTGGCGGTACATACAACCAGCGGGGTTCCATACTGGGAGTTGCCGTGCCCATGGGCGTGGGGTTCAAATACGCCCTCTCCGAGCATTTCAACCTGGGGTTGGAGTTTGGCGCGCGCAAAGCGTTTACCGACCAGCTTGACCACTTAAGTGAGCAGGACCCTTTCCTGGTAAACCGGCATGACCAGGATTGGTACTATTACAATGGCCTGAGCCTATCCTACACTTTCTATAAGATTCCTTGCCCAGACCAGTATAAGAAAAACAAAACCTTGCTTAAGTAGCTCGCTGCGCTAGCTATAGGGTGCGCACTCAGCATATAATCTGCATTTTAAAGGAAGAAGGTGAAGCGAGGGCCGGTGCAAGTGCAACCATTTCCGTAACTTGCGGCCTCTATTACCGAAACCGCAAGGATGACCGGCAAGGCCGAAATTGACTCTCAAAATATTCCCTCGCACGTGGCTGTCATAATGGATGGCAACGGACGCTGGGCAAAGCAACGGGGCGGGCTACGTGTGTTTGGGCACCAAAGTGCCATCACCGCAGTGCGCGAAACAGTGGAGGAAGCTGCTGAGCTAGGGGTACAGTACTTGACCTTGTATGCCTTCTCAACTGAGAACTGGAACCGGCCTGCCTTGGAGGTGACGGCTCTGATGCAACTCCTGGTACACACCATTCGGCAGGAAACTGCCACCCTGCTCAAGAACAGCATTCGTCTGCAGGCAATCGGCGATACCAGCACCCTTCCCTCGAGTTGTCAGCGGGAGCTTGCCGAAGCCATGGAAATGACCAAGGGTGGCACACGTATGACTTTGCTGCTGGCACTTAGCTACAGCGGGCGCTGGGATATAACCCAGGCCACCCAACGAATGGCTGCCGATGTTGCCGCGGGCAAGCTGCAGCCTGCGGCTATCACCGAGGCCACCGTGGCCGGTTACATGGCTACTGCCGGCATCCCAGACCCGGAACTACTCATCCGCACCAGCGGAGAGCAGCGGATTAGCAATTTTCTGCTTTGGCAATTGGCCTATACCGAGCTGTACATCACCGATTTGCTATGGCCGGATTTCCGCCGTCTGCATTTTCAGGAGGCCATTAAAGCCTACCAGCGTCGGGAACGGCGCTTTGGCAAAACCAGCGAGCAACTCGCGGTATCTTAAGCTTTTGTAATGATTACTGTGCGCAATCAGTTTTTGAGTTTTCTTTTTTTGTTGGTAAGTGCGCTGGGCATTGTCTCGGGTAACGCATTTGCGCAAGGCGGCGCTTCGGGGGAAGAGCCCAAGCGGTACGAACTAGGGGGCATTACCGTAAGTGGTGCGCGTCATCTCGACCCGAGTACGCTTATCAACCTGACGGGCCTCCGCGTGGGCGATGCTATTACCATTCCCGGAGAAGAGATAGGGAAATCGATTAGGAAGCTGTGGGCGCAGGGCATCCTGGGAGATGTCAGCGTTACCATTGCCCGTATCGAAGGAAATAAAATATTCCTGGACTATAATCTCAAGGAGCGGCCGCGCTTATCGAAATTTACTTTCTCTGGTATCCGGAAAGGACAAGCGGAAGAGCTGACGAAAAAAATAACCCTCATCCGTGGCAAAGTCGTAACCGATGCTTTGATGAACAATACCCGCACGCAAGTGCGTAAGTTCTTCGTCAACAAAGGCTTCCTGGATACCAAGGTGAATATTGTTCAAGTGCCTGACTCCTCGCTATCCAACAGTGTAGCGCTACGAATCGAGGTAGACAAAGGCTCTAAAATACGGATTCATGATATTGCTTTTGAAGGCAACACGGCTTTCAAAGACGGTAAGCTGCGCGGAAAGCTGAAAAAGACCAAGCAGCGCAAGTTCTACAAGATTCTTACCGGCGGCAAGTTCCAAAAGAGCGAATACGAAGATGATAAAAAGGGGCTGATTGAATATTACAACGCCCAGGGTTACCGCGATGCAACAATCGTCAGCGATACCCTTATCCGTGATGAAAAAGGGCTAGCCCTCCGCATTACTGTAGACGAAGGTCCAAAGTACTATTTCCGGAATATCTCCTGGAGTGGCAATTATCTGTATGATGATAAGACCCTGTCCAATGTACTCGGAATTAAAAACGGTAGCGCGTACAGCAAGGAGGTTCTGGACAAGCGTCTAAACTACAATCCTACGGGGCAGGACATTACTTCGCTCTACATGAACGATGGCTACCTCTTTTTCTCTATCGACCCGGTAGAGAAAAAGGTAGTGGGCGACTCCATTGACATTGAGATGCGCATTACCGAAGGAGTGCAGGCCCATATTAAGGACGTAAACATTGCGGGTAATACCAAGACCAGCGACCACGTGCTGCGCCGCACCCTGCGGACACTGCCCGGCGACAAGTTTAACCGCGAACTGCTGATTCGCTCCCAGCGGGAAATAGCTACCCTGGGCTACTTCGACCCAGAGAAGATTGGTATTAATCCCGTGCCCAATGCCGTTGATGGTACCGTTGACATCAACTATACCGTTGTAGAAAAGCCGTCGGACCAGATTACCCTCTCGGGTGGCTGGGGTGGCTTTGCCGGGTTCATTGGCACGGTGGGCCTGGTATTTAACAACTTCTCGTTGCGCAAAGCAGGTAACTTCCATAACTGGACCCCTGTTCCGGCCGGCGACGGACAGCGCATTGCCCTGAACATTCAGGCCAATGGCTTGCAGTACCAGGCTTACTCGCTGTCCTTTACCGAGCCCTGGCTGGGGGGGCGCCGTCCCAATTCTTTCTCCTTTAGCCTGAACCACAGCGTACAGCGCACCGGTACCAACTTCGATGCCTCGAGCGGCAGTTTCATCAAGGTTAACAGCGCAACCCTCGGCCTTGGCCGTCAGCTGCGCGTTCCAGATGACTACTTTACGTTAAGTAACTCGCTTTCATTTAGTCAGTACCAAACCCAGAATTACCAGTTGCTGCCGGGCTTTGCTACGGGTTATGCCAACAACATTGTCTTTAACACGACGCTGTCGCGCAATAGCATCGACAACCCCACCTATACGCGCCGGGGCTCGTCGCTGAGCCTGAGCGTGAACCTGACGCCGCCCTATTCCTCAATTAACCCCGGCCACTCCGATCAAAACAAGTGGATTGAGTACCACAAGTGGATGTTTGATGCATCGTGGTTTACTCCCATTGTAGGCAAGCTGGTGCTGAATACGCGAGCCCACTTTGGCTTTTTGGGCACTTACAACTCGTTGCGGGAGCTTGGCCCCTTCGAACGTTTCAAGATGGGCGGGGCAGGCCTGGGCTTTAATGGCGGCGCCAACTTCCTGGTGGGCACCGACTTCATCGGTTTGCGCGGTTACGACGACCCCAATAACCCATACGCTATACCGACGGCTCAGAATAACCAGAGCGGGGGTATAGCTTTCAACAAGTATGTACTGGAAATGCGCTATCCGGTAAGCCTCAACCCTGCGGCGACGGTGTACGTGCTGGCATTTGCGGAAGCAGGCAACTCATACGACTCCTACAATAATTACAACCCTTATAAGTTGTACCGCTCAGCCGGTGTTGGAGCCCGCATCTTCATGTCGGCATTTGGTTTGCTGGGCTTCGACTTTGGCCGGGGCTTCGATGCGGTAGTGCCGCCTCCCGGAACTACTACTGCTCGCGACCCCAACCACTTTCACTTCATAATCGGCCAGCAAATCCGCTAATACGGCACTTCGGCGCGGCATCTTTTGTTTTCTCAGCTATGAAGATTTTAAATGCTCTTGCGCTGGCAGCAGCGCTGCTGCTAGCTGCTTCTTCTGCGCACGCACAAAAGTTCGGCTGGGTCGACTCAGAGTTCATAATGGGGCAGATGCCGGAGTATGGCAAAGCTCAGCAGGAGTTGAATACTTTATCCGAAACCTGGCAGAAAGAAATCGAATCCCTGAAAAAGGACCTCGATAAGCTGTACCGCAACTATCAGGCAGAGGAGGTAGTGCTTACCGAGCCGATGAAGAAAAAGCGGCAGGATGAAATTCTGAAGAAAGAGCAGGATATCAAAGCCTACCAGAATAAGCATTTCGGCTACGAGGGGCAGCTTTTCAAAAAGCGCATGGAGCTAACCAAGCCTGTGCAGGATAAAGTGTTTGAAGCAGTAGAAAAGGTGGCCAAGAAAAAGCAGCTGGCGGTGCTGTTCGATAAATCAGGTGATGTGACCATGCTCTATACCAACCCAGCGCATGATTACACTGAATTCGTGCTGGAAGAGCTGGGACTGGCCGTTGAAGACCGAAACCAGCCTGGCAAGAAAGGGCCCGCAAAAACAGTAACCACGCCCAAGCCGCCGGCAGCAGACCCCAGCTTTGAAACGGACTCCGGTATTTCGGACCCTGCTTCTGGCAATCAGGCACCGGGTAAAACCTCTCGTCCCGCAAAAAAAGGTTCTAAATAACTATCTTTGTTTCTACAACACTCTGACCCTTTTTCTTTTTAATGAATATTGTGAAGACCATTCGTCTGACCCTCGCCGCCGCTCTTCTGACCCTCGGAACCTTGGCTGCCTCTTCTGCACAGGCCCAGGCCCCTCTTAAAATTGGTTATACCAGCGTAGAGTACGTGCTGAGCCAGATGCCCGAAAGCAAACAGATTGAGTCGGACCTGAAGGCCTACAACAGCCAGCTCGAAGCACAGCTGAAGAGCAAGTATGGGGAGTATGAAACCAAGCTCAAAGCTTATCAGCAAGGTGCCGCCACCATGACCGACATTGTAAAGGCCGATAAGGAAAAAGAGCTGACGGGCATGCAGCAGTCTATTCAGGAGTTCCAGCGGAATGCAGAGCAGTCGTTGCAGCAAAAGCAACAGACCTTGCTAAAGCCTGCTCTGGACAAACTCCAGAAAAACATCGATGCGGTGGCAGAAGAAAATGGTTACACCTACGTGCTGAACTCAGACGGTGCCAGCCCTGTGCTGCTGCACGGTCCTAAAGACGGTGATATCTCTGACCTGGTGCTGAAGAAAATGGGCGTTACGCCCGGCGCCAACGCTGTGAAGCAGGCTCCTGCTCCGGCCCCATCGGTTGCTCCTGCACCGGCCACCAACAGCAAAACCAAAGTTAAAACCAAGAAGTAGGGCTCAATCCTTCACTTACTTGGCTGTAAAAGCCGGGGCTTATGCCCCGGCTTTTTTCGTACCCTTGAAGCACGCACTTTACAATGGCTGAAGACTTTGATGAGCACAGCTCCCTGCCACGAGCAGCTGACGAAGAGAGCTGGGAAGAAGAGGATGAGCTTTATGAGCACCACCGCATTGTAGTTGACCGCGGACAGGAGTTGCTTCGAATCGATAAATTCCTCCTGAACCGGCTAGGTAATACGTCACGTAATAAAATTCAGGATGCTATTCGGGCAGAAGCCGTGCAGGTAAACGGAGCTGCGGTGAAGCCCAACTACCGGGTAAAGCCACAGGATACCATTACTATTACCCTCCCGGAGCCCCCCAGGGAGGGCAAGGTGGTTCCTGAGCCAATGGAGCTTGATATCCGCTACGAGGACGAAGAACTGCTTATCGTAAACAAGCCGGCCGGCATGGTGGTGCATCCGGCGTATGGCAACTGGCAGGGTACTCTGGTCAACGGTCTGGCTTATCACCTGGAAAACCTGCCTACCGGACGTAATGGTGAAATCCGGCCTGGGCTTGTCCATCGCATCGATAAAGACACTTCCGGGCTACTGGTTATTGGAAAAACTGAGTTTGCGATGACGCATCTCTCACTCCAGTTCTTTCACCACACCATTCAACGCAGCTACCTCGCCTTGGTGTGGGGATGTCCAGCCGGGCCAGCCGGCACCATACGTGGGCATATTGGACGCAGCCTCCGCGACCGTAAGGTGCAGGCAGTGTATCCTAACGGAGAGCAGGGCAAGCATGCTGTAACGCATTATGAGGTGCTGCAGGAGTTCGGGCCCGTAACCCTGCTGCGCTGCGTTCTGGAGACAGGGCGGACCCACCAGATTCGGGCACATATGCAGCACATTGGCCATCCGCTTTTTGCTGATGCTACCTATGGAGGCGACCGTATTCGGGTAGGGCAGAATACGGCTTCCTACCGTGCTTTTGTTGAAAACGCATTTCAACTTATGCCTCGACAAGCATTGCATGCCCGCTCTCTGGGCTTTGTGCATCCCGCCTCGGGAGCGAACCTATACTTTGAGGCAGAATTACCAGCCGATTTTTCCGCGGTACTAGCCAAATGGGAGCAGTATGCTGCTACACAGGCAAAGTAGCGCCTTCAGCTGCTATAAGACAAAAGCCCCGGCACACTACGTGTCGGGGCTTTTGTCTTATTTGGCCGGCTAGCTTATTTCTTCGCAGCCGCCTTTTTTGCAGGAGCTTTGCTCGGTGCTTTAGGTGTTCCCTTTATAATGCCGATAGCAGTAGTAGCATCTTTATTAGCAGGGTCCAGGGCCAGTACCTGCTGATAGTACGGGAGGGCCGCCGTTTTATCGCCCTTCTGCAGGTGGTAATAGCCCAGGTAGTTATTGGCTTCAATCATACCCTCACGGTACTTAGCTGCATTCTCAGCATCGGCAGAAGCCATTTCGATGTACTTCTCATAGTGAGGCTTTGCCAGGCCCTTTTTTGAATCGGGGTCCATGTTGAAGTTCACCCGAGCGCGCGAGCGGTAACCAGCTACGTAAGTAGGCTTTTGCGTGAGAATAATATTGTACACGCTATCTGCCTGAGTGTACTGCTTGGCCCCTTCAAAAGCAATTGCCATGCGGGCCTGGTCCGTGAGGTCACCCTTGCCGCTGGCCAGCTTTTTCTTATACAGAGCAATAGCATTCGGGTAATCCTTTTTCGCCATGTAAGCCTGGGCCAGCTCATTCTCCAGCGCTTCGGTTTTAGTGGGGTCGGTGGACGAGGCAGCTGCCTTTTTCACAATGGCAATACCTTCTTCCGCCCGGCCTGCCTTAATCAGGGTTTTACCCTGATAGATGTAGTCTTCGGCGATAATCTTGTTCTCCGGAGCGATTTTCATATAGGCATCCATCGCCGTCGACGCCTGTGCGTAATCGCCGGTTTCATACAGCAAGTAAGCGCGCAAGCGGTTCATGGTCAGGTTATTGGGGTCAGACTGCAGCACTTTGTTGACCTCCGTCAGTGCTTCAGGGTACTTCTTGGTCAGGTAAAGGAACGAAGCGTACTGAGCATCGGTGGCGGTAGACTTTTCTGCCAGCCCGATATATTTTTGAAAGGTGCTCAGTGCCAGCTCGTATTGGCCAGCATAGTAATACATGTCGGCCAGTTCCCGATACGCAGGAGCGTAGCTTGGGTCAAGGTCAATGGCTTTGTTGAGGTTTTCACGGGCCGCGTTGAAGTTACGCGCACGAACGCTGAGCACTCCTTTCTTATAGTATGCCTGTGCATAGCTGGGGTTGGCCGTGGTGGCCCGGTCATAGCTGTTCATGGCCTCACCGCCGCCTTGGTCCGTATGCAGGTAAATGTCACCGCGGGCAACCAGCAGTGCTGGCTCGTCCTTCTTGTTAATCGCCTCGGCAGCTTTTACATAAGACAAGGCTTTGTTGATATCCTTTACATCGGATTCAGCATAAGCCTGGGCAATAAGCGTTAGGATTTTTGCATCCTTACCCTTCGTGGCTTTAACCGCAGCATCAAACTGAGCTTCCGCAGGGGAAACTTCGCCCTTGGCCAGTAAGGCACGGCCCATGGCTACCATTCCCAGAGGGCTCTGGGAGGCTGCCTTATTGAAGTAAATGGCTGCCGAATCCGGCATATCCCGAAACTGATACAAGCGGCCCATTTCATAGACTGCTTCCGGGCTGTCGCCGGACCGCAAGGTGGCCCGGGCTTCAGAGTAGCGTCCCAGCTCTATTGCACGCTGGGCGCTTTGCACGTTTTGGGCGATGGCTGCCGTGTTTCCGGCCAACGCAAGCGCAAAGGCGGTGATAAACGGCTTTTTCCAGGGCTTGAAACTCATAGGAAATGAAAAAAATGAAATGCAAAAGTAAAATGAAGTACGGCCAAAACACACCTACCGTTGGGTAGTCACAATACGTGCCTGCATTTGGGCAGGTAGCAAGCCGGACTTTTGAAAAATCAATTGGCCGTTCTTGCCAGCTACAAAGGATGCAAACCCCATGCCTAAACCTGCGCGAGCTTCCCGGCTGATTATGTACAAGTTGCGGCGGAGGGGGTAGTTCTGGAGCTCGGGGTGGTCGGCTATTTGTTGTGGTGTTTTCTCAGCCAAGTACACCTGATAGGGCTGAATGAAGTCGTCCTCCGAAGGGTTGGGGCGAGCGGTTATACTGGCCACCCTGACTTTATGGAGAAACTTCATGGAGGCGGGGTCATCATGGTCCGAAATCCAGTTTACCCCAATCACGCCGATTGCACTCGGATGCGTAGAAACATAGTCGAGCAGCTTCGGGTTCGACTCGGCAGCAAATACCCGAGTGGTAAGTGGGGCCCCTTTCGCAATAGAATCACGCACAAATCGTACTGTGCTGCTCCTATTCGCGTCGAAGACCACATTTATATCGCCTAAAACTTTTTTGCCGCTTAGCTGATTCCATTGCTTCACTTTCCCCGTGAAAATGTCACGCAGCTGGCCCATGGTCAGCAGGGAGTCCGGATTCGATGGGTGTACCACAATGGCTAGCCCATCAATGCCGATTCGCGTCGTGCGAGGAACAATAGTCTGCTTCTTTAACTCGGCCAGTTCGTCAGCGGAAAGCTCTCGGGCTATCACGGCAACCTTCACATTGTCGTTGAGGAAATCCAGCATGACCTTTTCTTCAGGCTGAAAACTCATCTGCACCTTCGTATAGGGGTAAAGTTTGGAGAAGGTATCTACCTGGGCCTGTAGGATAGGTGCAAAGGTTTCGTCAACTCCCACTGCCACGGTACCGGTAGTGGCCGTGCTGAGCTGTTCTGTTGGGCTTTGACTGTTACATCCCCCTAATGCTAATATGCTGCCTAGAGCAGCCCCTAGGCTGACTGCATAAAGAAGACGGTGCTTAGTCATGGTCGATAGTAGTTTTTTTGCGAAGAGAGGACTGCATGCCGCGCCAAAAGCGGAGCATGCCATACAAGATGAATACGGAGCCTAAAATCCGACGAGGGGTAGAGCCCAACTGTATCAGGCCACCGGTTGTTGGAGTGTTTGCAGTCCACCACAGCCAAATCCCAAGGCTGACATAAACCAGAGCCATTATCAGCACAAAGTAACGCACGAAACGCTGCGGGGATTTTCCAAGGCGCTCCTCGGTAGTTGGAATGTTCAACATATGCTTAAGCGTGAGCGGGTGAGCCTTATAAAATCGGCTCTGGGCTGAAAAGGTTCGAACAGAGCCTGTAAGTAGGCTAACAGGCGACAAAAGAAGTTGAAAAACGGCATTTCTCATCAAAAAAGCCCTTTACGCCGAGTAAAAGACTCATGCCTGCTCAGGTGGAATTGCAGCCATAGGACGTCTTTATATCAGCAGGTGCTTAACGTCAATCCTGCTTACCCGGTATGCGTGGGTTTAAGCAAACAAAAAAACCCGAACGGCACCTTGGTGCTGTTCGGGTTTTTTTACTGCGTGAGAGCAGTGTATGCTTACTGAATCTTGAAGGTAATCGGCACGGTGAAAGACACACTTACCGAGCGACCATTCTGCTTGCCTGGGATGAACTTGGGCAGGGTTTTCACCGCACGAATGGTTTCCTCATCCAGACCAGAGCCAAGGCCCTTCACCACTTTCACGTCGGAAACGTCGCCTTGGGCGTTCACTGTGAAGCTTACGAAGATGCGGCCTTCTACCTGGTTGCGAAGTGCCAGCGGAGGGTAGCGGGTAGCTTTCTGAATGGCGGCTACAATGGCTGCGTTGCCACCACCACCGGGCAGTTGAGGCATTTGCTCTACATAGGTGTAGACCTTGTTCTCAACTACCTCTTCAACTACTTTGTCGCCGTCACCGGCAAGCTCACCCAGGTCGGGAGGAGCTACGTCGGTGTTGCCCTTCACGGTAACGGTGGCTACCGTCTTTTCCTTGAGCTCTTCCTGGTCCGGCACTTCTTCCTTCTTCACTTCTTCATCTTTCTTCACTACCGGAGGAGTGAATTTGATGGTGGTGAGCTTGGGCGGCGGGGGGGGCGGAGCCTCAGGGGGTGGGGGAGGGGGTGGCGGCTTGGTCTCGTCAAGCGGGGGCGCCTCCATCAGCACGTTTTCCTTGAGGTTCTTCTTCTCGACAACCCGGTTACGCTCCGAAAGGTAGTGGGCAATAATCGGGAAGGAAATCAGCAACAGGAAAATGGCCGTTGCAATAATCAGAGCCCGCGTTACGTGCCGCTGGTAAAGGCGACGGAGCACGTAGGCGCCGTACGCCTTATTGCGGCCCTCAAAGACAATGTCATTGAGGCTGGCGCGGGCTATTTGTGCGTTATCCATCATAGCCCGGATTCTTTTATTAAGTCTTGGTCAGCTTTGGCAATATCTACCAGAGCGTATTTACGCTGATTCGTAATGTTCATCTCGTCGAGGATATCCACCATGTTCTTGTACACGGCTTTTTCATCGGGCTTGATGAGAATTACGGTTTTGGGCTGTTGGCGACGGCGGTCGAGAATAGCTTGGCGGATACCATCAGGACCGTAGTTGGTCACTTTCAGCTCGGGCTTCGATTCTGCTGAAATCATACCGGCGTAGTAATACACCTTGTTGGCTTCGCCCAGAATGATTGTGAAAGCTTCGGACTCCTTGAGCTTGGTCTGCTCTTCCTCATTTTTTTCCTTTACCGGCATCGTCAGCTGCATTACGTTTGGCTTGGCAAACGTGGTGGTCAGCATGAAGAAAGTGAGCAGGAGGAATGCCAAGTCCACCATGGGGGTCATGTCGATTTTGGTCGACATTTTCTTGGCCCGCTTCTTCCCACCTTTACCACCGGATTCGGCTTTCGGTTGAATTTCTGCCATGATTCTTTAATAGTTGACAGGATACAAGGTTCTAAGTAGTCGCCTTACTGGGCGGCTACCGGCTTGTTCTCCAGATCAGTGATGAGATTGAAGCGGTTGATGTCGCGCTCCTGCAGCACTTTAATCAGGCGCTGTACGGTGGGTACATCGGCCTGGCCATCGCCCTTAACGGCGATATAGGTAGGCTTCTTAAAAAGCTCCAGGTTGGCCTTACGCGTTTCTATCACCCAGTCGATGAGCTGGTTGTTGAGGGAATCCATCGGAACCCCTTTCGCCTGGTCATTCAAGGGCTTGCGCTCTTCTTTGGGCGTGTCGAGCAAAGAGCCAAGCTGGCCAACCGAAACGCCAAAGCTGGGCAGGTTAGAAAATTCCTTGGCTTGGTCGGCAGTGAAGTTGACGCCGTATTTGGCGGCTACCCGCTGCAAGGCCAGCTTTCTGGTTTCCGGCGCGTCAACGCCAAAAAACACCCGCTTGTTTTTGTCAACGGTAAGCGTAATAACGTTGCTCTCGGGAAGCTTGATGTCCGAGATTGAGGAGGGGGTGTCCACTACCACAACCTCATCTGGCGCAAACTTGGTGGTGAGCATGAAGAACGTCACCAGCAGGAAGGCCAGGTCCACCATCGGCGTCATGTCCAACGACGGCGATGTGCGGTGCGGTTTTACTTTGGGCATTGCAAGGTGGGGTTAAAAGGGGGACTGCCGAGCCAACGACAATCCCCTCATTTTAGTGCATCAAATCGAACACTTCTTAATGCAGGGCATTAAGCGTGACCACCCGTGTGAGCGTGCTGGGCGCCGAAGGTTTGGATGATGCTGAAGCCAGCCTCGTCGATGCTGTAGGTCAGCTCGTCAATCTTGCTGGTGAAGTAGTTATAGGCAACAATGGCCAGAGCCGAGGTGCCGATACCCAGAGCCGTGTTGATAAGAGCTTCCGAGATACCGTTAGCCAGCTTCACAGCATCGGGCGAACCAGCCTGGGCCAGAGCGGCGAAGGCGTTAATCATGCCGAATACGGTACCGAGCAGACCTACCAGCGTAGCGATAGAAGCCAGGGTTGAGATGATAACCAGATTCTTTTCCAGCATGGGCAGCTCCAGGGCGGTGCTTTCCTCGATTTCTTTCTGGATGGCCATTACTTTCTGGTCGGTAGCCATGGTGCGCTCAGCGCTCATTTCCTGATACTTGAGCAGGCCCGACTTTACTACGTTGGCAACCGAGCCTCTCTGCTGGTCGCAGGCGGCGATAGCGCCGTTGATGTCGTTGGTGTTGAGTTTCTGACGAACGGTACGAACGAAAGCTTCAATGCTCTTGGTGCCTTTGGCTTTGCTGATAGTCAGCATGCGCTCAATCGAGAAGATGATAACCATGAGCAGCATGGACATCAGTACCGGTACCACGGCACCTCCCTTGTATACGATAGCCAGATAGTCGCCGGGATTGGGGTTGTTTTCGTTGTTACCACCCTGGAAGCGGCTGGGGTCACCAAAAACAAATTTGAAGATTAGAACGCTGACGATAAAGGCAATGATAATAGCCAGCACGGAGAACAGCGAAGCTCCACCGCTGCTTTTCGCGTCGGTAGTGGCGGCCTTAGCGGCGGGCCGGGGGCTCGTGTTCATGGCATTTTTCTGTTCCATTATTCCGGAGATTTTGAGGGGTTGTTGGTGAGAATTTGTTGAATTGTGTAGGTAAAGAAAAAGCAAAAAATTGGTTGAAGGCCATTGGCAGACCAACCAGGGGATGTAGACCCTACCAAAATGAAGCTCTGGCGCTCACCTCAATTGTACTTAACTAAGTTCAATATTTGGTGAAGCTGTCTTAGTTGGGCAAACCTAACCAAAAACCAGCGGTCGACCAAAGAAAACTTGGGCGAACCTTACGGAAATGGTAGGAAAAGGAGCGGGTATTAATTGTTCTTGTTAGGTGAGGATGCGATATTTTTAGCTTGTTCCCAATACACATCCATCTGGGTTAAAGTTAGGTCGGCAAGGCGGTGGCCATCGGCGGTGGCGGCGGCCTCCAGGTACTGAAAGCGGCTAATAAACTTACGGTTGGTGCGCTCCAGGGCTTCTTCGGGATTGATGCCGGCAAAGCGGGCAAAGTTGACCAGCGAAAAAAGCAGGTCGCCAAACTCGGCGGCTGCCCGCTCGGCCTGAGCGGTGGCGGCTGGTGTTGTGATTTCGTTAAATGTGCCGTGGGCGTATTCGGTTCCAAACTCAGCTAACTCTTCCTGGACTTTTTCCCAGACCTGTTCGGGCTTTTCCCAGTCGAAGCCGGCGCCCCGGGCTTTTTCCTGGATACGCATGGCCTTGACCAGAGCGGGCAGGGAAGTGGGCACCCCGCTTAAAACACCGCTATTACCTTTTTCCTTGAGCTTAAGTTGCTCCCAGTTGCGTTTTACTGCTTCCTCATCGTCCGCCTGCACATCGCCGTAGATATGTGGGTGGCGGGAAATCAGCTTCTCACACTGCGCATTCAAGGCATCGGCAATGTCGAAAGCGCCCTTCTCGGCCGCGATTCGGGCATAGAAGAGCAGATGCAGCATCACGTCGCCCAACTCTTTTTTCAGCTCGGGCAGGTCGTCGCGCAGGATGGCATCGCTGATTTCATAGGTTTCCTCGATGGTGAGGTGGCGAAGGCTTTGCAGCGTCTGCTTCTTATCCCAGGGGCATTCGGTACGAAGGCGGTCGAGTACGTCGAGCAGGCGGCCGAAAGCTTCGAGCTGGGCAGGCCGGCGGGCAGGGTCAAGAAGTGGGTTGGAGGCGGCAGCAGGGTTTTCCATTGTTCCAAAGATAAACTCAACTACCGGCAAGCCGCGGGGAATGCCTATTTTTGCCTTCTCAAAAATCGATTCATTGTGACCCTCATCAAATCTATTTCCGGCATCCGCGGTACCATTGGCGGACCGGCCGGCCAAGGCCTGACACCCATCGACGTTGTTAAATACGCTGCTGCTTATGGCACTTGGGTAACTAAGCAGGCCAATGAAAGCAAGCTTATTGTGATTGGACGAGACGCCCGCCTCTCCGGAGAGATGGTAAGCCGGCTGGTGGCCGCTACCCTGCAGGGGCTGGGCCTGGATGTGGTTGACCTGGGCCTTTCCACCACTCCTACGGTTGAGATGGCTGTGCCCGCGAAAAAGGCTGCCGGCGGCATCATTCTCACGGCCTCGCACAATCCCAAGCAGTGGAACGCGCTAAAGCTGCTCAACAACAAAGGCGAGTTCATCTCCGACGCCGACGGACAGCAGGTGCTGGCCCTGGCCGAGAGCGAAGGGTTTGATTTTGCCCCCGTAACCAAGCTGGGGCAGTACTCCACGGACAACAACTTCCTGAAAAAGCACATCAAGGCCATTCTCGCGCTGCCGCTGGTGGACGTGGAAGCGGTGCAGGCCCGCAAGTTTCGCGTGGTGGTAGATGCCGTGAACTCCTCTGGTGGCTTTGCCGTGCCGGCGCTGCTGGAGGCCATGGGCGTTACTACTATTGAGAAGCTGCACTGCGAGCCTACCGGCGACTTTGCCCACAACCCCGAGCCGCTGCCCGAGCACCTGCGCGACATCGCCAAGGTACTGGAAAAGGGCGGCTACGACCTCGGCATCGTGGTAGACCCGGATGTGGACCGGCTGGCCCTGGTAAGCGAAAACGGGGAGATGTTTGGCGAGGAATATACCCTGGTAGCAGTAGCTGACTACGTGCTGAAGGCCAATGGCGGCGGCAACACCGTGAGCAACCTCAGCAGCACCCGCGCCCTGCGCGACGTAACTGAGAAGGCCGGGGGGCACTATGCCGCCGCGGCAGTGGGCGAGGTGAACGTGGTGACGAAGATGAAGGAAACCAACGCCATTATTGGTGGCGAAGGCAACGGTGGCATCATTTACCCGGAGCTGCACTACGGCCGCGACGCCCTGGTGGGCATTGCGCTGTTTCTGACGCACCTGGCCAAGACTGGGCTGACCATGAGCCGGCTGCGGGCTTCCTATCCGAGCTACTTCATCTCCAAGAATAAGATTGAGCTGACGCCGGAAATTAATACCGACAACGTGCTGGTGCAGATGGAAAAGAAGTACAGCAAGCACCCGGTGAACACCATTGATGGCGTTAAGATTGAGTTCGACAAGGAGTGGGTGCACCTGCGCAAGTCCAACACCGAGCCCATTATTCGAATCTATGCCGAGTCGGACTCGAACGCCACCGCCGACCACCTGGCAAAGAAAATTATTGCCGACATTAAGGAAATTATTGCGGTAAAGGCTTAGAAGTTGGTGCCTGGTGCTTGGTGCTTAGTGCTTGGTAATAAAGTTTGTAGATATAGTTTCTGCCTAAGCTAAGCACCAGGCACCAAGCACTAAGCACTGACTACATGCACGCCTACTTTGACAACGCCGCCACTACGCCCCTGGACCCGGAAGTGCTGGAGGCTATGCTGCCGTTTCTGACGCAGCATTACGGCAACCCCAGCAGCCTGCACGGGCCCGGGCGGCAGGTGCGCTCGGCCATTGAGAATGCCCGCAAGACGGTGGCGCATCTCATCAATGCGGCACCGGCAGAAGTCTCCTTTACCAGCGGTGGTACCGAGGCCGACAACTACGCTGCCTTTGGCAGCATCCGCACCCTGAAGCTGCGCCACGCCATTACCTCCAAGCTGGAGCACCACGCCGTGCTGCACCCGCTGCAGGCCTTGGAAAAAGCCGGTGACATTGAGCTGAGCTATGTGAAGCACGATGAATTCGGACAGCTCGACCTGGAGCACCTCGACGAGCTACTGGCCACGCATACGCGCAGCTTTGTAAGCCTGATGCACGCCAACAATGAGATTGGCAACCTGAACGACATTCAAGCCATTGGTGACCTTTGCGCCCGGCACGATGCCGTGTTCCATACCGACACCGTGCAGACCATGGGCCACTACCGGCACGACGTGCAGGCCCTGAAAAACCAGTTCCTGGTAGGCTCGGCTCACAAGTTCCATGGTCCCAAGGGCGTGGGCTTTCTGTACTGCCGCAGCGGCCTGCAGGTGAGCCCGCTCATACACGGTGGCTCGCAGGAGCGCAACGTGCGCTCGGGCACCGAGAACGTGTACGGCATCGTCGGGCTGGCCAAGGCCCTGGAAATTGCCTGCCGCGATTTGACGGCGCACCAGCAGCACGTACAAGGCCTGAAAGACCGGTTTATTGCCAGGCTGCAAGCCGAAATTGACGACGTACGCTTCAACGGGCTGTCGGCGGAAGCTGATAAGAGCCTGTACACGGTGCTGAGCGTAAGCTTGCCGCCGTCGCCGCTCAACGAGATGCTGCTTTTTAACCTCGACATCAGCAAGGTGGCGGCTTCGGGGGGCTCGGCTTGTACCAGCGGGGCGCAGACGGGCTCGCACGTGCTGGAGGCCCTGGGCTGCGACCCGGGACGGGGCACGGTGCGCTTCTCGATGAGCAAGATGAATACCGTCGACGAAGTGGATTATGCCGTGGCGCAGCTGGCCAAGCTGTATAAGCCGGTAGCGGCCTAACGTCCCCGCAATACTGTCTGTAGAACGCCCCCTTCTGACCCAGAAGGGGGCGTTTGCTTGTTGAAGGGTTGCTGCTAAAACCGACCGGTTGCGCCTCCTCCACCGGAGGAACCGCCGCCGAAGTCGAAGCCCGCGGGCTCCGGCGTAGGCACCGTGGCGGTTTCGGCCACAATCAGTGCTTCGAGGTTGATAAGGGGCGCCTGCTCGTCGTCGGGGGCTGCGGTGAGGCCGTAGCGCGGGGTATGGAGGTAGCGCAGGGCCCAGATGGCAAACCCGATAAGGGCAAGGCCAGCCAGCGTAGCGGCATATTCGGGCGGCAGCAGGCTGCGGTAGTGGCGGTAGGTGTAGATGGAAAAGCCCACTACGAACAAGCCTATCCACAGCATCTGGCGGTTGTGCCGCCGTAAGCTCAGGCTGATGTAGATAAACGGAATGGCGACGGTGAACAAGTAAAACAGGGGCGCAAAGGAAATTTGCGTCGATTCAGGCAGGCTGCGGAGGGCTGCGCTGCCTTCCCGCACCACGAAGTAGTTGCCGCCCAGGTAAAAGCTGATTAGGGCCAGGGCTTTGACCAGGGTGAGGGGCTTTTGGTAGTAATAGGCATAGTCCCGGCGGCTAAGCCGGCGAAAAAGAAGGTATGCCCCGCCCGAGGCCAGCATGATACCGAAAGGCAGCAGGGCTTGCCCCAGACTAGATTGCAGCAGCCCATTGGCGATGGTGGCCAGGTAAAGCAGGTAGGTACAGGCAGCTACGAGGCGGTCGGCATAACGAATGGTGGCGGCGCCGAATACGGCCAGCAGCGGCAGCAGCAGGGCGCTAATGGCAGGGCTGTCGAAGTCGATGGAGTAGGCATTGGCCCACGCCTGCTCATACAGGTAGGCCAGGAAGACGCCGACAGCCAGCAGGGCGCAGTACAACAAGGCCGTATCGAAGCCCGAGCCGTAGTGGCGGGGCGGATTGCTGGTAATGATTTCCAGCAAAACGATGGCGCCGATACCACAAAGCAGGCAAATGGCGGGCAGGTTGAACCGCGTGGCCAGTCCGACAAAGACTGCCCCCGCCAAAGCACCCAGGCAGGTGAAAAGAAACAGCCCGATGCGCAGGAAAAGGGGAGGGCGGTAATAATCGAGCGGGTGGGCCTGCTCAATAGCTGCATGCTGCCCCGGCGTGATGAAGCCCTGCTTCTGCCAGCGGGAAGCCGCTTTGCGTACGGCGGCATTCCGAGCCCAGGCGGGGTGGTAAGCTTTAACTGCCATGAATGCCCAGGATTTTCCGGATGTTGATGAAAAGCAGTACCACGCTAACCGCTGAGCCCGCAAAGTAGAGGAGAGCCAGAAACACCACGCCTTCGCCGCTATGCATGACGTCAATCAGCTGAAAGAAGCCGTAGGTCAGTACGATGTAGCTGTAAATGATGCCCATCAGCAGAAAGAGGTACGAGTGGGTGCGGCGGGCGTACCACACCAAGAAGCAGCTCAGGGCCAGGATAAGCGGGCAGAGCAAGCCGGGGGAGAAGCGGGAGCCGTAAGGCCCGTTGAGCAGCATGGCCGTGGCCGTAAGTAAAGCCAGGTTGCTGCCCAGCGAAAGGTAGGTGAAGCCAAAGTGGCGCTTGCGGTCCTGGTACTCCGAGTACAGGCCGGCGCCCATTAGCAGCAGGCCCAGCGCCAGGGCTGCCCCGCCGAGCCGCGAATGGAAAAAGTCAGTTTCACTGAGTACGGAAAGCGGGGCCACGCTCACGCCTACCCAGGCGGCCAGGGCCGTAATGGCCATGGAAAGCACCCCCCGGTGGTCGAAGGCGTAAGCCAGGGGAAAGAACAGCAGGGCGGGCAGGATGGTAGCCAGGCCGTAGCGGGTGCCGAAAAACTCGTACTGGTACTGCAGGTAGCCTTCCAGAATCAGGAAGGTGAGGCAGCCGAGCAGCAGCACGTAGTCGGGCAGCACGCCGGCTTTAGGGGCCTCCTGCCAGGTGAAGGCCTGGCGGTAGCGGGTCGCGTAGGCAAAGCAGGCGAGCGTGAGGAGGGCAATAAGCCCGATAACCACCCCATGCCCGATGTGCTCGATATTCTGGTAAATCAGCACCCCGAGCCCGGCCGTGAGCAGGGTGATGCCAAAGTAAAGTGTGGCCCGCAGCTCGTAGTGCAAGGAAAAAGGGCGGGTTTGCTCAAACGCGGCAATAGTAGCCGCCTGCTCGGGCGGGAGCAGGCCCCGGGCTTCAAGGTCGGGCAGAAGGTGGTGGTCGGAAGGCACAGGGCAGTGTGAAAGGGTAAGGCAATGCAGGTAAATGTACTAGTTACAGGATAAGATAAAGCCGCTTGTAAACTTGGGATAAACCGAGCCTCTACCTTCGCGTACAGAAAAGCAAACTCTTTATTCTTTACTTTCTTTCAGCATGGCTGAAATCAACATTCAACGTAAGAAATCGTCGCCCAGCCCCTGGATACTGGTGGTGCTGGCTGCTTTGGCCCTGGCCCTGGGCGCCTACTTCTTTCTGCGGCCCGACCCCAGCGATGAGCCGACTCCACCTGCGCCGGCCGCGCTGCCGGCCGCGCCTGGCGATACTCTTGTGGCAGCGCCTGCGCCGGGAGCCGCAGCAGAGGAATCCATGGCAGCGGCCGACCTGGAGCAGGCTCCGGTGACGCCGGAAGAGCTGGCCCGGCAGGCGGCCGGTAATGCAGCCGCCCCCGACTATGCCCGGCGCGGCCTGCAGATGCTTACCGCCACCCTCGTTGACCTGGCCGACCGCAGCGACTTTCGCGACCCGGCCATTCGGGAGCAGCGCGACAACCTGACCAGCGCCACCACCAGTCTAAATGAGGCTACTCCCCGGCTGCGGCCGGGCTTTGTTGCGGCGGCCGGCTTAATCCGGGCCATGCAGCAGAAAGGCTACCCGGCCCTGGAGACTACGGCCAACGAGCTGCAGCAGCTGGCCGCTCAGCTGTCGGGGCGCAACAGCACCCCGGCCGAGCAGCAGCAGAACCAGCAGTTTCTGAGCAAGGCAGCCGCGGCAGTGCGCACGCTCAGCGAGCCGCCCGTATTGTAATCAACCTCGTTCCGAAGAGCTATGGAAACCCCCATTCTGCGCCGCTTGCGCGACCTCACCGACTTTGAAGTAGCCGATGGCAACCCCGACGTGCGCGGCTGGACTGTGCGCGGGGCCGACGGCAAAGCCCTGGGCCGGGTATATGAGCTCATCGTTGAGCCCGAAGCGCTAAAGGTGCGCTATCTGGATATTGAACTCGATGCCCACTTCAAAACCAACGAGCACGAGCGGCATATTCTGCTGCCCATCGGGGTGGCTGCCATCGATGCCGAGGACGACAATGTGTTCGTGCCGGCCCTGGACTCGGAGAAAGTTCTCAGCTATCCGCCTTACATCGAGCTGCAGGTTACCCGCGACTACGAAGAAGCCATGCTGCGGGCCCTGGGGCAGGAGCCCGGTTCCACTGCGGGCTTTTATGAGCGTGACACCTACAGCGACGCTGCTTTTTACAGCGCCCGGCGTGGGTAGTGTCGGCCCCTTAAACAGTAAAATGGAAGCGTTGAAAAGGCCTGATTTGCCTTTTCAACGCTTCCTAATCTATTGTTGCTGACTGGAGCCAGAGCTGGTAAGCTAGGCCTGCTTTATCATGGCTGCCACGGCCTCTACCCACATGGGCTCGGAGTTGAGGGAAGGAACCAGCTGCCAGTGCTCGCCGCCGGCCTCCTCGAACATTTCCTTGAATTCCTCACCCACCTCGATGGTCGTTTCCAGGCAGTCGGCCACGAAGGCCGGGCTGAAAGCCAGCACATTCTTGATTCCCTTGGCCGGGTACTCCTTCAGCACCTCGTCGGAGTAAGGCTGCAGCCAGGGGTCGCGCAGCCGGCTTTGCAAGCGGCTCTGGAACGACACGGTGTACTGCTCCGGCGCCAGGCCCATGGCTTTGGCCAGCAGGCGTGAGGTTTCGAAGCACTGCGCGCGGTAGCAGTAGCGGTTGTTCTTGTTGTAGCTGTTGCAGCAGTTGCCCAGCTTGCAGTAGCCCTTGTGGCTGCCTTTTAGCACGTGCCGCTCGGGTATACCGTGGTAGCTGAACATCACATGGTCGTAGTGCTGCTTGGCCATCTCGGCCTTGCCCAGCGCGGCGAAGCAGGCAATAAAGCCGGGGTCGTCGGTGAAGGTGCTGATAAAGCTGATGCTGGGCACCACCCACCACTTGCCCACAATCTCCATCACCTTCTCCTGCACCGAGCCGGTGCTGGCCGATGCGTACTGCGGAAACAGCGGCAGCACGATAATGCGCTCCACGGCCGCTTCGCGCAGCTCATCCAATGCTTTCTCAATGCTGGGCTTCTGGTAGCGCATGCCAAAGGCCACCACGTAGCCCGGGCCCAGGGCAGCCTGCACTTTGGCCTGTAGGTCGAGGCCGTGAAAAAGCAGGGGAGAGCCCCGGTCCGTCCAGAGCTGCTTGTAGATTTTAGCCGACTTGGGTGCCCGCAGCGGCACCACCAGCCCCTGAAACAGGGGGTAGCGGATAGCGGCCGGCATGTCGATAACGCGCCCGTCGGTGAGGAATTCGTTGAGGTAGCGCCGCACGTCGGGCGTTTCGGGCGAGTCGGGCGTGCCCAGGTTTACAAGCAAAACGCCAATGCGGCGGGAGGGGGTACCAGCTGAGTTCATTAAAGCAAAGGTCCGAAGCAGGCGGAAAAGTTGAGGTGATTTTTAAACAGGCAGCACCATGAGCTTTGTCAGGAAAAGCAGAAATGCAGGGGCCGTTCCTTCAGGAAAAAGCGCTGGCGATAATGGCCAGCTCATCAAGTGCAGGGCGAAGGGAAAGTATGCAGACAAACAACCCGGCTGCTTGTTTGCCGGCTGCACTGTACATTCCCTTGCCTAAGCACGATTCCATGCGCTCATTCGATACGCTGCCGGTTTCATCCCTCAACCTGCTGCTGTGGGCCGCCGGGCAGCAGGGGGCCGATGTAACGGCCCTGCAGCGGGCCATTGGGCTGGATGCGGCCACGGCAGCCAACCCCGACGCCCGTATTCCCATTGCCACTATTCAGAAGCTATGGCCTTTAGCCATTGCGGCTACCGGCAACGCTTACCTCGACCTGCATTTGGGCAGCCTCGTTAGTGCCGGCAGCATCGGCATTCTGGCGTATGTGCTTATGCATTCGCTCACCCTGGGCGCGGCCCTGCAGCAGCTGTGCCGCTACCAGGACATTGCCTGCATGGGCGTAAAAACCAGCCTGGCTCCGGCCGCCGAGGAAGAAAGGGGCGTTTGGCTGAAACTGGAGCTGCTGAGTGCCGACATTGTTTACCCGCAGCATGTATTAAACTCGGAGCTTTCGGTGTACCTGGCGGCGTTTGAGGCGCTGACCGGGCAGGCGGTGCGGCCCGCGGCCGTGCGCCTGGCTTATCCCCGGCCAGCAGATAGCCGGGAGCATGAGCGGGTGCTGGGCCCCACTCCATTGGAGTTTGGGGCCGCCGAAACTGCCATACTTCTGCCCAATGAAGCGCTGGCTCTGCCCATTCGAAATGCCAGCCCTACGCTTTTTGCTTTGTTTGAGCAGCACGCCGCGGCCTTGCTGGCGCAGCTGCCAGCCCGGCCGGAGCCGCCGCTGGCCGAGCGGGTGCGCCGCGAGATTGTGAAGCTACTAAAAGGCAACGTACCAACGCTGGCCATGGTAGCCGACCGCCTGCACCTGGGCACCCGCACGCTGCAGCTGCACCTGAAAGAAGCCGGGCACAGCTACCAGCAGCTGCTCGAGGAGGTACGCCGGGAGCTGGCCCTGCGCCACCTGCAGCAGCCGCAGCAAAGCACCGCCGACATTGCCTTTCTGCTGGGCTACGCCGAGCCCAGCGTGTTTGTGCGCCGCTTTAAGCAGTGGACCGGGCAGACGCCCGGGGCCTTTCGGCGGGCCGCGCTGCAGCCGGCGGCGAAGCGCAGCCCGCCTGGCAGGCTTTACCCGGCAACCACAAGGGCCGGTTCCGATGGCGCGGGTACCTGGTGGCGCGGCCGGCGGTTGCGGTCGGCCCAGTAGGCCCATAGCATGATGAGCCACATCAGCTGGCAGGCCCAGGCGACGGCAGTGGGGCTGCCGGGCGGCGGGGCCAGCATGTTGGCAGCATGCACCAGCACGATAAAAGCCACCAGCCCCCACAGCGCCCAGACGCCTGTTTTGTTGCGGGCCGTGGTTCTGCGCAGGTAGAGGTAAAGCCCCCCGGCAAACACCAGCCCCTCCACGAGCTGCCCAGCCAGCGGGTGGTTCCACAAGCCCAGGCCCAGCAGGGGCGAGGCGCCCGGGAACAGGGGCAGGTCGGGCCGGTGCATGAGCAAGTCGAGCAGCCAGTGGCTGGGCACGCACAGGCCCACGAGCACCGCGCTGCCCAGGTGGCGCTTCCAGAGCCAGTAGCCCAGGCCCAGCGCCAGGCCCCACACCAGGCCCATCAGCAGGCTGTGCGAAATGGGGTAGTGCACGAAGTCGAGCGGCGTGGCGGCCGTGATGCCCGGCTTTATCTCTACCCGCTCCAGGCCCAGCAGCAGCAGATTGGGCCAGAGCAAATCGACGAATTGCGTCGCGATAAACAAGGTGCCCAGCGACGCGCGGGGCTGCAGGGCCTTGGCCCCGAGGCCGATTCCAAAATGACCGATAAACATGGCTTTCTGACGGAAAATGGAGGAAAGAAATGTGGTGGTTGATGCCTTGCAAAGGTCCCGCTGCCCCCTTAGCCCTTTGCTGACTTTTTCCGTAAATCGAATTGACCAAAGACGAAAATCTGTTGGCTGCAACAGGCTACGGCCGAGGCTTCTTCTGGTCCCATCCTAGCTTTCTGCCGTTTAAAGGCGTACCTTTGCGGCCTCATTTTCAAATCTATCCCGCGTGAATCCCGAACCCAAGCCCCACCGTGCCGGCTTTGTCAGCATCATCGGCAAGCCCAACGTGGGCAAGTCGACGCTGATGAATGCGCTGGTTGGCGAGCGGCTGAGCATCGTCACGAGCAAGGCCCAGACCACGCGCCACCGCATCCTGGGCATTCTCAACGGCGACGACTTTCAGCTTATCTATTCCGACACGCCCGGCATCATTCAGCCCAAGTACGAGCTGCACAATGCCATGATGTCGTTTGTGTATTCCTCCCTGGAAGATGCCGACGTTATTCTCTTCGTGACCGACATCTACGAGAAGCACGACGAGGAGCCGGTGGTGGAGCGCCTGCGCAAGATGCAGGACACGCCCATCATCCTGCTGGTAAACAAAATTGACCAGGCCGAGCAGGCCGAAGTAGAAGCCAAGCTGGCGTACTGGAGAGAGCAGCTGCCCAACGCCGCCGAGGTGATGCCCATCTCTGCCCTCAATGCCTTTGGTACCGAGCGGGTACTGGAGCTGGTGCTGGAGCGCCTGCCCATCCACCCGGAATACTACCCTAAGGATGAACTAACCGACAAGCCCGAGCGTTTTTTTGCCGCTGAGATGGTGCGTGAGAAAATCTTTAAGCTGTACAAAAAGGAAGTTCCGTACAGCTGCGAGGTAGCCATTGAGGAGTTCAAGGAAGACGACGACATCATCCGCATCCGCGGCGTCATCTACGTGGAGCGCAGCAGCCAGAAGGGCATCATCATCGGCCAGAAAGGCGAGGCGCTCAAAAAAGTGGGCACCTGGGCCCGCGAGGAGATGGAGAAGTTCTTTCTTAAAAAAGTCTTCCTCGAGCTGCACGTTAAAGTAAACGAGAACTGGCGCACCGACCCCAAGGCGCTGAGCCGGTTTGGCTACCAATAATCCCAGAGCTTAGAAGTGAGAGCTTAGAACCTAGACTTGTTCTGGCATAAGCTGTTCCAGAACGATTCTAAGTTCTAAGCTCAGAAAATTTTCCGACCATCTTTTATTTAAATAACCCCGGGCACTGCCGAAACTAGGTCGGGCCGGCGGCTGGGGCAACGCAACATGTCTGTTAAGAACACCATCGCCATTGTGGGGCGGCCTAACGTGGGCAAATCCACTCTTTTCAACCGCCTCGTGGGCCAGCGCAAGGCCATTATGGACAACGAGAGCGGCGTTACGCGCGACCGTCACTACGGCTACGGCGACTGGATTGGCAAGAACTTCACCGTGATTGACACCGGGGGCTATGTGCACAATTCGGAAGATATTTTCGAAGGCGAAATCAACAAGCAGGTGAAGCTGGCCATGGACGAGGCCGACGTCATCCTGTTCATGGTAGATGCCGATGCCGGCGTGCACGGCCTCGACGAGGAGTTTGCCAACGTGCTGCGGCGCTACGTGGGCAAAAAGCCGATTTACCTGGTGGCCAACAAGGCCGATACCAACCTGCGGGCCCACAGCGCCGGCGAGTTCTACTCGCTGGGCCTGGGCGATGGCGAAATCTACGCCATCAGCAGCCAGAACGGGCACGGCACCGGCGAGCTGCTCGATGCCGTGGTCAGCCATTTCGACGACCCCGGCATTGAAGAGCCCGAGTCCGATATTCCGCGCATTGCCGTGGTAGGCCGCCCCAACGTGGGCAAGTCCAGCCTGGTGAACCTGCTGCTGGGCGAAGACCGCAGCATCGTGACCGATATTGCCGGCACTACCCGCGACTCTATCTCGGCCCGCTACAATGCGTTCGGCAAGGAGTTTATCCTGGTTGATACGGCCGGTTTGCGTCGTAAAGCGAAGGTGAGCGAAGACATTGAGTTCTACGCCAACATGCGCAGCCTGCGCGCCCTCGAAGAGTGCGACGTGTGCATCGTAATGCTGGACGCCACCCGCGGCATCGAGGCCCAGGACGTGAACATCATCTCCCTGGCCGATAAGAACCGCAAGGGCGTGGTGATTCTCGTGAACAAGTGGGACCTGGTGGAAAACAAGGAAACCAACACGGCCAAGGAGTTTGAGGAGAAAATCATGGAAAAGCTGGCCCCCATTGCCTACCCGCCCGTGGTGTTCATCTCGGTAATGAACAAGCAGCGAGTGCACAAAGCCATTGAAACGGCCATTCAGGTGTACGAGAACAAGCGGCGCAAAATCCCGACTTCCCAGCTCAATGACGTGATGCTGAAGGAGATTGAGAAGTACCCGCCGCCCGCTATTAAGGGCAAGCTCGTACGCATTAAGTACGCCACGCAGCTTCCCACGCACAACCCGGTGTTTGCCTTCTTCTGCAACCTGCCCCAGTACGTGAAGGAAAGCTACACGCGCTACCTCGAAAACCGCATGCGCCAGCACTTCGACTTCACCGGCGTGCCAATTGGCATTGTGTTCCGGAAAAAGTAAGCCCGGCAGCTCGGGAGCGCTGGTGGGAGTTGAAAATATTTTTTACGGCGGAGGTTACCTTTTTAGGTGGGCAGTATAAAGGCCCGAATTTGAGCAATACCTCAGAGTAAATGCTTAAAGATTAAAAAGAAACTCCCAAACACATTTTCAACCCAACCAACAAGATGAAGAAGTTCCTGTTCCTCGCCCTGGCCGCTGTATCGTTCACCTTCGCTTCCTGCGAGAGCAAGCACGAAGAAAACACGGAGGCTGCTGCCGACAACGTAGAAGCTGCTGGTGAAATGAAGGCTGATGCTATGGAAAACGCTGCTGACTCGGTACGTGAGAACGCCGATGCCAAAGCC
The DNA here is from genome assembly GCF_039541835.1 of Hymenobacter saemangeumensis. NCBI lineage: Bacteria > Pseudomonadati > Bacteroidota > Cytophagia > Cytophagales > Hymenobacteraceae > Hymenobacter > Hymenobacter saemangeumensis. The sequence goes on along the minus strand of NZ_BAABGZ010000076.1, from coordinate 34,231 downwards.
GACGCTATGGAAAACGGTGCCGACAAAATGGCTCCCGCCGCTGGCAGCCACTAATTGGCCCCTTACCAATGAAAAAAAGCCTCTCCAGTGCGGAGAGGCTTTTTTTATGCATGGTAGTGAGCGTTCCGGCTAGGCGCCCAGGCGCCGGCTAAGCAAGCCGTTTACCACCTCAAAGAGCCGGCGGGGCTCGTAAGTGCGCCAGGGCAGCTCGTCGAGCTGGCCGCCGAAGTTGATGTAGTTGTCGACGTTGTATTGGTGCATCTCGCGCATCACGTGTTCCTGGAAGTTGACGCCGGCAATCCAGCCTTCTTCCACGTCCTCAAACCACTCCTCGTAGTACGAGTCGTCGGAGCCGTGGAAGTTGAACACGTTCTCGCCCACCAGGATAAACTTGCGGATGCCCTCGTGCACCAGCGGGTCGATGATGTTGCGCTTGAGGTTCATGATGTCGTTCTCGATGGCGTCGTTCCACTCGCCAATGAACTCGAGCACGGCCACGCCGTCGTCGTAGTCGGCAAACAGGATTTTCAGAAACAGCGTGTCCGACTCCAGGCTGTCCCACTGCGGGTGGATGTAGTAGCCGTAGATGGTGTTGGTGTAGGCTTCCAGACTGTTCTCGGCTTCGAAAAGCGGGGAGCGGGGGTCCTCGGAGGCCGAGTACTGGTCAATCCAGTTGTAGTGCGGTTCGATGGTGTGCATCGGCGTACAGATTACAGCTGGAGTAGGGAACAGGGCCCCGGTCGACAGCCGGTTTAACAAGAAGGAATACGGGCCTTGTTAACGCGCTGCCAGCACTGCCGGTTCGCCGCTATTACTTACTTAACATCATGCTCAGCAGTATTCCGCCCAGTAGCAAAGCGGGAAATGCCGCAGTGGCTGCTACCAGGCCCAGGACAGGGCGCTGACGCTGAAAGGCCTGATAAGAAAAGCTTACCAAGGCGGCCGTATTTGCCAGGGCCACTACCGCGAACAGAATTTCCAGGACCAGGAAAGGAAACGGCTGGCCATAAAACAGGATGTGCAGCAGGAATTGGAGAAGGCAGGCCAGCAGTACCCGGGTCCCAAGGCTTTCTATCATGGCCGGTAGGGCAGAGCGGGCGCTACTGGCGGGCTGCCAAAGCCGCCCGCACGGAACCGTGCTGCCGGAGCAGCTCGGCTGCCTCGGCGTGCGCAATGCCCAGCTCGTCCATCAGCATCCGCTCGCCGCGCTCCACCAGCTTGAGGTTGGAGAGCTGCATGTCGACCATCTTGTTGCCCTTCACCCGGCCCAGGCGAATCATGGTGGCCGTGGTGAGCATGTTGAGTACCAGCTTCTGGGCAGTGCCGGCCTTGAGGCGGGTGCTGCCCGTCACAAACTCCGGGCCCGTCACCACTTCCACCGGAAACTCGGCTGCCGCCGCCACGGCCGAGCCCGGGTTGCACACGATGGCGCCCGTGGCCAGCCCCTGCCGCCGGGCCCGTTGCAGCCCGCCGATGACGTAAGGCGTGCGGCCCGAGGCGGCAATGCCCACCAGCACATCTTTCTCGTTCACGTCGCGGGCCTGCAGGTCAACCCAGGCCTGTTCCGCGTCGTCTTCGGCTCCTTCCACGGCCTGCCGGATGGCCAGGTCGCCGCCGGCGATGATGCCCACTACCAGCCCGGCCGGCACGCCAAACGTGGGCGGGCACTCCGAGGCATCCACCACGCCCAGGCGCCCGCTGGTACCCGCCCCGATGTAGAACAGCCGCCCGCCGGCCCGCAGCCGGGCCACGGTGGCTTCCACCAGGCGCTCAAGCTGCGGCAGGGCCCGGCTCACGGCCAGCGGCACGGTCTGGTCGAGCTGGTTCATGCCGGCCAGCAGCTCTGCCGTGGGCAGGGTTTCGAGGTGGTTGTACTCGGAGGGAGATTCGGTGGTCATAAGGTAGTTGTCAGTTGCTGGTTGTTAGTTGTCAGGACTGTTCTGATAAAGCCGCGGTCAGACCAACCTGACCGCTGACAACGAACAACTGACAACTAAAAACCTATTTCAAAAGCCCGATAACCGGGAAATTGTCGAATACATTGGCCGTGTGCGGGGCGTCTTTGTCCAGCTCCCGGGTCAGGTCCTGCCCGGCCCAGTGCTCGTAGTGGTTGCCGCGCCGCCAGAGCCGGGAGCGGCTCACGTCGTAGATGCGGCCCTGGTACGCCACCCATATTTCGTCGCGGTCCTGCCCGTTGCGCAAAGCCAGCTGCTGTCGGGTGTAAGTAGGCAAACCAGTCGTCAGTTGTTCGTTGTCAGTTGTCAGGCTCATAAACTATTTCAATAAAAACAGACAACTGACAACGAACAATTGACAACTAAATACTAACCTAAAAGTGCCTGCAGGCGAATCCAGCGCTGGGGCAGGTCGCCTTGGGAGGCGTGCATATAGTCTTCGTAGGTGCAGGGCACCACGCGCTTCACTTCCGGGTCGCCGAGGCTTTCCACTTCCATCCACCACTTGTCGGCGCGGCGCGACTTGTAGAATACCAGCTTGTCGGGGTTGCCGGGCAGCACCACCGTGTAGGTGAGGAAGCGGAAGGTGCCAAATCCGGTTTCGGGGCGGCGGTGGTAGAAGCCTTCCACAAAGTACCAGAGCATGGTGGCCAGGGTGGCGGCGGCCAGGCCGTGGGGGTCCTGGTCGGGGCGGTAGCCGTAGAGGCCAAAGGAGCTGAGCTGCTCGTTATGGCCGGCATACCAGCACAGCTGTGTGGCTTCCTCATTGCCCAGTCCGTAGGGGTTGGCCGGGTAGTAGCCCGGCGCGTCCTGCCAGCGCAGGCTGGCAATGTCCACGCTCATAAAGTCGGCTTGCCGCACCAAGGGTTCGGCCAGGCGCTTGTCGCTGCGGATTTCGCCCACGCTCATGGTTTCGAAATGCAGCTTCTCCAGGGCTATCAGTACTTCCGGGGCCGTGAGGTACTGCTGGTGGGCCAGGTGCGCAAAGCTGAACACGAAGTTGGGCTCGTGCACCAGCAGGCGGCGCAGGTGGCTTTCTTCGGCCGGGGTGCCGGGGCCGGGCTCGGCCATGTCGGGGCGGGCATCCACCACCGCAAAGCTGATGGGCCGGTCCAGCGACTCATAGGCCAGAAACTGCCCGTAGTCGAGGTCGTGGCTGCCGCCCAGCAGCAGGGGAACTGTTTTTTCCTCCAGCAGGGCGCCGATAATCTCGCGCAGGCGCTGGTAGGTGTCTTCCAGGCTCAGGCCAGGGCGTAGGTTGCCCAGGTCAACCAGGCGTACGCTGCCGGAGCCCTTCTGCAGCTGGTAGAAGCGCTGGCGCACGAGGTTGCTGCCATGCAGGCCGGGTGGGGGCGGGCCGCTGGCACTGCCGCGCCATTCATCCAGGCCAATGATGGCCAGGTCGGCGGCGCGCCAGTCGGGAAAGGTTTCGGTGAAGCGGGTGGCGTAGGCAGCTAGCGTGGTAGAGAGCGGCGTAGCAGGCGTCAGCGTTTCCGGCAGCGGGTCAAAAAACAGAGCCAGGTTCATTATAAGCGGAAAGGCAAGCGGCCAAATTTACGCAGAAAAGGCCGCCGGCACCGCATTTTGGCCGTTTTCTATAGATTTATACAGGCCGACTGATAAAAACTAAGCTCAACTGAATTTGGATTTGCCCAGAAAAAAGCTCTTTATTTAAGCTGAATTTCACACTTCTGCTTTTTAACCCACCCATCCTATGGACGTTCGCCGCGCATTTGACGTGCTGACTCATCAGCTGGCTAAGTCGCCCAAACCCGATGCTTTTGCGTGTAAAACCAACGGGCAGTGGGTGCCCTTGAGCACCCAGGAAATGCAGGACAAGGCCAACCAGGTCAGCCTGGGCCTCACCAGCCTGGGGCTGAAGCACGGCGACAAGGTGGCCATTATCTCCATGAACCGGCCGGAGTGGATGATGGCCGACTTCGGCATCTCCCAGATTGGGGCCGTGAGTGTGCCCATGTACCCCAGCATCACGGTAGAAGATTATAAGTACATCTTCACCGATGCCGGCGTGCGGGCCATCTTCGTGGCCGACCAGTCGCTGTACGACAAGGTAAAGCAAGCCACGGCCAGCCTGAGCATTCCGGCCGAAAACATCTTCACCTTCGACAAGATTGCCGGCGCCCGCCACTTCAGCGAGCTGCTGGAGCTGGGCAAAAAGGGCAACCCCGCCGACCTGGAGCCCCTGAAGGCGGCCGTGCAGCCCGAAAACCTGCTCACGCTTATCTACACCAGCGGCACCACCGGCAACCCCAAGGGGGTGATGCTCACCCACGACAACATCCTGAGCAACTGCCGCAACTCCCAGCGCTTTGTGCCGGTAAGCAAAGAAGACAAAGCCCTGAGCTTCCTGCCGCTCTGCCACATCTTCGAGCGCATGGTCACTTACCTCTACATGATAAATGGCGTGAGCATCTACTATGCCGAGAGCATGGAGACCATTGCCGACAACCTGCGCGAGGTGAAGCCCCAGATTTTCACCACCGTGCCCCGCCTGCTGGAGAAGGTGTATGATAAAATCGTAGCCAAAGGCCACGAGCAGACCGGCGTCAAGAAGAGCCTGTTTTTCTGGGCGCTGGACCTGGGCCTGAAGTATGACACCCAGAAAGACCAGGGCTTTCTCTACAACACCCAGCTGGCTCTGGCCAACAAGGTCATTTTCAATAAGTGGCGCGAAGCCCTGGGCAACAACCTGCGCTGCATTGTAAGCGGCGGCGGCGCTCTGCAGCCCCGCCTGGCGCGGGTGTTCTGGGCCGCCGGCATCCGGGTGATGGAGGGCTACGGCCTGACGGAAACCTCGCCGGTGATTGCCGTGGGCGGCTTCGAGCCGGAGAACAACATGATTGGCACCGTGGGCCCCATCATCGACAACACCGAAGTGAAAATTGCGCCCGACGGCGAGATTCTCACCAAGTCGGCCTCCGTGATGAAGGGCTACTACAACCAGCCCGAACTCACGGCCAAGGAGTTTGACGAGGAGGGCTGGTTCCATACCGGCGACATCGGCGAGCTGGTGAACGGGCGCTTCCTGAAAATCACGGACCGCAAGAAGGAGATGTTCAAAACTTCCGGCGGCAAGTACATTGCCCCGCAGGTGATTGAAGGCAAGCTCAAAGAAGACCCGCTGATTGAACAGGCCATGGTAGTGGGCGCCGACCAGAAATTCCCCTCGGCCCTCATTGTGCCGTCTTTTGATGAGCTTAAGAACTGGTGCCGCCGCCACGATGTGGACTGCAACTGCTCCAGCGCCGAGCTGATTAAGAAGCAGCAGATAGTGGAGCTGTACGAGGGCCTGGTGAAGAAGTACAACAGCAACTTCGCCCAGTGGGAGCAGGTAAAGAAAAGCGTGCTGCTGCCCGAGCTCTGGACCGTGGAAAGCGGCGAGATGACGCCCACCATGAAAGTGAAGCGCAAAGTTATTTCGGAAAAGAACAAGGCGCTGATTGAGAAGCTGTACAGCTAACAGCGCCCCGGGCCTTGTATTGCGCCCGGGCAAGGCCCGGCCTTGCGGTTCTTGAAGCCCGGCTTGTAACAGAAAAAGCCCGGTACCAGCAATGGTGCCGGGCTTTTTCTGTTATGGCTCCCCTAAACAGGGCTGGCAGCAGTAGCCAATGCGGAGGCAGGGCCGGCGCCAGGACCCGGGAGCAGGCTGTGCTACTCAGCTCCGCAATCGTCTGCAGGCGGGGCAAAAGATTTTGTCATTTGTTATGCAAGCCTAACAAATTATTCGTAAGTTTACCGCACTTTCAACTACTGCATGAAACCGGAAGAAACCGTCGACTATAACATAAAAGTGGCTTGGCATGCCATTTCGAGGATGTATAACATCCAGGCAGCCCAGAACGACATCACGACCAGTATTGGCTTCGTGCTGTTGAATATAGACCAGGAAAACGGGACGCCGGCCACTAAAATAGCTCCTTTGCTGGGCCTGGAAACCCGCAGCCTCACCCGCATTTTGCGCAGCATGGAGGAAAAGGGCCTTATCTACAAGCAGGCCGACTCCGTGGACAAGCGCTCGGTCCGCATTTTTCTGACGGACCTGGGCCTGGAGAAGAAAGAAGTATCGCGCCAGACGGTGCGCCACTTCAACCTGAAAATCCGGGAAAAAATCTCGCAAAGCCAGCTGGATGTGTTCTTCAAGGTAGCCGGGCAGATAACCGGTATGATTGAAGGCAAGACCCTGTTTGAGGACTTTGTGCTGAAGCCCCTGAAGAAAGACGCTTAGACAGCCCTGACACGGCGCTGTAATTCCCTTACCACTCATTCCATCGTTCACCGAATAGCGAAGCCTGGCTTCGCGTAACACCTTCACCGAATGAACCGAACCATCAAGAAAGTTGCCGTACTGGGCTCCGGCGTCATGGGCTCGCGCATTGCCTGCCACTTCGCCAACATTGGCGTGCAGGTGCTGCTGCTGGACATTGCGCCCAAGGAGCTGCTACCCGATGAGGAAAAGAAAGGCCTGACGCTGGACGCGCCGGTTGTAAAGAACCGGCTGGTGAATGCGGCCCTGCAGGCAGCCATTGCCTCCAACCCCTCGCCGCTGTACCGCAAGGCCGACGCCTCGCGCATCAAGACCGGCAACTTCGACGACAACCTCAAGGACATTGCCGGCTGTGACTGGACCATTGAGGTAGTGGTGGAGCGGCTCGACATCAAAAAGAGCCTGTTTGAGCGGGTAGAGAAGTTCCGCAAGCCGGGCACGCTTATCACCAGCAACACCAGCGGCATCCCCATTCACCTGATGACGGAAGGCCGCTCCGACGACTTCCGCAAGCATTTCTGCGGCACGCACTTCTTCAACCCGCCGCGCTACCTGAAGCTGCTGGAAATCATCCCGACCCCGGAAACCGACCCGGCCATCGTGGATTTCCTGCTGCACTACGGCGACCTGTACCTGGGTAAAACCACGGTGCTGGCCAAGGACACCCCGGCGTTCATCGCCAACCGGGTGGGCGTGTTCGCCATCATGGACGTGCTGCGCATCATGCAGGAAGTAGGCCTGACGGTGGAAGAGGTAGACAAGCTGACCGGCCCGGTAATCGGGCACGCCAAGTCGGCCACCTTCCGCACCTCCGACGTAGTGGGCCTCGATACCCTCATCAACGTAGCCAACGGCCTGGCCCAGGGCCTGCCCAACGACGAAGCCAAGGACGTGTTCCAGCTGCCCGACTTCCTCAAGAAGATGGGCGAGAGCAAGTGGCTGGGCGACAAAACCGGTCAGGGCTTCTACAAGAAAGTGAAGGGCGAAGGCGGCAAGTCGGAAATCCAGGCCCTGGATTTGGCCACGATGGAGTACAAGCCCAGCGCCAAGGTGAAGTTTGCCACCCTGGAAACCACCAAAGCCGTGGAGGCCCTGGCTCCGCGCTTTGCTATGCTGGTAGCCGGCAAGGACAAGGCCGGCGAGTTCTACCGCAAGAGCTTCGCCAGCCTGTTTGCCTACGTGACCAACCGCATTCCGGAAATCACCGACGCGCTCTACAAGATTGACGACGCCCTGCGCGCCGGCTTCGGCTGGGAAATGGGCCCGTTTGAAACCTGGGACGCTATTGGCGTGCAGAAAGGCGTGGAGCTGATGCAGGCCGAAGGCCGGCAGCCCGCTGCCTGGGTAAGCGAGATGCTGGCCGCCGGCCATAGCTCGTTCTATAAGGTGAGCGAAGCCGGTGTGCGCCAGTTCTACGACATCGAAAGCAAGAGCTACCAGCCCATCCGCGGCGTGGAGAACTTCATCATCCTCGACAACCTGCGTGCCACGGGCAAGGTGCTGTGGAAGAACGCCGGTGCTTCGGTGCTCGACCTTGGCGACGGCATCCTGAACGTGGAGTTCCACTCCAAGATGAACTCGCTGGGCCAGGATGTGATACAGGGCGTGCTGAAAGGCGTGGAGCTGGCAGAGAAAGACTTTCGCGGTCTGGTAATCGGCAACAACGGGGCGCAGTTCTCGGCCGGGGCCAACCTGGGCCTGGTGTACATGCAGGCCCTGGAGCAGGAGTTCGACGAGCTGAACATGATGATTGCGCAGTTCCAGAACGCCATGATGCGCATGCGCTACAGCAGCATTCCGGTGGTGGGTGCGCCCCACGGCCTGGCGCTGGGCGGCGGCTGCGAAATCAACCTGCACTGCGACCGGGTGGTGGCGGCGGCCGAAACCTACATGGGCCTGGTAGAATTCGGCGTGGGCCTGATTCCGGCCGGCGGCGGCACCAAGGAAATGACCCTGCGCACCGCCCTCAAGTACGAGGAAGGCGAGCCGGAGCTCAACCTGATTCGCAACACGTTTGTGACCATCAGCACGGCTAAAGTCTCGACTTCGGCCGCTGAGGCTTTCGACCTGGGCTTTATGCGCCGCGGCGACGAAGTGGTGGTGAACAGCAACCGCGTAATTGCCCAGGCCAAGGCCGCGGCAATTGAGCTGGCCGAGGCCGGTTACACCCAGCCGGTGCAGAAAACCAACATCAAGGTGCACGGCAAGGGCGCCCTGGCCATGTTCAAGACCGGCGTGTACGCTATGAAGGAAGGCCGCTACATCTCGGAGCACGACCAGAAAATTGCCGATAAGCTGGCCTACATCATGTGCGGCGGCGACCTGTCGGCGCCCACGGAAGTAAGCGAGCAGTACCTGCTGGATTTGGAGCGCGAAGCCTTCCTGAGTTTGTGCGGTGAGCGCAAGACGCTGGAGCGGATTCAGAGCATTTTGACTACGGGCAAGCCGCTTAGAAATTAGTAAGACATGAGACGTTAGACATGAGACATGAGAATTGTTCTGACAGAAGAACTTTCTAACGTCTCATGTCTAACGTCTAAATCTCTACCTCCATGTTCAAGCATCGCTTCAAAGAGCTTATCGTTTGGCAGCGTGCAATGGACGTGGCCCGCACTACCTACCAACTGTGCATGGAATTTCTAGTTAACGAGCGAACAGGATTAACTTCCCAGATGCGACGTTCAGCGATTTCAATTCCGTCAAATATTGCGGAGGGTGCGGGGAGAGGTGGAAATAAAGAGTTTGCGCAATTTCTGCGCATTGCAAATGGTTCTTGTAATGAACTGCATACTCAAATGATTTTAGCCGCCGATTTTGGCTTTATCAACAAGGAGCAGCTCACAAGTGCCGAAGGCCAGATTGAGGAGGTTGAGCGTTTGCTCTACGCCTTCCAGCAAAAAATAGCATCGCAAATCTGACAGGAGAAGTCATCAGAACAATTCTCATGTCTAACGTCTAATGTCTCATGTCTAACAACACAGCATATATCGTTGCCGGCTACCGCACGGCGGTGGGCAAAGCGCCCCGCGGCGGTTTCCGTTTCACCCGCACCGACGACCTCGCGGCGGAAGTTATCAAGCACCTCGTGGCCTCGGTGCCGGCCCTCGACCCCACGCGCGTCGACGACGTGATTGTGGGCAATGCCGTGCCGGAGGCCGAGCAGGGCCTGCAAATCGGCCGCATGATTTCGCTGCTGGCCCTGCCCATGAACGTGTCGGGCATGGTGGTGAACCGCTACTGCGGCTCGGGTGTCGAAACCATTGCCATGGCCGTGAACCGCATCAGCGGCGGTATGGCCGACTGCATCATCGCCGGTGGTGCCGAAAACATGAGCATGGTGCCCACCGTGGGCTGGAAAACCGTGCCCAACTACAACCTGGCCACCAAGTACCCGCAGTACTACCTCGGCATGGGCCTAACGGCCGAAGCCGTGGCCCAGGACTACAAAATCAGCCGCGAAGACCAGGACCAGTTTGCCTACAACTCGCACCAGAAGGCCATTAAGGCCATTCAGGCTGGTAAGTTCCAGAAAAGCATTGTGCCCATTAAGGTAGAGGAAACCTACCTCGACCAGGCCACGGGCAAGAAGAAAACCCGCTCGTTTGTGGTGGATACCGACGAAGGCCCCCGCGCCGACACTTCGGTGGAAGCCTTGGGCAGGCTGCGCCCGGTGTTTGCCGCCGGCGGCTCGGTTACGGCCGGCAACTCCTCGCAGACCTCCGACGGCGCCGCTTTCGTCATCGTGATGTCGGAGCGCATGGTGAAGGAGCTGAACCTGGAGCCCATTGCCCGCATGGTAACCTACGCCACCGAAGGCATCGACCCGCGCATTATGGGCATGGGCCCTATAAAAGCTATTCCGAAGGCCCTGAAGCAGGCCGGCATGCAGCTCAACGACATCGACCTGTTTGAGCTGAACGAGGCCTTCGCCTCGCAAAGCATTGCCGTGGTGCGCGAGCTGGGCATCGATACCGACAAGCTCAACGTGAACGGCGGCGCCATCGCGCTGGGCCACCCGCTGGGCTGCTCCGGCGCCAAGCTCAGCATTCAGCTGTTCGACGAGCTGCGCGAGCGCGGCCAGAAGTACGGCATGGTAACCGCCTGCGTAGGCGGCGGCCAGGGCGTGGCGGGCATTTATGAACTGCTGAAGTAAGCTTGGACGTTGACAGAAAGAAGAACGTCATGCTGAGCTTGTCGAAGCATCTTTACCACGAGAGTAATCCCAATCAAAAAGGAGTTACTGCCGCCGGCAAGATGCTTCGACTACGGCTGCGCCTCCGCTCAGCATGACGTTCTAAGAGCGTTTTCTGCTGATGTTGTTCTAAAAATCAAGGACTAACACCAGTACTTACGTTCTAAATCAAAACGCAGAAAGCCCCGAAGCCGGGGTTTTCTTTAAGAAAAATAGTAGGCACGCCTAACATTTTTTCTTATCTTGCAACACCAAAACGCCGGCTGCGTTGTTATCTAAATACTCGGCAAGCCTAATAAATTGCAAACGATTGCGCTCAGCGGTGCTGGCGCGGCCTTAACCTCAAAACCCTTTACAGTCATGGAAGTAACACAGAATGCCGCTGCAAAGGGCGGCGAGTTCATCATCAAGGAAACCGACGCTCAGAGCGTCTTCACCCCGGCCGATTTCAACGAGGAGCAGAACATGATGTACCAGACCTGTCTGGACTTCGTGGCCCAGGAAGTAATGCCCCTGGTAGAGCGCCTCGACAACCACGAGGAGGGCCTGATGCGCGGCCTCATGGAGAAGGCCGGTCAGCTCGGCCTGTTTGGCGTGAGCGTGCCGGCCGAGTACGGCGGGCTGGACATGGACTTCCCCACCTCCCTGCGCGTAACCGAAGGCGTGGGCGGCGGCCACTCCTTCCCGGTAGCCTTTGCGGCCCACACCGGCATTGCCCTGCTGCCCATCCTGTTCTTCGGCGACGAGGAGCAGAAGAAAAAATACGTGCCCGGCCTCACCGATGGCACCCTGATGGGCGCTTACTGCCTGACCGAGCCAGGCAGCGGCTCCGACGCCCTGGGCGCCAAGACCAAGGCCGTGCTCAACGCCGAAGGCACGCACTACGTGCTGAACGGCCAGAAGATGTGGATTACCAACGCCGGCTTTGCCGATGTGTTCATCGTGTTTGCCCAGGTAGACGGCGACAAGTTCACCGGCTTCATTGTTGAGAAGGATGCCCCGGGCCTGAGCCTGGGCAACGAGGAGCACAAGATGGGCATTAAGGGCAGCAGCACCCGCCAGGTGTTCCTGTCCGACTGCCAGGTGCCCAAGGAGAACGTGCTGGGTGAGATTGGCAAAGGCCACCTCATTGCCTTCAACGTGCTCAACATCGGCCGCATCAAGCTGGCGGCAGCTTGCCTGGGCGCGTCCAAGATGGCCGCTACGCTGAGCGTGAAGTATGCCAACGAGCGGGTGCAGTTCAAGCTGCCCATTTCCAAGTTCGGCGCTATCCGCCACAAGCTGGCCCAGCAGGCTATCCGCATCTACGCGGCCGAGTCGGCTATCTACCGCGCCGGTATGGACATCTACCACAAGGAGCAGGAGCTGCTGGGCGAGGGCAAATCCTACAACGAAGCCCTGCTGGGCGCCGCCCGCGAGTTTGCTGTGGAGTGCGCCATCCTGAAGGTAGAAGGCTCCGAGGTGCTGGACTATGTGGTAGACGAAGGCGTGCAGGTATATGGGGGCTACGGCTTCTCGGCCGACTACCCCATGGACCGCGCCTACCGCGACTCGCGCATCAACCGCATTTTTGAGGGTACCAACGAAATCAACCGCATGCTGGCGGTGGATATGATTCTCAAGAAGGGTCTGAAGGGCGAAATCGACCTGATGGGCCCGGCCCAGGCCGTGCAGCAGGAGCTGATGAGCATCCCGAGCATGGGTGAAGTTGACGACTCGCCTTTCGCCGCTGAGAAGAAAATCATTGCCAACCTGAAGAAGGCGATTCTGATGGTGGCCGGCACCGCCGTGCAGAAGTACATGAACTCCCTGGCCAAAGAGCAGGAAGTGCTGATGAACATCGCCGACATGGCCATCAAAACCTATACCGCCGAAAGCACCCTGCTGCGCGTGGAAAAGGAAATAGCCACCAAAGGCGAGGAGGCGCTTAGCCGCGAGCTGGACATGGCCCGCGTGTACCTCTACGACACCATCGACATCGTGGAGAAAGCCGGCAAGGACGCCATTGCCTCCATGACGGAGGGCGACGAGCAGCGCCTGCTGGCCATGGGCCTGAAGCGCTTCACCAAGGCCGAGCTGTTCAACACCAAGGAGGCCCGCCGCCGCGTCGCTGCCGGTCTGATTGAGGCCAACGAGTACATGTATTAAGAGTTTTAAGAGGCTTGGGGACTTCCGGGCTGGGTGGCCCGGAAGGAGCAAGTTGTAGAAAGGCCGTTCCCATTGGGGACGGCCTTTTTTTAGGTAGCTGCCAGCGTATGGCCTTAGGGCAGAAAGGCTGCCACTGCCTGTGCCCACCGTGCCGAATCCTGTCGGGCGTAGCTTTCATGGCCCGCTGCAGGGTAGGTAACGAGCTGCTTGGGCCCGCGCAGAGCCGCAAAGAGGGCGTCGGTTTCGGCGCGGCTGACGCGTGGGTCCTGCTCGCCCCACTGCAGCAGCGCAGGCACGCGCACCGCACCAGCATAGCGCACGGCATCGTGCGAGAAGCCCCAGAAGCCATTCACCACGCTGCCGCTGAAAACGATGAGGTGGGAGAGGGGCTCCTCGGGCAGGTGCAAGGAGCGGAAACGACCCTTGGAAGCATCCAGCTGCGTCCCAAACGGGCATTCCAGTATCAGGCCCTCTGGCTGCATGTCGGGATACTGCCGCATGCCGCGTAGAATGCTCACGGCCCCCATGCTGGTGCCAAACAGGTAAAGCTTGCGGTTGTGGTCTTGCTGACGCAGCCAGTCGTAAGCCGCTTTCACATCCTGGGCCTCGTCGTAGCCCACCGAAGTGTAGTCACCATCCGAAGCACCCGAGCCCCGGAAGTCGAGCTGCAGGGTGTTGTAGCCCAGACGGCGGAAAATAGCGGCTTCGGCGTGCAAGCCGGCGCGCTGGCTGTGGTAGCCGTGGAACAAGGCCACTGTGCCCCGCGCTTCGGACACGGGCACGTACCAGGCCGCCAGCCTAGTGCCATCAATTGCCTTTAGCGCTACGTTTTCGTAGGCAACAGCTGGCGCAGGTCCGTCTGCCGGGCGTGGATTGGGCAGGCCAAGCAGCGCGTATCTGGCAAGCTGCAGGGCCGACGGCAGGCCTGTGGGTGCGTCTTCGGCGGCAGAGCTGAAATGGGTGAATCGATAGGCTTGGTTGAAAAGCGCTGCGCTGAGTAGCACCAGCACTGCGGCCATACCCCAGCCCAGGCGACCCCACCAATTGCGCTTTTTCATGGAGTATGTTTTAGAGGAGCTGAAGCAGGAGATGGTCTTCTGCTGCGGCGGGAGGTTATGGCCACGGCTGAGGTATGCAGCGGGCTACTTTACTACAATCTTATTTAGCTGCAGCGCCTTAGACTTTTTATTGGGCCGGCTTACGCCAATAATGGTCTTCTCATCGAGCCAGGCGGTAAAGTCCTTCACGTAAGCCAGGCTTTGGTCATCGGCCACGTTGAGCTTGAGGCGTTCCGGGGCACTCAGTACTCCGGTGCGAACATTGAGGCGCCGCAGGTAGAGGTCCGACTTCTTGTTCAGGTTTTCCAGGGTCAGGATGTGCACGGTGTTGCCGAAGGACGCTGCCCGGAAGCCAATGCCGGTATAGGCGTCCACGGCGGGGGCTACCTGGTCTTTGGGCACAATGCTGTGCCAGGTGGGAGCTCCAAACTCATTGTAGCCAAACACGTGCAGCTCCCGGGCATGTACGGGCGCTTCCTCGCCTTCTTCATAATGCTTTTCTGCAATTACCACCAATTGCTTTTCCTCCGTCAGCAGCATCTCCGAGAGGTACACGTCTTCGAGGCGCTTCACCGCCGGGCCGCTGGCCTTGGCTACTTCGGCCAGGTACTCGGGGGTGAAGCGCACTTCGGGCGAAAACTTCATGTCGCCGCTTACTCCGGAGCTGAAGTCATACTTCACCACTTTCAGGCTGTAGTACTCACCCGACTCGTAGTCGGCGCAGAGGGCCGCAGCGTAGAGGCTGCCATCGCCCAGCACAGTAAATTTCGAGTCACGAATGGTGACAGCCTTTCCGCCAAAAGTGCCGCCTACGGGTACTCCCAGCACCTTTATTTCCGTGCCAGTGGCCGGGTAGCGGCGCACGGTAAGCTTTTTCATGCCATCGCTCACCAGGGTCACATACTGAGTGCCGTCGTTGGCCACGTGCACGGCCGGCGAAAAGAAGTCACCAAACTCGCGGAAGTCGTAGGCTTTCTCCTGCGCCTGGGCCAGGCTTTGGTCGTATAGTGACGCGGCGATGCTTTTCACCTGCTGCTCGCGGGTGAGGTAACGGAAAGCCAGCAGTCGGCTGCCATCAGGCGAGATGGAGATACCCGGCCGGCGGTCGCGCGCCGGGGCCGAAATAACTGTTTTAACAGCCCCCTTCTGGCCATTTTGCAGGCCGACGGGCACTACCTGCAGGCTTTGGCTGCCTTCGTCCTGATGGTGCAGCACAACAAAGGCCTGCTGGGCGCTGCGGCCAAATGCTTCCAGCGTTTCACCCGGGGCTACGGGCACGGTAGTACTCCAGAGCTTTTTCAGGTCCATGTCGTAGCGCTCTACGGCGTAGCCACCGGCGCTTTGGTGGGCCAGTATCACAAAGCCGCTACCATCGGTCAGCGCCAGGGTTTTGCGGGGCACCCGCATATCGTAGCGGTCGGCGCCCTGCTCGGGCAGATAGCTAAACGGTGCCGACTTTACTTTCTGGGCCATGGCTGCCGGTGGGCCTCCCAGCAGTGCGCAACCCAACATCCCAATCAACAGCGTGCGACGAAACATAAATTAAAAATCTTCAAAAAGATGATGAAACCAAGGAGGCAACTTTTGCCAACGCAAAAGTACCGCTCCTGGCCTGTTGGGCTGGCAAGTTGGGCAGATTGCGACCACATCAGATGTGTTTTTTGCTAACAAAATACTAGCTGAACCATAACACTTCTGGCGTCACTTTCGTAAAGCCGCTCCGTTTACTTTGTCATGCACACGCATCGAATACTGTAAGCTTTCCACCTGAAAAAAACCCTGATTCAGCCGGCTTTTTTTTGAATTCAGCCGCGTTTTGGTCTTTTTGAGCGGTTAATTTGTACAACACCAAGTTAAAGCCTATCTTTGTATCCGCCTTCAAGATTTCTGCTATGAAAGCACTCTTAAAATTTTTCCTCCTTTTGGCCCTGATAATAGGTGGCAAGCTGACAAAACAGGCTGCTCCCGCTACAGTTGCCAACGTTTCTGCTCCTGCTACTCATAGGAATGCGCCGGTTGTTCTGGTGCATCAGGTGCTCACCTCCGAACCGGTTGCGCCTGCTACTCAGCAGCCTCCTCAGCTAGGCAGCACAGTTATTATGGAGATGTTTTAAATCCAACTTTGCAAAAAGCGACTTTTCTCAAAGTCGCTTTTTTTATGCAATGCCCAATCGATTGGGTTTCAATAAGAACGTTCCCACAAACGTTTGCGGGAAAAATTAGCTGATTCTACTCCAGTTTACAGCCGTTGCGGGCAGGCTTTCAATGTGCCGCCGGATGTTGGCATTATCCGGATGATTTAGCTCGGGGTCGTTGGCCAGCAGGGCCTGCGCCGCCGCCCGGCTCTCCGTCAGGATACGCCCATCCTTGGCCAGGTCGGCAATCAGCAGGTCGAGCACGCCGCTTTGCTGGGTGCCCATGAGGTCGCCGGGGCCGCGCAGCTTCAGGTCGATGTCGGCAATCTCGAAGCCGTTGTTGGTGCGCACCATGGTTTCGAGGCGGGTGCGCGAATCCTTGCTGAGCTTGAAGCCCG
The DNA here is from genome assembly GCF_039541835.1 of Hymenobacter saemangeumensis. NCBI lineage: Bacteria > Pseudomonadati > Bacteroidota > Cytophagia > Cytophagales > Hymenobacteraceae > Hymenobacter > Hymenobacter saemangeumensis. Next base: position 18,060 of record NZ_BAABGZ010000076.1, on the reverse strand, counting down.
TCATCAGAATACAGTAGCTCTGGTCGGCGCCCCGGCCTACGCGGCCCCGCAGCTGGTGCAGCTGCGAGAGACCAAAGCGCTCGGCGCTCTCAATCACCATCACCGAGGCATTGGGCACGTTCACGCCTACCTCAATTACCGTGGTCGCCACCATAATCTGGGTTTCGCGCTTGATAAAGCGCTGCATCTCGTAGTCTTTCTCCTCGGCCTTCATCTTGCCGTGCACGATGCTGATTTGCATCTCCGGAAAAGCCCGCTGCACGCTTTCGTAGCCGTCGGTCAGGTCCTTATAGTCCAGGGTTTCCGATTCCTCAATCAGGGGGTACACGATGTATACCTGGCGGCCCAGCTTAATCTGGTCGCGCAGAAACTGGAACACCTTCAGACGGTTGGTGTCGTAGCGGTGCACGGTCACAATGGGCTTGCGGCCGGCGGGCAGCTCGTCAATCACGCTCACGTCGAGGTCGCCGTACAGCGTCATGGCCAGGGTGCGGGGAATGGGCGTGGCCGTCATCACCAGCACGTGGGGAATGATGTGCGGGTTTTTCTGCCAGAGCTTGGAGCGCTGCGCTACGCCAAAGCGGTGCTGCTCGTCCATAATGGTGAGCCCCAGGTTCTTGAACTGCACCACGTCTTCGAGCAGGGCGTGGGTGCCCACCAGCATGTGCATCTCGCCCGAGCGCAGCTGCTCGTGCAGCACGCGCCGCTCGGCCGTGCGGGTGCTGCCCGTAAGCTTGCCGATGTTGATGCCGAGCTGGTCGGCATATACCTTCAGGCCCACGTAGTGCTGGTCGGCCAGGATTTCGGTGGGCGCCATCAGGCAGCTCTGGGCGCCGTTGTCGGCAGCCATCAGCATGGAGATGAAGGCCACAATGGTTTTGCCCGAGCCCACGTCGCCCTGCAGCAGGCGGTTCATCTGCTTGCCCGAGCAGAAGTCCTTGTAGATGTCGTGAATAACGCGTTTCTGGGCCCCGGTCAGGTCGAAGGTGAGGTGGTTTTTGTAGAAGTCCACCAGGGTAGGCACCTGGCTGAATATCTGCCCGGCCAGGGTCACCTTGCGCTGGTCTTTCTGCCGCAGCAGCTTGAGCTGCACGTAAAACAGCTCCTCAAACTTGAGGCGGAACCGGGCCGCCTGCAGGGTGTCCGGGTTCTGCGGAAAGTGAATCTGCTGCAGGGCCTGGGCTTTGCTCATCAGCCCGTAGTGCTGCACCAGGGCCGGCGACAACGACTCCACCACATGGGGCAGGGCCAGCTTGAGCAGCTCACCCACCATCCGCATAATAGCCTTGCTGTCGATGCGGTGGTAGTTCTTAAGCTTTTCGGAGGTGTTGTACACCGGCTGCAGAAAGCTCTGCCCGGCCTTGGCCTCGGTTACTTCCTCCAGCTCGGGGTGGGCCATCTGCGGCCGCCCGTTAAACATGGTGGGCTTGCCAAATACAATGTATTCGGTGTTGTTCTTGGCTACCTGCTGCACCCATTTTACGCCCTTAAACCACACTACCTCCAGCTCGCCGCTGGCGTCGCCAATCTTGGCCACCAGCCGCTGCTTGGGGCCTTCGCCCACCAGCTCCTTGCCGCGCAGAATGCCTTTGACCTGCACGTAAGGCAGGTCGTCGTGCAAATCGCAGATGTTGTAAAACTGCGTCCGGTCGAGGTAGCGGAAGGGGTAGCGCTGAATAAGGTCGCCGTAGGTAAACAAGCCCAGCTCCTTGCCCAGTAGCTGCCCCTTCTGGGTGCCCACATTGCGCAGAAACTCCAGCCGGGTGTTGAAGAAGTTACTCATGAATTAAGCTGTTAGCTACTAGCTGCCGGCTGATAGCTAAGCTCAGTTTTGTTGGAAGCACAAAATTTTCAATGGCAAAAAGCTAGCTGCCAATAGCCAACAGCTAGTAGCTTACTTATACTTCAGCGTATTCAGCATCTGAATCATGTCGGCCTTTACGTACTCAATCACGGGCGCCAGCGAGTCGTTGGCTGTGGCCGTACGGAAGTAGAGGGCGCCGCGTAGAAAATGCTTGGTGCTGTCGGTGGTATAAAACTGGAACTGGCTGGGCACTTCGCCCTGTAGCTCAAACACCGAAGCCCGGAGGCCGGCCGGCGTCCGCATAATCTGCTCGTCGATGGCCGTCGCCTTTATCTGGTGTTTGCCCGTGAGCTTGCGGGCATCTTCCATCATCTTGTTGTAGAGCTTGCGGTCACGCTGCACGTCCATGTAGGTTATCTGCACGTTGGCGTGCAGCCGCGGGTAATAGATGTTCAGCCAGTGCGGCTTGGCCAGATAAGAGGAGTCGGGCCTGACCACCGCCTCCTGCGAGTACTCAAAGGTGTACGGGTGGTTGCCGCCCAAAGCCTGGTAGCGGTGGGCCGGCAGGTCGATGCGGTTATAGCCCTTGGGCTTGGGGGTAAAGTCCGGCGCCGACGAGCAGCTGGTCAGTAAAGCCAGCAGCGCCGTGCAGGCAGGCAGTGGTTTGAGCAATGAGCGCAACAGAGAAAAAGAGTGCATAAAGAAAAGCGCGGCACCATCGCGCCTGAAGCCGTATAGAATCTTCAAAGGTAGCCCCAGGCCAGTGCTTTCTCCCAACGACGAAAAGGACGGCAAAAGTGCCTTTCTGTCTGAACCACGGATTAGCTGCGCTGAACTTCGTTTGCCACGGATTTTTCGGATTACACGGATTTTGTGGACGGTTTCCTGTTCCCTATCTGAGTCACAGTTTTTTCGGATTCATCGGATTCATCGGATTCATCGGATTTTAGCTTTACTGACTTTCAGTAGAGAACGGCGCAGACGGGAAGACGTCGGCCGGAGATAAGAGAAAGGCCACCCAAGCGGGTGGCCTTTCTCTTATCCGTAAGTCAACTAAAGGATGTCGACTACAAAATCCGTGTAATCCGAAAAATCCGTGTCAAACGAAGTTCAGCGCAGCTAATCCGTGGTTCAGACAAGCTAGAAGGGCAGCTGGTCCAGCTCGGGCTCCTGGCGGAAGCTTTGCTGGGGCTCAGCTACGGCAGCGCCAGCGGTTTCGGCTACGGCTGCACCGTTACCCTGCGGGCGGCCGCCAAGCATAGAAATCTCGTCGGCAATGATTTCGGTGATGTAGCGCGTCTGCTGGTCTTTGTCCTGGTACTGACGGGTGCGCAGCTTGCCTTCGATGTACACCTGCTGGCCTTTCTTGAGGTATTTATCGGCCATGTCGGCCAGGCCGCGCCAGGCCGAGATGTTGTGCCACTCGGTACGCTCGACGCGGTTGCCCTGCTTGTCTTTGTAGTACTCATTGGTGGCAAGGGTGAAGTGAGCCACGCTCACTCCGCCTTCCAGGTGGCGTACTTCCGGGTCTTTGCCCAGGTTGCCCACCAAAATTACTTTGTTTACTCCGGCCATGATTTTAGCTGGTTATAGGGTAGATATTCAAAAAAACCACTCGGCCTTTTCTTGCTTTAAAGTTAAGCATTTGACCTGATGAATCCAAGCTGATTAGCAAAATATTTTTACTATTAGTGTTGGCAGTGTTCTTTAACTCTTTAATACATGCGTGTTAAGTAGTTGGCAATGAGAATAGGCTTAGGCAGGGCATCGGCTTCAGCCAGGGTATACGCCCGCAGGCCAAGGTCTTGCAAAGTGGAAGCTGGCAGCGGCTGGGCCAGTGCTACGGGATGAAACCGGGCTTCCAGCTTCTGGTGGCTTAGCACATGGCGAAAGGCAGCGCTGGGCTCGGCCACCTGCCGGGTATCGACCACGGCTCCCAGCGCCTCCAGGTGCCGAAGCACCTCGGCTGGCGGTATCTCCGGGATGGTCGTTTCGGTGAGGGCGAAGTCGTAGAGGCCCTGCCAGATGTCCTTCTCCCGGCGCTCACGCAGGTACAGCTGCTCCTGGTAGCGCAGCACGAAGTACTGGAAATAGCGCACCCGGGAAGCCTTGGCTTTACTCTTAATAGGAAGCACCGCTACCTGCCCGTGCTGAAACGCCCAGCACTGCTGCTGCAAGGGGCAAAACAGGCAGTCGGGCTTAACGGGGGTGCACTGTATGGCCCCAAACTCCATAATGGCCTGGTTGAAGTCGGCTGGCGCGGTGGCTGGAATGTGCTGGTCGGCCAGGGCCTGAAACTCCTTGCGGGAGGCCGGCGCGGCAATGTCGGAGTGCAGGCCGAAGATGCGGGCCAGCACGCGGTACACGTTGCCGTCGAGCACGGCCACGGGCTCGTCGAAGGCGAAGGAGGCAATGGCGGCCGCCGTGTACGGCCCTACGCCGCGCAGCTTCAGCAGCTCTGCGTAGGTGCTGGGAAAGCGGCCGTCGTATTCCTGCACCACCTGTTGGGCGGTAAGGTGCATGTTGCGGGCCCGGGAGTAATAGCCCAGGCCCTGCCAGAGCCTCAGTACCTCCTGCTCGGGTGCCGCAGCCAGGGCCTGTACGGTAGGATAAGCAGCCAAAAAACGCTCATAGTATGGAAGGCCCTGAGCTACACGGGTTTGTTGTAGTATTACTTCGGAAAGCCAGATGGCATAGGGGTCGCGGGTGTGGCGCCAGGGCAGGTCGCGGTGGTGGCGCGGATACCAGGCCAGCAGGGCCGTTGCTAAAAAGGATGACTGAAGAGCGGGTTTAGGCAAAATTTTGAGGACGAATAAATTGAACGCAGGACAAGATTCCGGAGCAAGGTTGGTAAAACGAAAAAAGGGGGCTACCTTTGTGGCCCGAATTCAGAGGCGAACCACCTACCGGGCAAGGGTTTACGCTGGAGTTCGGGCTTTGCTTGCCCAAAAACGCATTTTTTTCCAACCCCTAAGTACCATACCAACGTGACTAAAGCAGAGGTAATCGCCGAAATCTCCCAGAAGACCGGCATCGAGAAGGCTGATGTATTGATGACTGTTGAAGCTTTCTTCAAAGTCGTGAAAGATTCGATGACTGAAGGCAACAACATCTATGTTCGTGGCTTCGGCTCTTTTGTTAACAAGAAGCGTGCTCGTAAAGTGGCCCGCAACATCTCGAAAAACACTTCGCTCATCATCGACGAGCACTACATCCCGAGCTTCAAGCCTTCCAAGACCTTCGTTGCTAAAATCAAGAACAGCAAAAAGGTAAAGGCTATGGCTGCTACGGCCAACGCTAAGGCTTAATTATTAGCTTGTTTGCTTGTTGTCTTTGGGCTTAACTTATATAGTAGATACCACCAGCCCAAAGCAATAAAACTGAATTACCGGCCGTGCCGCCGGTGTCTTCTCCACCCGGGGAAGCCCGGCGGCCGGTTTTTTTCAACTCATGGCTGCAACTCGTCCTGCTTCCCATCAACTTGTCGTTCTGGCCGTCGCTGCGGCGCTGGTCGGCGGCCTGTTTATGCTGCCCAAGGGAATTGTGAAGCCTAAGGAAGGCAAAAGTGAGCTGAACAGCGATGCCGCCCGCACCGCCAACCGCGATGGGGGAGGCATGGCTACCAACGGCTCGAAGGCGGAAGCCTCGTCGGGCCCGGTACCGGCTTCGGCTACCGACAACAACGGGGGCCACAGCGAAGGCGATGGCCACGACCACTCGGCCGAAGCTGCCGCGCCACACACCACCGCCACCACTGCCCAGCGGCAGGAACTCAGCAGCCTGCTGAAGGAGTATGGTGCAGCGCAAGGCGCTGAGGCAAAAAGCCAGGTAGCTACTACCCTGGCCCGGCGCTACGAAGCTGTACAACGGTTTGATAGCGCTGGCTACTACCTCGAGCAGGTTGCCGCCAGCAAGCCCGGCGCCAAGGCCTGGCAGCAGGCAGCCGATGCCTACTTCCAGGCGTTTAGCTTTGCCTCGGCAGAGGAGCGGGTGAAGATGCTGGGGGGCAAAGCCCGGGAGCTGTACGGCAAGGTGCTCAAAGAGCAGCCGGACAACCTCGACGCTAAAACCAACCTCGGCATGACTTATATGGCATCCGAAAACCCCATGCAGGGCATTGCTTTGCTGCGGGAAGTGCTGGCGGCGGACCCCCGCAATGAGAAAGCCCTGTATAATATGGGTATCTTAGCGGTGCAAAGCAACCAGTACGACAAGGCCGCACTGCGCTTTAAGGAGTTGGTGAAAGTCAACCCCAAGAGCGTGAATGGCCAGTTTTACCTGGGCGTCACCCTGGCCCGTACCGGTGCCAAGGAAGAAGCCCGGCAAGCTTTTCTGGCGGCCAAAAGCCTCAGCGCCGACCCGGCCCTGGCGGCTTCGGTCAACGAAGAGCTGGCCAAGCTGAAGTAAGTTTCTGGTTCCTGGGAGCTGGTTCCTGGTTGTCGTTTAAACCAGCAGCAAGAAACCAGAAACGAGAAGCCAAAAAACCAAAAACCAAATTCATCCAACTTAACCCCTAGCAAAATGCCCTGCGGTAAAAAAAGAAAGCGTCATAAGATTGCCACTCATAAGCGCAAGAAGCGCCTGCGCAAGAATCGCCACAAGAAGAAGTAAGCCTTACGGGGCGTAGCGGCGGTCGGGGCTTGGCGAATAGCGAAGCCCTGAGCGTCAATCTCTCACGTAGCCTCCTGGGTGTGGCTGGCTGGGCGCTTTTCCCGTGGCTCGCGAGGGAAGCTAGGACACGCAAGTCCTGGCTTCCCTTTGCCAGTTTCGGGCTGTTGCTTTTGCTGCTTACACCAGATGCTACTTTAACTGAATCAATGCTTTGAGTAATGAATTAGTTATTAATTCTACTCAGGAAGGCGAGCGGATTGCGTTGTTGCAGGACAAGCGGCTGATTGAATACCATTTCGACCGCAACGACACCAACTATTCGGTTGGCGACATCTTCCTGGGTACAGTACGCAAGGTGATGCCCGGCCTGAACGCCGCGTTCGTAGACATTGGCTACGAAAAGGATGCATTTCTGCATTACGGCGACCTGGGCGAACAGTACCCTTCCCTCAACAAATGGGTGCGGGGTGTACAAAACGGCAAAGCCCCCTCGGCTGGCCTGGAGAAATTTACGTTCGAGCCCCCGCTGGAAAAGGTGGGCAAAGCAGAGAGCGTATTCAAGCGCGGGCAGCAGATGCTGGTGCAGATTATCAAGGAGCCCATCTCGACGAAGGGCCCCCGGGTGAGCACCGATATTTCCATGGCTGGCCGCTACCTGGTGCTGGTGCCGTTTTCCAACGTCATCAGCGTCAGCAAAAAGATTGTAAGCAAGTCGGAGCGTGACCGGCTCAAGCGGCTGATTGCCTCGATTAAGCCGGCCAACTTTGGCGTCATCATCCGCACCGTGGCCGAAGGCCGGGAAGTGGCTGAGCTCGACAAAGACATGCAAAGCATGGTGGAGAACTGGGAAAAGCTCTACACCACGCTGCGTACGGCCAAGTCCAACGACAAAGTGCTGGGTGAGCTGGGCCGTACCTCCTCCATGCTCCGCGATATGCTGAACGAGTCCTTCGACAGCATTATGGTGGATGCGCCGGCTATGTACGAGGAGATGCGCAGCTACTTGCAGAAGATTGCGCCCGACAAGCTCGGCCTGCTGAAGCTGCACAACGCCAAGGTGAAAATCTTCGAGCACACCGGCATTGAAAAGCAGCTGAAAACGCTGTTTGGCAAAACCGTAACCGTGCCCGGCGGCGGCTACCTGGTGATTGAGCACACCGAGGCCCTGCACGTTATCGACGTGAACTCGGGCAGCAAGAGCAACCAGGAAAACGACCAGGAAGCCACGGCCCTGATGATAAACATGCTGGCGGCCAAGGAAATTGCCCGGCAGCTGCGCCTGCGCGACATGGGCGGCATCATCGTGGTCGACTTCATCGACATGCGCTCGGCCGAAAGCCGCAAGAAGGTGGAAGACGCGGTGCGCGACGTGATGAAAAACGACAAGGCCAAGTTCACCATCCTGCCCATCACCAAGTTTGGCCTGCTGCAAATCACGCGGCAGCGGGTGCGCCCGGCCGAAAACATCGTGACGGGCGAGCTCTGCCCCACCTGCGGCGGCACCGGTAAAATCTCGGCTTCCATCCAGGTAACGGATGAAATCGACAACAGCATCGACGACCTGCTGGTGAACCAGAACCAGTCGGGCATCACGCTGAACGTGCATCCCTTCCTGCACGCCTACTACACCAAAGGCTTGGTGTCGCGCCAGATGAAGTGGTACCTCAAGTACTACAAGTGGGTGAAGGTGATGAAGGACAGCAGCCTCGGCATCACCGACTACCGCATCGAGGACGAGCGGGGCGAGGAAATTCAGCTCCGTTCCAATGCCGCGGCCATGAGTCGACTGCAAGACCGGGAGGTGGAGATTATCGACTAAAGCCCTGCGTCATTATCAGGCGGCTTTCCTCACTACAGTGGAGGCCTGACTTATGAGAAGGCATATAAAAAGCGCCGCGGCTTCCTGGAAGCCGCGGCGCTTTTGCGTAAAGTCAGAACCGCTTAGAACTTCAGGCCAAAGTCCAGGGCGAATACGTTGTTTTTGATGGAAACATCTTTGATTTTAGGCTCACGCTCGTCATCAAAAAAGCTGTCGAGGTTGATAAGGCCGCGATGGTAGCTGAGGCCTACGAATGCCTTGGTGCTTTTAGCCAGCTGATACTCAACGCCCAGGCCAGCCAGGGCATTGGCGTCGATGAAGAATACGCGCTGCAGGGCGGTTGTTTCTTTGCCAGATATGTCCAGCCAGCGCTTCTCCCCGTTGATACGCGCCCCAATAGGCACGGCAACTGAGCCCCCAACCTGGAAATACAGGCGGATATCGGTAGCTACTTCATTGGTAAAGAGTTTAACTGCCAGGGGCAGCTCCAGGTAGTCTATTCTCAGCTTGTCGGCTACGGTTATCGTATTATCCGCTGCATCCTTAAACTGGTAAGAATAGCTACCGCCCTTGCCGGTAAGCTGTAGGCCGGTGCTGAAAGCATAGTTCTCACCAAAGAAATAATCAACGACCAGACCCCCACCAATGCCTACCTGCGCACTTTCGCTTTGGAAACGGTTGGCGGTGGGGCTGTCAGCTCTGAGGGACGTAATAGCAGGCGATACTTTCAACCCAATTTCGACCTGGGCCGAAGCGGCACCGATAGTGGCCAGCAGAGCGGCCAGCGTCAGGGATAATTTTTTCATGTGAAGGTGGTGGAGCAACAGGCGAAGGCCGCCTGCCGAGGGGTTTTGGCTAATTTTACGCTAAAGTATAGAAGCGTGAACAAGAACAAGAGTTTTTGGCGGCCCATGCTGCCCTTATTTACCGGGCTCAGCTTGCTGCTGGCCGCCTGCAGCGATTCGGAGCAAGGCTGCCGGCCCGACCCGGCAGCCGATGCGCCCGCGGTAAAGGTGAACCTGCAGCGGCTGGAGCGGCCCTTTTTCCGGCTACAAAGCCAGCAGCAGGCGCTGCTGTTTATGAACCAGCACCCGGTTTTTGCGCGCTACTACCTGCAGCGGCAGCCGGGCAATGAAGCCGCGTTGGCCTCGGCCCTGGCCGAGATGGCGACCAATAAGGACCTGAATAAGCTCAAGCGCGAAACCGATGCCGCTTTCCCCGACAGTGCAGCCCTGGCCCAGGACCTGGGCGACATGTTCCGGCGGGTGCAGCACTACTTCCCCGATTTCCGGGTACCGCCGGCTTACACGTACATAAGCGGCTTGCTGGGTAAGGACATCTACGTGAGCGACACCCTGCTGGTGATGAGCCTGGACTGGTTTGCCGGTCCGAAGGCCAGCTACCGGCCCGATTTGCCGCAGTACATGCTGCGCCGCTACACGCCGGCCCACCTGCTGCCCACCCTGACGCAGAGCGTGTCGAGCAAGTACAACCGCCACGAGCTGACGGCCAATACCATGCTCGACGCCATGATTCACAGCGGCAAGGCCCTGTACTTCAGCAGCCGCATGCTGCCGTGCACCCCCGATTCCCTGCTGCTGGGCTTTACCACCAAGGAGATTATCGGGGTAGAAGCCAACGAGGGCAAGATATGGGGCCATTTTCTGGAAAAGAACCTGCTGTATTCAACGACGCCCTTCCTGGTGCAGAAATATGTAGGCGAGCGGCCCAACGTGCCCGAGATTGACCGCACCTGCCCCGGCCGGGTAGGGCAGTGGGTGGGCCTGCAGATTGTGCGCAAGTACATGGAAGAGCACCCCAAGGTGACGCTGCCGCAGCTGCTGGCCGAGAAAAACGCCCAGCGCATCCTCACCGAGTCGCACTATCGGCCGAAAAGGAATTAACAATGAACAGTGAGCAATGAACAATTCAGAATGCCATTGCTCATTGCTCACTGTCCATTGTTAACTGTTTCCATGCACATCGCCGTATTCAGCCAGTACCACACCAACCCGGATTGCCCGGCTACCAGCCGGCATTACGCGCTGCTGGCTCATATTGCGAAGACGCACCGCGTGACGCTGCTTACCACGCAGGCCTGGGCCGGGCAGCGCCTTACGAAGGAGTTTGACTGGGTGCCCGCGGGGGTAGAGCTGCGCGTAGCCGATGTGGCGTACAACAATAAGATGGGCCCGGCGCGGCGCGCTCTGGCATTTGCCCAGTATGCCGCCTGGGCAGTACGCGAAGGCCTGCGAATAGACAAGCCCGACGTCATCTGGGGCATCAGCACGCCGCTGACGGCGGCCTGGGCGGCAGCGCGGGTGGCGCAGTGGCGGCGGGTGCCCTGGGTATTTGAGGTGCAGGACCTGTGGCCGTCGTTTCCCATTGCCATGGGCGCAGTGCCTACTGCGTTTGCCCGGCAGCAGCTATACAATCTGGAAAAGCGGCTCTATGCGTCGGCCCGGCACATTATCCCGCTGTCGCCGGACATGACGCGCTACGTTACCGACCTGGGTATTGCAGAGCAGAAGGTGACGACCGTGCTCAATGGCACCGACCTGGAGCTGGCGGCACGGGCAACGCCCGCCAGAGTAGAGGCGCTACGGCAGGAGCAAGGCCTGCTCGGCAAGCGCGTAATACTATATGCGGGCACCTTTGGGCGGGCCAACGACATACCCACCCTAGTGGAAGCAGCCGAGCGAATGGTTGCGCAGGATGCCGACTGCGTGTGGCTGTTTCTGGGGCACGGGTTCTACCAACCCCTGATTGCAGATACGGCCCAGCGCTGGCCGGGCCGCATCCGCCTGGTGGGCGGCCAGCCGCGACACGCCGTTTTCAGCTGGTTTGCCCTGGCCGATGTAGCCGTGGTGTCGTTTCTGGAGTTGCCGGTACTCGATGCCAACTCTCCGGCCAAGCTCTACGACTCCCTGGCCGTGGGAACTCCGGTGGTAGTAACCAACCAGGGGTGGACCAAGGAGCTGGTGGAACGAGAAGCCTGCGGATGGTTTGTGCCAGCCGGCCAGGCAAGTGCACTGGTGGCGCGGTTGCAGCAGCTGCTTAACGAACCCGGCGAGCTACAGGCGGCCGGGCAACGTGGTCAGCAGTTGGCCCGCCGGGCGTTCGACCGGCAGCAGCTGGCCCGGGTAGTACAAAGCATCCTGGAAGACGCCGCCCGGTAAGGGTAAAAGCCGCCACTGAGCGTTACAGTCTAACATGCAACACTTTGTGCCGGCTAGAGCGGAGCTTGTGCCCGTATGTGCTATGAGCTAGGCAAGCAGTAGTGTAACGCCGTCATTTCCAACGAGCAGGCATTAGGCCGTGGCGGGAGGCAGCGCTGCCGCAGGGTTACCGTAATTTTTCTGGAAGTAAGCGCAAACCGGGGTGAGGGGGCAGATTTCGCATTTGGGCGTGCGGGCCACGCAGATGTAGCGCCCGTGTAGAATCAGCCAGTGGTGGGCCTTGGACACCAGGCTTTCCGGAATGTAGCGAAGCAGCGCTTTTTCCACGGCCAGGGGCGTGGTAGCCGACTTGGGCACCAGGCCGATGCGGTGCGACACCCGGAACACGTGGGTATCGACGGCCATGGCGGGGAGGTTGTAAATAACCGAAGCCACCACGTTGGCTGTTTTACGTCCTACGCCGGGCAGGCGCTGCAGCTCGTCAATCTGGCTGGGCACTTCGCTGTTGAACTGCTCGGTGAGCATGCGGCCCAGGCCAGCCAGGTGCTTGGCTTTGTTGTTGGGGTAGGAAACGCTGCGGATGAAGGGGAAGATTTCCTCGGGAGCCGCCGCGCCCAGGTGCGCGGGAGTAGGAAACTGCTGTAGCAGGGCGGGCATCACCAGGTTCACCCGCTTGTCGGTGCATTGGGCTGAGAGGACGACGGCCACGATAAGCTCGTAGGGGCTGTTATAAACCAGCTCTGTTTCCGGCTCGGGGAAGTTGGTGGTGAAGTAATCCAGAAAGTAGCGAAAACGGTCGACGCGGCGCATGAGGATAGGAAATACAGCAATATGTCCGGCCATGCTAAGCGAGGCTCAGCATGGCCGGACATATTGCTTAAAATAGCTGTGCTACCGCTTCCAGCGCAAGTGCTGCAGCGGCTGCCACAAATAATTCAGCGGGCTCAGGACTTGGCTAAAAAGGTGCGCGAGTAGCGCAAAATGGCCTCGGAGGTTTCGGGCCGGGGCTCTCGACGCACACGGTCGAGTGCCCGCTGGGCCAAAAGCAGGTCGGCGCAGCGAGCAGCCAAGTCGGGGTCGTGCTGCAATGCCTCCTCTACCTCGCGCAGCCTTTCAGGAGGCAATTCGTTGTACACATATTGGAGCAGTGTCGAATGGGGTAATACTTGTATCATAGAGGTGAGGGGCAGCGGCCATTTTCTTCCGCAGGTTGATGAGGGCGTAGCGCATCCGGCCCAGGGCCGTGTTGATGCTTACGCCGGTAGCGTCGGCAATTTCCTGAAAGCTCATGTCGCCATAATGACGCATGAGCAGCACTTCCTTTTGAGCTGCGGGCAGCTCCTGAATTAACTCGCGCAGGCGGGCATAGGTTTCCTCGCGGGCCATGGCGTCGTCGGCGCTCTCATCGAGCACGGTGAGCTTGTTGGCCAGCGGGGCGTTGTCGTCGATGCTTTGGTGGGGCGCCCGCTTGCCGCGCCGGAAGGCGTCGATGGCAAGGTTGTGGGCGATGCGGCAAATCCAGGAAGAGAATTTGTTTTCCTCGGAGTAGCGCCCGCTTTTGAGGGTGTGAATAGCTTTGATGAAGGTATCCTGCAGCAGGTCTTCGGCCACATCTTCATCGCGCACGATGAGTAGAATGGTGGTGAACACGCGACTCCGGTGACGCTCCAGCAAGAGAGCGAAGGCGGATTCCTGGCCGGCCAGGTATAGCGAGATGAGAGCGGAGTCGCTCGGCTGCATGGTGTTCATAAAGCTTACGGAATTAAGAGAACGTAGAGCTTTATGCCATAGTATGCGATGAGCCGGAAATTTTTTTTGGAGCGACAAACAGGAAAAAAGTTCCCGCTAGAATTGAGCCAAATGTAGAGAATTGAATAGGCGATTCGCAAGGGGCAAGGCGAAAAAAAGCCAAAATTTTTTCTGAAGATTGGTGCAACCTTCGTTTACGGCCTGTGTAGGGCATTTTCGACTTGAAAAAAACTTCCTGCGCCTGGTTTACTGCGCCAGCCAGCGGTAAGCTTCGGCCTCGTTGGTGAAAATAGCTGACTGCACGCCTTCGGCTGCAGCGGCATCGAGCGCAGTGCTGTTGGAGGGCGGGGCCTGCGCCACTCGTAAGGGCGAAACCAGAAAGGCCAGGCGGGCCGGTGCTTCGTAGCGCCGAATGAGCTGGGGCAGAAAGACGGTGTGCATCCACGCGTCAATCTCAGGTGTGGTTAGCTCGTTGCGGCGCCGCAAGTCCAGCAGCCAGCGCCCGCAGCGGCAGCCATCGGCGGCGGCCAGAATGGCCTGGTACCCGGCTTGCAGCTCGCCAACGCTGATTTCGCGCTGCCAGCGTGCCACGACGGCGGGCAGGTCGGGGCGGGTAGCTATTTCCAGTCCAAGGTCGGCCATGGCGAGCAGAGTTCAACGCGGTGTTTATCGAAAGCAGCTACATGTACGGAGAAAGAAGCCCGCCGGCCTTGGATTGGCCCGGCTACCTTTGCCGGCCGCTTCCGTAGAGGCCGCTTTTCTGTTTTATGCCCACCGAAACTTCTCCCGCTGCTCCCCACGACCCCTATGCCGCGCTGCGGCTGCCCGAGTTCCGCCGCCTGATTTCGGCCCGCGTGCTGCTGACGGTGGCCACGCGGGTACAGGGCCTGGTGGTGAGCTGGCAGATATTCAAGCTGACCAACAACCCCTTGGCCCTGGGGTTGATAGGCTTGTCAGAAGCCATTCCCAGCATTGTGGTGTCGCTCTACGCCGGCTACGTGGCCGACTCGGTGCGGCGCAAGAATATTATTGTGTCAGCCCTGGCTGTGCTGCTGCTGTGCGCGGCCGCCCTGGCGGCCTTTTCCAGCCCGTACGGGGTAGGCCTGCTAGCCAAGGGTGCACTGTATACGCTGCCGCTGTACAGCATCATTTTCGTGAGCGGCATTGCCCGGGGATTTATGGGGCCGGCCATGTTCTCGTTTATGCCCCAGCTGCTGCCCGACCGCAGCCTGTTGCCCAATGCCATTACCTGGAGCTCGACTACCTGGCAAGCTTCTGGGGTGATGGGGGCAGCGGTTGGCGGCTACCTGATAGCCTACCTCGGGATAGCAGCCTCCTATTTGATTTGTGCCATAATGCTGGGGCTGGGCCTGCTGCAATTTGCGCGCATTGCCGGCCGGCCGCTGCCGCCTATGGAAGGAGAGCGGCTGAATCTGAAAGACAGCGTGCTGAGCGGGCTGCGCTTTATCTTCAGCAACCAGCTGGTGCTGGCAGCGCTGTCGCTGGACATGTTTGCTGTGCTCTTTGGGGGGGCGGTGGCGCTGCTGCCGGTGTTTGCTTCGGATATACTGAAAGTGGGCGCTACGGGCTTTGGGCACCTGGAAGCAGCCCCGGCGGTGGGCTCGGTGCTGATGGCCGTGCTGCTGACTTACTTCCCGCTGCGGCGCAAGGCCGGCGTGAAGCTGCTCTGGGCCGTGGCCGGGTTTGGGGTGGCAACCATTGCCTTCGCCTTGTCGAAAAGCTTTGCGCTGTCGCTGTTTCTGCTGTTCATGACCGGGGTGTTCGACTCGGTATCGGTGATTGTGCGCTCCACGTTGATTCACACCTACACACCGGAGTACATGAAGGGGCGGGTATCGGCGGTGAATAACATCTTCATTGGCTCTTCCAATGAGATTGGGGCTTTTGAGAGCGGGGCCGCGGCCCGGCTGATGGGAACAGTGCCCTCGGTAGTATTTGGGGGGATGATGACGCTGCTGGTGGTGGCCGTGACGGCCTGGAAGGCCGACAAGCTGCGCAAGCTGGAGATGGGAGCGGGGAAATAGGGGCCTTTGGCCCAGGCCCGGCCTTGATGCCAAGTATCGGCAGCACGCTGGACGGGACCGGCTGGCAGCCCGGCTTCCGGAGGCTGATTGACGAGCCAATATCGTGGGCGTACCCCCCGCTGAAAGCGGGAAGCATCGAAGCTTTGCAGCTCAGCCCGGGAGGCAGCCTTTATGCTGCTGTTAATCAAAAAGAAGTTGAGGAAAAATACCTGAAAGTAGGTATTGTGCCCGGTAAGAATAGTTGCTTTTTTTGTGGGTTGAAATTTTTCGAGGCATAATTATAATTAAGTTATTTATATTTTTTCTTAGATTGTGAACCGTTACTTCTTCTCACCTTCTTTCCTGCGCTCTATGAAAAAAACTGACCATTCGCGGCAAGCCGCCTATTGCCTCCCTGCGTCTGCTTCAGACGGACAACTTACTTAGTGACAGGCAGGCCAACTACTGGCTCCACCACGGGCAGCCGGGCCTAAATCGGGCCCTGCCTGCCCCGCTTCGGCAGCATGAAGCTCTGCTGGCAGAGGCATTGCGGGCTAACCAGCACTACCAAGCAGGTATACCGGCAGCCTCACGGATAAGGCATTGCGGGAGTGCATCCAGGATAAAACACTTCATAGGGTTTTGACACTGTGCGGCAGGGCAGGGGTATGTCTCTGCCTGCGGCTTGAAACGACAACAACGGGGCTCAGAAGCCCCACGGCATCAATACATCATTTCTCACCCCAACCCCCTCCATCTTATGAGAATACGTCTGCTCCCTTTTGGAAGCCGTAACGCCAGTGGTTTGCTTAGCGGACCAGGCCGGTTGATAAGCCGGCTGCGGTTTATGCTGATGCTAGTGCTGGCGGGCACTGGCTCGCTGGCTCAGGCCCAGGGCCTGCTGCCTACCAACATCCAGACCAACGGCACGGTGAACACAACCCTGCGCAGTGGGTCGACGCAGTACGTGGGCGGCTCGTTCAGCGAGCTGACTTACCGGCTGCCCAACCTGGCGCAGGTAGCCGCTGCCACCGGCGCGGCCAACCTGACCTTCCCGACCACCAACGGCACGGTAGTAAAAGTCATTCCCGATGGAGTAGGTGGGTTTTACATCGGCGGCAGCTTCACGCAGATTGGCGGGGTGGCCAAAACCAACCTGGCCCACGTGCTGGCCAACAACGGCGTGGATGTGGCCTTCGGGCCCAACCCCAACGGCAGCGTGGAAGCGCTGGTGCTGGTGGGCACGGCCACGAGCGGCACCCTGTATGTAGGCGGCAGCTTCACCCAGCTCAACGGCATTGGCCGCACTTATCTGGGGGCGCTGAATGCGAGCACGGGCGCGACGATAACCGGTTTTAACCCCGCACCCAACAGCACGGTGTACGCCCTGACTTTAAGCGGGGGCCTGCTCTACGCCGGCGGTAGCTTCAGCATCATTGGTGGCCTGAACCAGCAGTATCTGGCTGCGCTGAACCCGACTACGGGCGCGGTGAGCCGCTCGGCGAATCCGAACAGCACGGTACAGGCCCTGACAGAGGATGGCAGCGGGGGGGTATTTGCTGGTGGCAGCTTTACCACCCTTGGCTATCCCATAGACCGCCTGGCGCTGATGAACCCGGGCACGGGGGCGCTGAACCTGGCCTTCCCGACCAGCAACGGCACGGTGACGAAGGTGATTCCCGACGGGGCGGGCGGCTGGTACGTAGCCGGCAGCTTCACTCAACTGGGCGGGGTGGCCAAAACCAACCTGGCCCACGTGCTGGCCAACAACAGCGTGGATGCCGCCTTCAGTCCCGAGCCCAACGGCGCGGTGGAGGCGCTGGCACTCAACGGCAGCACCTTGTACGTGGGCGGCAGCTTCACCCAGCTCAACACCACGGCCCGCCAGTACCTGGGGGCGCTGAACGCGAGCACGGGCGCGACGGTGGCCGGCTTCAACCCCGCGCCGAGCAGCACGGTGTACGCGCTGGCCATGAGCGGGGGCGTGCTTTACGCCGGCGGCAACTTTGGCACCATCGGCGGCCAGAGCCAGCGCTACGTCGCGGCCCTGCACCCGACCACGGGCGCGGTGAGCCGCACGGCCAGTCCCAACGGCGGGGTGTACGCTTTGGCCGCCGATGGCAGCGGCGGCGTGTTTGCCGGCGGCGCCTTTGCCAGCATGGGCTACCAGATAGAGCGCCTGGCGCAGGTAAACACAGGCACGGGGGCGCTGAACCTGGCCTTCCCGACCAGCAACGGCACGGTGACAAAGGTGATTCCCGACGGAGCCGGTGGCTGGTACGTGGCCGGCAGCTTCACTCAAATTGGGGGCGTGGCCAAAACCAACCTGGCCCACGTGCTGGCCAACAACAGCGTCGACGCCGCCTTCAGCCCCGAGCCCAACGGCGCGGTGGAAGCGCTGGTGCTCAACGGCAGCACCCTGTACGTGGGCGGCAGCTTCACCCAGCTTAACAGCGTTGGCCGCACTTATCTGGGCGCGCTCGATGCCACGACCGGCGCCACTATCAGCGGCTTCAACCCCGCGCCCAATAGCACGGTGCATGCCATGGCTACTGATGGCACCACGCTCTATGTAGGGGGCAGCTTCAGCACCATCAGCAGCACGCCCCGCAACCGCGCGGCGGCATTGACACTGGCCACCGGTAGCCTGACGGGCTTCAACCCGAATGTTAACAGCACGGTTCAGGCGTTTGCTCTGGAAGGCAGCACGGTGTATCTGGGCGGCTCCTTTACGACTATAGGAGGGCAGGCACGTTCTTACATCGGCGCTGCAAATGCGGCTGATGGCAGTGTGACGTCCTTTAACCCCGGGGCCAGCTCGACGGTGCAGGAATTGCTGCGCGAGGGCACGACCCTGTACGTAGCAGGCAGCTT
>NZ_BAABGZ010000075.1:0-106592 GCF_039541835.1 Hymenobacter saemangeumensis | reverse complement strand
CTGGCACCTGCACCGTTTCAAGCCCTGGGGCAAGGAGTACGGGATTCCCTATGCCGGCGGCAGCTATTTCGCCGACGATGCCCTTTTGCAGGAAGACCTTGAACCCTACTGCCCCACACTTCTTGATGCTCTCCCACAGTTGGCCTCGGTTAAAAGTTTGGTACAAATGTTACATGGCTTATGCCACGCCGTTAGCAGTATTTCAGTCCTTCACAGAGATTCTAAGAGCGTGTTTGGGAATTGGATAGCCAAAAAGAAAACGAGTCAGTAAGGGGTTGATAGCCGTCAACCATGGTGCGAACCGGAGCCTAGGAACTCCCGACGCAACTTACTGGCTCGTTTCTTATTGCCCAACCTAATTCCCAAACACGTTCTCAGAGTGAGGTTGTGGTTATCGATGACAATTTTAATTCGGGCGGAGTGCATGGCCATGGACTTACTAAAGGAGCAGGTTTTGCGCACGAGCACGGCACAGCGTTGGCCTAAGGAGCAGTTGAGGGCCTCCACGATGCAGGTGTGGCCCTCGCCCTTGGGACACGGCCGGTGCGGGCCGCGGGGCAGCGCCTCGGCATAGGCCGGAAACAAGTCGGTGAAGTACCAGCAGTGCCGCCGGTAGCGTTTCGGTAGGGCCTGCCACAGGCGCCGGGCCGTGGCCGCGTCGCGGCGGCCCAGCACCCAGGGCACCACGCGCCGGCTGGCGCGCTCGACGGCCAGCCAGAGCCAGACCTTGCGCCGTTTGCAGCCCACAAACGTCCACATTTTGTCCAGTTCAAGCGCCTCCCACTGCCGGCGTTGCGCCTTTTTCGGGCGCAGCCGGGGCAACGGCGGGCTCGCCTGCTGCGCTTTTTTTTGCCAGCTTGGCCACGGTCATGCGCGAGACGCCCGTCAGGCGCACGATGCTGCGCTGCGAGTTGCGCTCGGCCAGGAGCTTTTCCACCTGCGCATACCGCGCCGCCCGCGCCGGGCCGGCCGGGTAGCGGGTGCCTTGGAAGCCGCATGCTTTGCACTGGTACTTGGCCCGCCCGCCGGTGCTGCCGTTCTTGCGCACCTGCTCGCTGCCGCAGCGTGCGCATAGTTGAGTCGTTACTATCATCAGCCCTATACGGCAATCACTCGCCTATAGACCACCGCCAACGCTTTAGGCTACCTCTTAGACCAGCTTAACAAGCTCTTATTAATAAAAGTCATGATAGCCTTTGGATTCAACAGTATAAGTTACCTAGGTTTGGTGCTATCAAACACTTAAATGATTTACTACATGAAAACACACAATCCAAAAGCAAGGCTAATACCATTGTTGCTTGTGAGTCTGCTCACTATGCACAGCGCTTTTTCTCAAGCGCCAAATAAAATTAACTCAAACACAGACGCTTACAAACCAGAAAGGACAGGAATGCCACTCTACTTTGGTAAGACAATTACTATCGTGAAGTTGGACCCTTTGGCTGGCATCCCCATTGGAGACATCCCATTCGACCGCAACTTTTATATTAGAATGTACTATGAAGGCGCTGCTCCAACAAGAGTGTATCTGGTGGAAGGGAGCCTCGATCCAGGTGATGTTAACCAAATACAATTAGGTTTTGCCGAGATTAACAAGGATCTGTATCCCGATGACACCTTCCTGAAAGGCTCTTTTAAAGCGATTGATATTTTAATTCCCCCATTAAAACCAAATGCGAAGGTGATTTTGGTGACGAGTACAAGCTTTCTCGACACCCCTCAAGGAGCTCTCCTTTTGAATGACTACCTGAAGCTGTTTGAAGCCATCCATGAAGGAGACAAGCAAAAAATAGATGATGCTTTTCTTATAACTGATGACAAACGAAAAGCTTTAAACGATTTATCGAGGCCTATCTTAGCGGACTGGGTCACGTATTATCAAGACAATCTCAAGAAGCTATACGATAATAACAATAGCTCCAAAGTTCAGGAAACCATTACGAGGGTACCATTTATTATTGAGGAGGTTATTGAGGGAGGTAAAAAGGCAAAAAAGCGAAAAATGCTTTTTAACTTTATTAATGCTTCAAACGCTATTCAGCAACAAGTAATCGGCTTAACCACCAGCGCACCTCTTAATTTAGTTGCCGATGCGGGGGTAGTAGTTGCTGGTATGCAAAAGGACTTCACGGTCGTTGTGCCCTATGTGGGCTTGACGTATTCAGTACGCGCTTTGGATCCCGATATCCCCTTTAAATTGCTCACAGGACGCGTCAAGTGCTATGAGCGTTTGTCCATCAACGCGGGCTTAACCCTCTCTTCCTTTGCTAAATCGCCTTATCGTGCAGATTTATTTGGGGGCAGGAATGTATTAGTAGGACTGGGTTATAAATTTAGCCATGCTGTGAGCCTGAATTCGGGCATAGCGTTCTATCAACAACTCGACCCCAATCCGTTAACTGATGAACAGTCAGTTGGCGTAGCTCCTTATGCTGGCATTTCCATAAATCTCAAGCTTGAAGCCATACTTGGACAAGTCGGAAAAATATTCCAAATCAAATAGACGAGTTAAGCTCATGAATCTACCTGCAAAAACCCGGATACTTTTCTTACTGCCATTGGCCTTGGCAGCCTGCACTTATTCTGAAAACGATGTTTCTCCTGATGCAGTCATTATAGGGCTAACGGCTGCACCTGCCAAGGTTCTAGCAGATGGCAGCAGCAAATCGTTGATTGCTGTCGAGTTGCCAAAATCAACAGAAGATGGGAAACGTAGTGTAATGCTTTCGACTGACAATGGCGTGTTCGAGGGTGAAAAAAAACCAACTGTGACGGTAACAGCACAGAATGTCTTTCAGAATCAAGAAAACAAAATAATTGCCTACGCGAACCTCATTAGCCCACTTTCAAGTGGCAATGCTACTATTACGGCAAGAACAAGCAATTTTACCAAGCCCGTTACTGTCACTTTCGAACGAGCCCATCCAGAACGCATTAGGGTTTTGCTTAATAAGCTGTATTACAAACCGGAGCCTGCGGGGGAAGTCACGATTACGGTTCAATTGGCTAGGTCTACGGGGAAACCTTCTCTTGGCCATTCTATCAATTTAAGTGTCGTTGACTCGGTCAACCGGCCAAGGGGTAACTTTCGAAATTTTGCCACCCAAAGTGATTCCAATGGCCAAATCGTGAATTATTACTCCATCTTGACAGGATTCAAAGGAACCTTGAAGGTAAGAGCATCCACCCAGACAGCGAGCGGCGCAGTTATAGCAGATTCTGCAATTTTTTACGTAAAACCATAACACACCATGGCAAAGAAGAAAAATAAACCGCGCCGGTATTTCAAAGGAGCTGGACACAGTCTCTCATCCGCAAATGCAGCAGAATTTGTTTCTGATTTAAGGACTTTGCTCGAAAAGTATGACCCAGCAGCAAGTGATAAAAAGATCACCTTGTCAACCTCTAATTTGAAAGTGGTTATTGAAGGGGGCGTGAGGGGCTGCAATCCTGGTTGTGAGCGAACTATAGAGTACTGCGATATCAACGGTTTGAACTGCGTCCTGAGAACTGTGTGTGTGTGCTAAAACACAACTCTTCAAAAGAAAAAGGCCATCCTGATACAGGAGGCCTTTTTCTGGCGGTGGTCCAAGCTCTGGTGATGCCACGACTTTAAGTCGTGGTACCACTAGTTGTTAGAACGGTGACGTTCGACAAGTAGTGGTGTCAGGATGCCCTGCGGGCAACGAGCTACGCTGACCACCTGCGGTTCGTGGCACCACCACGAAATAGACCATCGCCCGAAACTGACTACCTGGAATGGCTGGAAGGGCTGCCAGCCCGGCCACAAGGGGTTCTTCTTCCAACAGGATACTGTTGGCGAATTGGTTTTAAGCCATTGCTGGCGGAGTCAATCGGTTGAAGGCGGCCTGACGGGTCTGGGCTAACGGCACGTCGTTTAACCAGTTCACGATACGCGACAGGTTCATCGCCGCAGCGATAAAGACGTGCTGCAAATGGGTTTTGGCCAGGCCCACATAGCGCGAACGGCGCATGCCAAAGCCGCGAACCCCTTGCGAGAGCGTGCCTTCAATGCCCGCTCGCTGATTATAGAGCAGGGGCCAGTCTGCCTGGCTGTCGCGTGCTCGGGCAGCTTGCAAGGCGTGATACGGGGCATCGGCGCGCAGCTTAATGGCCCGGCGTTTCATGCGCGTACACTGCGCACGAACGGGACAGGGCCCGCAGTGCTTCCGGGAGAATTTGATAAACACGCGGGGCTGGCCTTTTTCCAGGGTTTTAATCCAGGATTGCGACGGATGCCCCTGGGGACACGTGGCTTGCTGGGCGTCCCAATCCACGTGGAAATCCGCTGCCGCATACCCTCGTCCTGCTAGCGCCTGCCGTTTCTGGTCTTTCCGCGCGGGCCCTACTAAGTCCACCTGATGGCGTTGCTGACTCTGGACGAGCAGCTCGGCGCTCACGTAAGCGGTGTCGACCAACTGCTACGATGGTAGCAACGACTGGTCTGCCAATCCCTGCTGAATTTGCGGCAAGGTAGCCAAATCCGCCTCGGTGCTGACGGTGGTCGCTACCTGCGTAATCAGATGCGGTTGGTCGTCTTCGCAGGTTGGCCTTCTTATAGCAGCGGGGGATAAAATTACTCTAAGCGCCCAACGGGGCTGCTTCCGATGGGTTTCGCAGGCTGCGCAGCCCGTTGGGTTGTACTTCCACCTGGCGGGAAGGTGTACTTGCCCAGGCGGTTGATGTGCTCGTAGCGGGCGGGCGAGAGCCGGGCCAGGTCTTCGTCGCGTACCGCCACGCCTTCAGCTCGGAGCGTTTGCACCACCTGCTGCAGGTAGACCGTGTTCCAGAGCACCACCAGATTGGTGAATAGGTTCAGGGCGCCGACGACTTCCTGCTGGGCTTCTTCCTGCTTGCGGCGGATGAGCCCGTCGCCGCCAAACCAGAGGAACACGCGCAGCGCGTGCAGCCGCTCGCCCTTGTTGAGCTGGACGTGAATCTTGCGTCGCAAGGGTTTGCTGAGCAGGTAGCGCAGGATTGTAAGCTCCCCCATTTGGTGGGCCAGTGAAAAGTAGAGGTCAGGCGGCTTGACGGAATTCGGTTGGGGTCACGAAGTTGAGCGCCTGGTGGGGGCGCAAGTGGTTGTAGTCGTACTGCCACAAACGGCAGTGTTCGCGCACCTGCTGCAAGGTAGCGAAGAGGAAACCGTTGAGCAGTTCGCGGCGAAACGAGCCGTTGAAGCGTTCGACGTACGCATTTTGGGTGGGGCTGGCGGGCTGAATCCACTGCAGGACCACGTCCTGGCTGCTGCACCAGTCCTGCAGGGCCTGGCTGATGAGCTCCGGGCCGTTGTCCACGCGCAGGCGCTGCGGCGTGCCGTGGCGCTCGACCAGTTGTGTGAGCAAGCGCACGACGCGGGCGGCGGGCAGCGAGAAGTCGACCTCGATGCCGAGCAGCTCGCGGTTCCAGTCTTCCACCACGTTCAAGGTGCGGAAGCGCCGCCCGTCGGTCAAGGCGTCGCTCATGAAGTCCAGCGACCAGCACTGGTTGGGCCCGGCAGGAACGGCCAGCGGCTGCTGAACACGCGCGGGCAAGCGGCGTTTGTTGCGCCGCTTGCCCACTTGCAGGTGCTGGGCCTGGTACAGGCGCCACAAGCGCTTGTGGTTGACCACCACGCCGTCCTTGCTCAAGCGGTAGTAGTACTTCCAAAAGCCCTAGCCGGGGTGGCGCTCGACCAGCGCCCGCAGCCCCGCCAGCACCGGCGCGTCGGCGGCCGGGCGCCGGCTGGCAGGACGGGCCGTGTAGCAGCGGCGGGCGAGCCCGACCAGTGCGCAGGCCCGGCGCTGGCTCAGCCCCGCGGCCACGGCCTGCTCGGCCACGGCGCGCCGCTCGGCTGGGGCGACTACTTTTTTCGCAGCACCTCCTTGACCACGTGGTTCTCCAGGCTCAGGTCGGCCACCAACTGCTTGAGGCGGCGGTTTTCCTCCTCCAGGTGCTTGAGGCGCTGCAACTCGGTGAGCTCCAGCCCACCGTAATTGCTTTTCCACTGGTAAAACGTAGGTTCGCTGATGCCGTGCTCACGGCATAGCTGGGCGACGGTCTGGCCCTGGCCTTGCTGGCGCAGGATGCCAATAATTTGGGCTTCGCTGAAACGGCTCTTTTTCATGGGCAGTAGGGAAGAAATGAAAAGATACCACCTTCCTCTACTTTTCACTGGCTCACCTAACGGGGAAGCCTACAGCCCATCAGGAGATAAGCTACATTGAGTTTAGTCCATAAGTGGCCTTGGTTAAAAGTTTGGTACAAAGGTTAAACGAGCGGGGCAACTGGGGGCTCCCACTGGAAGGCAAAAAGCGCCTCTACATCGAAACGGAGCGAGTCTTTTAGGGCTTCGTCGGAAAAGTCAAACTCGCCGTGCAGGTTGAGGTGCTGCCAGCTCACGGGCGAACTGGCGGCGATGGCATCGGCCACGGCCTGGCGCTCGGCCGCCGGGGCCTGGAGTAAGTACTGGTTCAGGTATAGGCAATTCCAGCACACAATCACGTTTTGGACCAGCCGTTTGCAGGCATCGGCCAGCTGCTGCTCTTCCTTGCCGGCGTAAGGAATCTGCCCGTTTTGGCCGTAAAAGACAGCCCGAGCGAACGAATGGGTGCTTTCGAGCTTGTCGAGTTGGTCGTCGATGCGCTTGCGCAGGTCCTGGTCGTCCATGTAACGGAGCAGAAACTCGGTGCGCACAGCCCGGCCCAGCTCGCGCAGGGCCAAGTACACGGGGTGGTGCTGGGAGTAGGAATTGAGGCGCCGCAGCACGGTGGAGGCTGTCACGTGCTTTTGTTTGAGGCTCACGATGAGCCGCAGAATGGTTTCCACTGTGCCTCGATGAGGCCCCGGTCCACGCGCTTGACCGGGGCCAGGGCGTACGCCGTCAGGTCCGGCACGTCCATGCCGGCAAAGGCGTAGAGTTGCTGGTCCTGAAACGACTGGATGCGCGGAGCAAAGGCCACTTGAATCAGGTAGGTGACGGCAAAGTTGACTTCCGTAAAGCCGTGGGTGTCGGTAGAATGAATGGTCGACTCGACCACGTCGTTATGCAACAGGCCGTCCACCAGGTAGGCTGCCTCGCGCTCCGAGGCGCTGATGGTAACCGAATGGAACAGCCGGTGCCGGTCATCGAGGAAGCCGTAGGACACAATCCCTTTTTCCTGCCCGAAATACTTGTAGGAGTACGTGGCATGAATCGAATCGACGGCCACGTAGTACTTCTGGCCATCCGACGAGGTATGGGTCTGGTTGGGGTCGCGCTGGAACAAGCGGCTGACGGGCAGCTTGCCGGTGAGGGCCACCACCGCGTCGTTGGCCCGGCGCAGGTTCTCGAGCGAGAAGTACCAGTTGACCGTGTTTTCCAGCGCGGACTGGGCCACGTGCTTGGTGGCGTGGGCCATGCGCGTCAGGCCCAGGTTGCAGCCGTAGGCCATGATGCCGGCAAAGAACACCCGCTCGGCCGGCCGAGGCGGGCGGTTACGGGGGCTCCAGTGCTGCAGGCACTCCGTGAAGCGGCACGCCTGGTTGACCGTGTGCAGCGCCTCGTGCAGCGAAATCAGCCCCGGTCCAGGAAACAGGGGGCGCGGCGGCGGGGCCTCTTCGTCCACGGGCTGGGCCGGGGTGAGGAAGCGGGGCCGGCCATCGGCCCGCGTCTTCACCCCGGGGTTGGTGCCGGCCGCCAGGCGGTCGAAGGTGCGGGCAAACGCGGCCGCCAGCTTGGTGTGCAAGGCGTCGAGAAAGGAGCCCGGTTCTCGCCAGTCCGTCAGGTTCGTTTGCAGCAGCAGTTGCTCCCGCTGCGTGGCCCAGGTGGTGGCATCCAGCAAGTAGGTATCAAAAGGGCGGTAGCGCAGTGAGTGCGCCAGGTTGAGTTTGCCCGCTTTCAGGTGGTCGGCCACGTGACCCGCCAACAGGGCTTTGTAGAGCGACACGGGGCTGGCCGCTTCGGCCAACGCGGTCCGTTCGGCCGGTTTCAAAAAGCATGTCGGCGGGTGGCTGCCCACTTGTCCGTCGCGCGCCCGGTACTGGGCCAGCGCCAGGGCCAGGGGACTATCGGCCGCGCCCTCGTAGGCCACGCGGCGCAGAATCTCGCCCAAGCGGCGCTGCAGGGTGCGGGAACGCTCTTCCACTACTTGGTAGTATGGGCCGGTAGGGCTACCGCCCCCGCCTTTGCGTAGTTGCTGGGCCGTCTGGCGCAGCTGCGCAAAAGCTGCCACGTCCGGGGTTTGGAGCCAGGCCAGCAGGGCGGCCACTTTCTCCTCGTTGGTACGGGCAAAGGAAAAGGCCACGTCTTCCAGCTGCGCCAGGGCCGCGCCGTGGCTCACCACCCCGTCAAGCAGCTCCCGCAGCTGAGCGGCCGTGTCCTGCTGCTGGCGGTAAACGCGCTCCTGGGTTTCGCGCTGGGCCGCGTTGCGGTGCGTCTGCACGGCCTGTAGCAGCGTTTCCGTCAACAGGTCGCCGACCTGGTAGTACTGGTAGACGACGAAGCAGAGCACCATCAGGTATTTCTTGTCGGCTTGTTGCCGCACCTGAAAGACCTGCGCCCGCTCCACGTAGCGGGCGTAGTAGCGCACCACCTCTTCCGACAAGTCCAGGGCCTGCACGACGGGGTGGACCTGGGCAAACAGGGCCTGCAGCACCGTGTAGTCCTGCACGTTGGCGCGGATGGCCGCCGGCCGCATCAGCTCCAGGCTGCGCTTGAGCGTGGTGAGCCGGTACGGCCGGTGGGCGTGCGCGGGCTCGTCGGCTTCCGTGGTGAATAGGGCATCGAGTTGCTGGCGCACGGCCGGCGTCAGGTGCAGCGCCAACTGGGTGGTGAGGCGCTCCTCGACAGTACGGAAGGCCTCGGTCACGACGCCGGCCAGGCCCGCGTAGGTCGGCAGTTCCCAGCGGCGGGCCCGCAGGTAATCGGCCGCCGAATGAAACACGGCCACGGGATTCATCTGCTGGCGGGCAAAATGGGTCACCTGGGCGCGCACGACGGTTTCGACCTGCTCGAAGGGGGCCACGCCGAACTGCTGCAGAATCAGCTGGCGGTGGTGGAAGCGGGTGGCCTTGTCGTAGCGCGCCCACTCGACCTCGCCCAAGCGGTAGCGCTGCTGCACGTACGCGCCGTCGGCGGCCCGAAACCGGTCGGTGGAGAAGAAACGCCCCGTCGGCTGGAAGTAGCCCACCTGCAGCACGAAGCCGCCCCGGCTGTGGGGCGTCACCAAGCTGTTGAGCACCTGGGTGGCCCAGTCCGGTAAGCTGCAGTAGAGCTTGCGCTGGGCCGCGGTCCACTTGGGTGGGTGGTCGAAGGCCCGCCGCTGGGCGTCGTCGAGCAGGGGCAGGTAGCGGGCCACGGGCTTACGGTGCCAGCTGGCGCCGGTAGCGCTTGACGCTCGACTCGCTGACGCCCGTGGCGGCCACGGTCTGGTGCACCGACATGCCGGCGGCCAGACAGGCCTGCACCTTGGCCAGCTTCGCGGCGTCCACCCCCGCACGGCGGCCGAGGTGCTTGCCCTGGGCTTTAGCCAGGGCGATGCCCGCCGTGGCCCGTTCGCGGATGCTCTCGCGGTCGTACTCGGCCAGCGCGGCGAAGATGCCCAGCACCAGCCGGCCAGCCGGGGTGGCGGTGTCGATGCCCAGGTCCAGGGCGACGAAGCGCACCTGGCGGGCGTGCAGGTCGGCCACCACCTGCATAATGTGGGCGCTGTTGCGGCCCAGCCGGTTGAGCCGTGCCACGGTCACCGTGTCGCCGGTGCGCAAGGTGGCAAGCAACTCCGTGAGCACCGGCCGCTGGGTGGTGGCACCGCTGATTTTTTCCTGAAACAGGCGGTCGACGCCGGCGGCCTTGAGCTGTTCGAGTTGGGTGTCGAGGTGTTGGTCTTTGGCCGAGACGCGGGCGTAACCGAAATGCATAGAAAAGAAGCTTAATTGGACTTAGAAGAGGTGAGGAGGGAATTCCTCATCGGCTTCTTCGGGAGGGAGTTCAAAGGCAATAAGGCCATACTCCGTGTTAAACTCCGCTTTCAATCGCTGCAACATGTGCTCGGCTTCCGCATCGTTCGATGCCCCTTCCGGAGTGGATGCTTCCACCGAGAGGCCTAGCAGCAGTCGCCCGTGCGGACTGAAGTAAAGCATCGGCCGGTAGTTCGGGGGCTGGCCGTGAAAGTAGAGGGTAAAGGCACGGTCTGCTTGGGCCAGCCCGTACGCTAACGTAGTGGCCAGCGTGCCGGAGATAAACCCCTCTGGTGAGCCGGTGGGCCGCACTTCAAAATCGTCCCGCACGGCGTCCTCGGTAAGATCGGCGTAGGCCGACAAGAAGCGGTGGATACAAGTCAGGGTGCGCTCGCGGGTAGCGATGTAAATGTCCAAGCAGGGCGGCATGACGTCGAGGATGAGAGTACGGTCCTCCTTGCTCACGCAAACGGTCAACAAGGTGGGGCCACCAAGGTACGGCTTTGGCCCCACTTTCTGGCCCCTATTTCACCTATACCAACACGTCCTGTTAGATGGGGCCGGTAAGGTGCACCTTTCTGGCCCCGCCACTGGGGCAACACTAGCTGGCGGTTCGCCCACCGAGTGGCCGCTCGTTTAACTTTTGTACCAAACTTTTAACCAAGGCCAGCATTCGGTTCAAAAATTACTTGGGAGCGAATAACTACAGACTCTCGCAAAACCATAATGCCTGCTCTCCTTGCGCCCTCTGATTTCTACAAAACGTTTGGCCAGCGCACCTCTCACCTGCCTGCCGATACGGATTATTATCTGCGTGTGTACCAATCAACGGCGGTCTTTAAGCAGGACTTGCCCTCCTATTTAGACCCCTATGGATTTCGACTGAAAACGCACGACGCAAGGCTGACGACGTGGTTGCAGCAACGCGCTCGTCAAAAACACACCGCGTCGACTTTCGCGGCCGAGCTAAACGCCGCGCTGCGCTGGAACAAGCTAATCGCGATACTAGACTCTTAGGCAAGCCCCAGCCTAGCGGCGAGGGGGGATTTTTACTTCGTGCGCAAGCTTCTTATAAGGGTTAGCTCGCGTTTGAACGCACCCTTCCGTTATAGAATCAACCTGCGAATGCAGGTCGGTGCCAGCACTGCGGATACCAAGGGCGAAATAGATTATTTCCTGAGCCTTATTGCGTACGGCCTGCTCCTGGTCGGCGTAGTTGTTATGCTTCGGCTTACTACCGGGGAGCTTTTGCTGTAAACGAGCTAATTCATTGTACAGCTCGTTCAGCTCAATTACCTGATTGTAGGTGGCGTCGTCTGCAGCGTGGGGCATGGTATCACGTTAGAAGAGGTTACAAAGTAAGCGGACCGCAACTCGTGAAAAGCCGCGTGGTGGATGCGGGGCCTCTTTACTCTTAAGTTACTCCTGTTGTGCGGTATTCTTTCGGGCCCGCTGCTGAAATTTATAGTACGTGTTAATAAGGTTCAGCAACCCATAAAATACATACTCAAACTGTTCAGGAAATTCAAGGCGCTTGGTTTGCTCCTTGTTGTGCCGGATTTCGAATTGGTTGACAAGGCCAAAAAACGCTTCGACGTCTTTTGAAAACTGCGGGAAGGGCACCTGCTTGGCATCCGTCCGCAGGGGTTCCAGCACGTTGCAAAGCGTCACACAGGCCGAGCGCATTTCCTCCAGCGTGGCGTTCTCTTTAAAGAAAAGCACCTTGGCGTGTTGAATCTTCACGCTGACTTGTACGTCGAAGGAAGGGGGCACTTGGCGCACCAACTCCGGCAACACCGTCTGTTGACCGCGCTGCTCAATCCGGCGCCGTCCCAACGCGGTCGGCAGTACCCCAAAATAGCGGGTTCGGATGCCGTCAATCCACTCGTTGGGCTGGTCGTCGGGTTTATCGAACGTAAGCAGGCCATCGCTCACCAACCGTTCCAACAACCGTTGGAACTCCGCGTGGCCTGGCGCGTAGGCCAGCGGAAAATCGCGGTGAATTTCAAGGTCCCGTGGTTTATGTTCCCGGCCCCCGGCGTCGTAGAGCACCTGCAACAAGCGGTCCGCTCGTTCCTCAAATGTGTAGGGCAGGTCGGTTGGCGGTTGGCGCAGCAGGTCCGCGGTCAGTGTGGGCGCCGCCTGGCCACGCTCAGCCGCTTCCCGGCACAGACCGGCCAACGCGAAATGCGGCTTGCCATTCCCGTGTAGTACGCCGTCGGTTAATCCAACCCACGTGGGCAGACTAATGTGTGCTTCCCCAATGGGCGCAAACCGGTATTGGATGAGCAATGGGTTACTGGGCAAGTGGTCCACAAAACAGTCCCCATAGCCTGCATTGTACGAAAGGTGAGTAAGAGGGCAGATTCGGGGAATCGTGATGAATGACATACGGACGAGCGGTTGAGAGTAGTGGTAGGTCTGATAGCTGAACTTCTTTCATGCTTTCCTGGGGAGCCGGATGCATCCCTCGAAGGTAACGCTATGGATTCGTGCGACTTTTTGGACCCTAATTTTTCATCCCGCAGGGCCCCGAATAGTTTTGTTTACTCATTCTGCTCCACCTCATGTCAACGCTCTTTACTCCTCTGCGGGACCTACGCCGCCGGGCGCGCAAATCGCAAGCTCAGCTCGCCGCAGGGCTTTGCATCACGCGGTCCGCCTACAGCAAGTTGGAGCGGGAACAAACCGAGCTCACAGTCAAGCGGGCGGCTCAGATTGCGCAAATTCTTAAAATTTCCATCACCGAATTATTGCCCATGCCGACCCCTAATCCCGAGCAGATTGGCACACCAGCGGCGGAATTGCTGTACCTGCGGGCAGCGGCGGAAGGCAGCGTGCTGGATGCCTACATCCGGGCCAACATGAACTATCAGGAGCCCATCCCTTTCGATGAACTGGATGAACACTGCTGGGAATACCTGAACATTTGCGAAATTAAGACCCGCGAGGAATACGAGGCCGCCGGCGTCCTCATTACCCGGACGGCGCCGGGTGGTGACCAAGCGGCCTTCGAGCGAATCCTGCGCGACCCTGGCATTTACTCGCTTTTTCAGCACGGCACCATCAGCAACGAGTTTCTACTGGGCTTCTGGCGGGCGTTTCAAGCCAAAGGTACCCCCTACTTCGAGTACGAAGACAAACCATTTGGCACGTTAACCAAGCGGCTCCTGTCCAGCGAGCACGAAGCTCCCGAGCCCGCCGCCATGCTTAGCTCCTGGCCCGAGCCCCTGCTTTTTGATGCCGAAGAGGGACCGGAAGCAGTGGAGGTTCCGAGCCGCCCGGTGTACCAGCCCGGGGATTCCCTGGAAGAATACATGGAAGAGCTTCGGGCCTATAACAGCGCCGCTCGCGCAGAATTCGATGCGCAACACACCCCGGAGGAAATCCAGGAATACATCAACAAGCTTCCCTCCGTCAATTGGACAGACGTTGTTCAGACCTCAGAGGCCCGGGATATCGCGTGGGAATTAGAGCAGGTGGTGTTTCACGAGCCAGACCCGGCGTTTGCTCATCTGCGGGAGGACCCCGCCGAATATGCCCGCACCTTGACCCGGCTGGTTGGTCTGGCCTGGGTACTGGATAGCCTAACCGAGGAGCAAAGCAGCTTCGATGTGTTGCGGGAAGAAGCCGCCCGGCTGAATGGCCAGGAATACTCCCGGGAGTTTCAGGCAGCTTGTGAGCAGTTCGTGGCTAAACAACGCGAAGCATTCCAGTAGAAGCATGTGAAACCTAGCCTTTGCCGGCTACCCGCTGGAGGCCTTCAGCGGTGCGCCAGGCTTTCGGAGCGCCGTAATCATCTCTATCAAATCAGCCGCTCCACTAAATAGCGCAAGGTGCAGCAGCGTCGGGGCAGGGCCATAAAGCTCCTGCATTTCCTTGAGCAACTTGGCCGCTTTCCGGGGCGTGGCCTTCATCTGCTGGGCCACATCATGCACCGTTGCGGCTTGGCTGGCAAGGATGAGTTGCATGGCTTCGCTGAACTGCGTTGGCTCGGCGGGGACCAATGGCGTAGCTGATGCCGGCTTCGTGGCCGTCTGGGGGGATGGCTGCGCTGGCGCGGCCGCGGTGTGGGCCTCGCTCATGGGGTGGTGCCCATGGTGGGCCTCGGCGTTGAAATAGTGCCACACCGTTTTGCCGTAGTTTCTACGGTCTTTGTACAAGGCAATGCCGCTCACGGAATTTGGCGCGTGCCCGTTGTAAAACGTCACCAGCTGACCGATGGCAAACAGGGGCGCAGCTCGCTCCTGGCGGGTGCTCACATAGGCTAGCTGGCCGACGATGCTGCCCACCGCTTCCCCGCGCCAACGCAGTTCGTTTACCGGGCCTGCGGCGGCACGCTGCGTCAGGTAATCAACCCATTGCTGCGGATTCTTTAGCCCGATGGCGGCAGCAAGCAGGGCAACGGCTTGGTGGGCATCATCGGCAAAATAGATGCGGTCGCCCTCACCGGGCAACAGGACCTCAAAGGTGCCGCTGGTGACCCGCTGGCTGAACGGGTTGACGAAGTTAAAACCTTGGGGGGTGGGCGGGGAAAGCAACTCGTAATGAGCCGCATCGTCGCTGTGGCGGTTGTCGACCTGAATAGCGTAAAAGTAACCAGCCCACACAATGGCGGTTACAAGGCCTTGCACGGGGTAGCGCGTGCTCTTCACTTTGGCTCCGAGGGCTATGCGACCGGCGCGGGTTTCAATGGCTGCGAGGTTGGGCAACATGGGATATTGGCTAAAGGTGGATAAGGGAGCGGACTGGTCAGGCACCACCAGCAAGCTTAGTCCTCGAACTGACTCTGGTAGAGGTCGCCCAATGCTTCCCGCTCCTCGTCCTGCGGGTCGTCGCTAGGGTAATCGCGCTGCTCGTCCCCGGGATATTCCGGGTACTCCGCGCCGTCTTGGTTGTCCTCCGGATAATCCGGAATCCAGTCGTCGGCCTGTTGAAGGCCTGGGTCGTTGCCACAGGCCGCGTGCGCGTCGTCTGGCCGGTCCGACACGCGGGCCAACTCGCTCGGCGGCACCGCTAGAGCTGCGGTTACGGCCGCTGCTGCAGGGGCCGGCGTACGCTGGCGTGGCTCTAACTCGCGGCCAAAGAAGTGACCGAGCGTAACGCCTGGAGCTTGTTTCTGGTACCAATCCGGCATTTCATCCGGCTGGCAGATTACCCCCAGGTACCCGTCGGCATGGAAATAAGCCTTCACCTCGGCCGCGCCAAAGCCATTCATGTAGATATGAACGCGGGAGCCAATGGGCGGCACTGCCGTAGTACCCGACCACTCCAGGTCTATTGGCAAGCTCAAGTGGGTTGGGTAACCTACCCACTGCGGGCACGGAGTTAGGGAGTTGAGCCACTGGGAAGAGCAGATTTTAGGCTGCTCCGGGACGGGGACGGGAGAAATCATCATAGCGCAGGAATGAAGTGAGAATAACTGGGAGCTAAGCCGCTTGGACTAATTGGCTGCCGAACACGCAGCGGGCGCGGGGATGCATCTTGCGGGCCCGGCTACTGCCGGGATGGTACGGCTCGGTCACAAGGCCTAGAAAGCCGGCCGCGTGGCAATATCCTAGGACCTTCACCACGTCGCGCCGGCCACTCTGGTACACGTCCACTTGGGTTCCCACCGCTGGCACCGGCTGCTGGGCTGACCAATGCAACCCACCGGGAAGCATGGTCAGGCGGGGCGCTGCGGCAAATTCCTCAACCGGGGCAAGGGATTGCTGGTAGGCGTCTTCGCGGGCCTGGGCGATGGCGGCGGATTTGGCGCGCATCACGGCCAATCGGTCGGCGGGAATGCGGCGGGCAGGGCGGAAGGTCTTCATATAAGGGGGCTGTAGGGAGGAAATGAGGCTGCGAAAAGCTTGACTAAAACCAGGGGTTAACCTCCCACTCGGCCAAGTCGTCGGTTGCGGGCGCGGGGCTTGGCTGCTGGTCCTCATCAGCCGGGTCATACCGGTCAGCAGGAACTTCTCCCGGGGCGAGTTCAAAAGCGTCGTAGAACATGGCTGAGGGCTGTTTTACTGTTCGTTTCTTATACTTGCTAAACGCAGACGGCCCTGAAATAGTTGCATTATTTACAATTTTTAATTGCATAAAGCGCAATAAATTGTCCGCCATACGCCCTGCTCCAGAAGGCCTAGCGCCAGTCGAATGCGCCCCAAGTGCGTAGTTTTTCCCAACTGCCCCTTTTCAACTAGCCCAGCGGCCCACGTCCGAATGGGAGTTGCTCGGCCACAAGAGCCAAGGTGACCCCT
The DNA here is from genome assembly GCF_039541835.1 of Hymenobacter saemangeumensis. Lineage (NCBI taxonomy): Bacteria > Pseudomonadati > Bacteroidota > Cytophagia > Cytophagales > Hymenobacteraceae > Hymenobacter > Hymenobacter saemangeumensis. The sequence goes on along the minus strand of NZ_BAABGZ010000075.1, from coordinate 90,408 downwards.
TAGTAATATGATTCATTGATGCCCCTATCAGTGGAGGCACCTCACTTTTGCTAACTGAATAAGCAAGAACCTCATGTTCAAAGTGGCTCGTTGTCAAGCACTACCCTTATCACAGAGCTTTAGCAGTAAATTTATTCCAAAAGAAGCTGAACCATTTTTAGCAAAGTCGAATTGCTAAACAGACTCGCCGGATATTGCATTTTGAAAAGGAATTATTCGGTCTGTTCAGGGTAATGAATTTCTTCTTCGGCCCCCGCTTGGTGCGGCGGCCTTACTTACTGCTCATGGCATAACTACTACTTAAATGGAGGCAAGCGAAAAGACGTTTAAAGTCTTGTGCATTGACGGCGGCGGCATCAAAGGGCTCTATTCAGCCACCATCTTGCAGCACCTGGAAGAGCAATACAATTGCAAGATTTCTGACCACTTCGATATGCTATGTGGCACATCCACCGGTGGCATAATCGCATTAGCTTTATCGCTTAAAATCTCGGCGGCTGACATCTGCCGATTTTATCGCGAAGAAGGACCCAAAATCTTTCCACGAGCTGGATGGGGCAAAAGGAGCCACCGGTTAATCAGTGGCTTCAGGCAAATCCTCTGGGGTGGCAAGTTCAGTGATGAGCCATTGAAGCATGCTTTGAATCAGGTATTCGGAGACCAGGTGCTTGGCGAAAGTCATAATCTGCTGTGCATTCCTTCTTATACCGTCACCGAAGCTCGTCCTTACATATTCAAGTTTGACCACAAAGAAGGGCAGTTGAGCCGGGACAATAAAGCGAGGTATGTAGATGTAGCATTGGCTACCAGTGCAGCCCCGACCTACTTCCCTGTTGCCGAAAATGCCAACTACGATAATAAGCAATTTATAGATGGGGGCGTCTGGGCTAATAATCCAACATTGGTTGGCTTTGTAGAGGCCCTGAGATACTTCGTGGGTAACGGTAAGCAATTTCAAAAACTCAGCATTTTGTCCGTAAGCAGCCTCACTTTAACCGGTGGTGAGAAGGCTGGCAAAGACCGCTTCCGTTCGTTTTTCGGTTGGCGTGACTCACTCTTTGAAACCTCTATGACGGGCCAGAGCCTATTCACCGACTACTTCATGTCACGCATGAATGAGGTGAACGATGTAAATGTGAAATACCTACGCATCCCGTGCCCAGATGTATCGCATGAACAAGCCAGCCAAGTGCAGCTTGATGTAGCTACGCCCGCAGCGTTGAATTTACTGTCTGGTAAGGGAAATGACCAAGGCTACTTATTCCGGAATAATCCCGACGTCGCTCACTTCTTTACCTACCCCAAGCACTACAAAACCCACTGATTTATGGCCAACTGCGACTCCATTTTCAAAGTCTTTGATGAGGAAATTATCCTCCACGATTCCCGGCGCAAAAGCCTAAAAAAGTCCCGTAAAGCGCTGCGTCGGCGCATCAAGACATATTTCAAGGAAGAAAAGCCGGGCGAGATTAAGCCCAAGTTCCATGGGCAAGGCTCGTTCATGATGGGCATCGCCATCAATCCCATTCCCAAGGTTGTCATCGAGGACGAGGAAGAAGTGACGAAGTACAAGTACGACGTGGACGACGGCGTGTACTTCATTGGCAAGGAGTCCGACCGAAAATCGGTTCAGACGTACCACAACTGGATTTGGGATGCGGTGGACGGCCATACCGATACCCCGCCGGTGGACAAAAACACCTGCATTCGGGTGATTTACCACGATGGGCACAACATCGACTTGCCCATCTACTTTTTGGTGAAAGGCGACGAAGACGCCGTGCCACAGCTCGCCCACAAAGCCAAGAGCTGGCTCGACAGCGACCCGCGCGAATTCGTGACGTGGTTCACCGACCAAGCCGATGCCCACGAGCAGCTGCGCAGCTTGGTGCGGTACCTCAAAGCCTGGGCCGACTACCAAAACGACCAGTCTGGCACCCGCAAGATGCCCATCGGCATGGTAATGACTATCTGGGCCGCGGAAAATGCCCGCTACAACGAGCGCGACGACATTGCCTTGCGCGACACACTGCAAGCCATCCGCGACACGCTTACCATCGCCTTTGAATGCAAGCGGCCCACGGTGCCGGCGGGAGAAAACTTGCTCGATGACTACAAACACAAGGACTACTTCCTCGGGCGGCTCGACGCCTTTCTGGAAGCCGCCAAGCAGGCGGTGAACGAGACGAACCAGAAAACAGCCTGCGGAAAATGGCAAACCCACTTGGGCCCGCGTTTTCCCTGCCGCCTCGCCGAGGACAAAGACACCGGTGCCCGGGCCTTCGGCGCCCCGGCCATCATTACGGAGAATGCGAAAAGCGCCTAGATGATAGACTTTGCACAGGCCCGGCAGCAGGCGTTCACGCAGTTGCAGCAGTTCAGTTGCTGCCGGGTTCTGAGTCCAGGAGAAATCAGCTTACGCAAGCTTAAAGAGTTTGCGGAAGTCTGGGTGCTGGACTCAGAAGTATTCGGTCCCGACGGACAGGTGCGGCCGCTGCAATTGCTGGTGGGGCTGCCGGCGGACTTTCCGTTGGTGCTGCCCACCATCTATCTGGAACGGGCGTATTACGAGCGGCTGCGCTACTTGCCCCACGTGGACACTGCGGGTTTAGTATGCACCTACGACCCCGAAACCGTCAGCGTCAACCCGGCGGACCCGGGCGGCATCGTGCGCGCCTGCGTGGCCCAGGCCCGGCGCCTGATTGAGGAAGGCCTGGCGGGCACCAACGCGGCCGATTTCCAGCAGGAATTTATTGCCTATTGGGAAAACCGGTACTCGAAAAAGGACGAAGTCGCAAGCGGCCTTTCGTTAGCGGCCACGGCGTTGCCCCCCGGGCCCTGTTCGCTGCTGCAGTTAGCAAAGCCATTTGGCGGCTTTACACTGGTGTTGCCGGCCGCAGATGCGGCCACAACATTGTTTCAGGAAATGCTGCAGCGCCACGGCATTGCCACGGAACCCCGGCCGGCCTTTCATTTAGGCGAACTAGGAGACGTTGAGCCGCCGTTTGAACTGGGCAACGGCACGGCGTTGGCGCTGGTTCAGCAGCACTTTTCAAATCAATGTGCAGCCCTGCAGCAGTACTTGAAAGGGGCTACAACGGCACCCCTGGTCGTATTTCATAAACTGCTGGCGGGCCAGGTGCGCTACTTTGGCTGGCAGCACGCACTACCCCAATTGAACCGGAAGGGGTTCCGGTCCGGCACGCTTTCCGTGGTCGAGGTGCTGACCAGCTTCGACCGCCCCCGGCCGGTGCTGCGCCTCAGCTTCGATACGCTAACCACGCAGCGGCTTACCCAACGCACGGCTGGGGAGGCCCCAGCCAAGGAATACACCCTCCTGCTGGCGGGGCTGGGCAGTATCGGGTCCAACCTGCTGCACTACTTAGCATCTTTTCCGCTGCAGGAAATGCGGTTGGTGGACCCCGAAAGACTGGCTTTGGAAAACATTCCCCGCCACCTGCTCGGCATGGATTACGTGAATTCCGGCAAAGCGGCAGGGCTGCAGCGCTACCTGGAACTGCAACAGCCGTTGCGCCGCGTCACCATTCGCGAAGATTCCATCTCGCAAGTGGCCCATCAGGACCCGGCCTACCTCAACGAGTGTGACGCCATTATACTTGCCATTGGCCGTAGCGCCGTCGAGCAGCATCTGGTCGAGTTGCAGGCCCAAGGCATACTAACCCGGCCCATATTCATCTTGTGGGTTGAACCGTACCTGGCCGGCGGCCATTTTCTTTACTTTCCTCCCGGCCACACGGTCAATTACAGCGCATTATTCGAGGAAGGATATTACACTTATAACGTGGTGGCCACCAGCGAGTATCGCAAACCCAGTAACCGAATGCTGTTGAAAGAAGCCGGCTGCCAGACCAGCTACGTGCCTTACTCGCAGGAATATGTAACGCTGTTTCTAAGCCGTATTCTTCCAGAATTGTGGCGTTTATTACGGGCCCCTTCCTCGGACGCCTGGGCTTTCACCTGGTTGGGCAACGAGGAAGCCATGCTCCAGCAGGGCCTTACCAAGTCGGCTTTTGCTAGCGGCATGACCGAAGGTGATTTGTTCAAAACGAAACTTTAGCTCCGCCATGCGCTACCAAATTGGTAAGCACACCATTGCCTTTCATGTGGGAGCCCTGGGCATCCTGGACCGCTTCACCCAACGGGGCAAAAAACAGCCCGAGGCCGGTGGGGTAATTATGGGCAAACTTATTGGGGACGAAATCCAGATAATGCGGCTGTCAGTACCTACCCCACTCGACAAAGCATCCCGCTATAACTTCGAGCGACACGTCTATTCGGCCCAAATTGTCATAGACTACGAGTTTTACAACAGCGGCGGGGAAATGGTATACCTGGGCGAATGGCATACGCACCCGGAACCTCATCCTACTCCCTCGGGCACTGACCGAGAAATGATTCGGCGCCAGTATCAGAACAAGGGCCGCACTACCGACTTTCTACTATTGGTTATTCAAGGTACAGCGTCGCGCTACGTGGCTATTATGGAAAACGGGCAACTCACCGCCTATTCAGAACCCAATGCGAACAACCCGTCCTGAACTGAATAGGAAAGGCCGTGTTGGCTTGCAAGCGCATGATGCAGGATCACTCTTTTTTCTTACAGCCCTTAATCATTGAGTTAGCTTCAGTTTCCAACAGTCAGAAAGCGCCCACCACCTCACTTTTTCCCACGCTTCGGAACGGACGTGTTGGGAGAGGAATGCCTTTTTTCAGCCGGTTCAACTAGTGGCTCCGGCTTTTCTCCATCGGGCGGCGTGGGACGGCTGCGGTACTCGTCGCGGATAAGTTCAACAAGCTGTTGCTCTGGCACTCTCAGCAAGGCAGCCAAAGCCAGCAGTTCCTTGATGGTAAGGGTTTCCGGCTCCTTGATGCGGCGCTGCGCCGTGCGGTGGTTGATATCCAATCCATCCCTGAACTGCATAATCTTGGTGCCGGTTTGCTGCAGCAGTTCCGCGAGGGTACTAGCCGTAACCGTAGCTGCCTGAGCTTGAATAGAAATTTGATGGCGGGTCATGGGCAAGGTTAGTTTCTGCCGCAATGGGGAAGCACTGCATTCTCAATGGCACCCAATCCAAATCCTGGCAGTTTCGACGCAACGGCCCTGCGGTTAGCTGGGTGAGTTGCCAAAGCGCAGTTTGCCGGCTGCTCGCCGACGTCGACACAAGGAAACGACTGGGTTTGTTGTAGCCTGGGAATGCTAAGTAACGTTTCCAATAAAGCGGAAGGCATGAAGTGTGAAATCAGATTGAATGTGGCGTTTACGCACAGCGAGGAGAGTTAGTAGGGATAAGCTGGAAAAGCCGGCGGTCCGGACTGTGACTCTTCTTTGGCCAAGACGTCGTCTTCCCAACGCTCACTCTCCAACAGGGCCAGCATTACCCAACGGCAAACCTGCTGCCCGTCCGAAGCGGCAGTTAGCAGTTGCGCGGCCTTCTGCCGGCGCTCAGCCGAAAAAGCCGGATGCTTGAGCACCGCTGCCAGGGTGGCTTTGGCAGTTTCTAGCGCCGGCAGGTCAGCAGCAAAGGGGGCAGTAGGGAAGCAACCAGCCATGCCCATACGATGCACAATATACAAAATGGTGTTGCACTTACTACAAGCAGCAGTTGAAAAGACCCATTGCTAAACATCCCGGCCGGCCACTGGCCAACCGGGATGCTGCGGGTATTACCTCATCATGTCGGCCTTCATCAGTAGCACCGGGCCGGCAACTACGTCGACGGGCGAATAGTAGTCAAGCGGATAGGTTTCGTACCACAAAGCCGTCGCTAGGGGGTTTATGGGCCGCTCCTTGAATTTGCCTTCGTCGTCGAACACCAGAATCCAGTCCCGATACGCTCCGTGCTGGGGGCGATGCACGTCGATGTAGTCACAGCGAAGGGCCGCGTACATCTGCTGCAGTTGGAACGTCTTGCCTTTTGTGGGCCGAATTTCCTGAATGCTCCCGTCTACGCCTAGCAGCATGGCTGCTCCCTCAGTTGGAAACATGGCCTGGTGCTGGCTGGCAAAGTACTCACCAAGGGCGCTTACAGTAGGCAGTCGCTGCCCATTTTCCAACTGAAAAGGACCGTGCTCGTAGGCATGGGTAAGAAAACGCTTGCCCGTGGTCCCGCACAAGGCCACGATACAAGTCCGCTCGGATTGCCCAGGTTGTACCTGCACAAACAAACGCGGTGGCAGAGGCTTCCAAAAGGGTTGTCCCTGCTCGTCGCCGGCCAGTATCTGGCTACTGTGCAGACTAAATAAGAGCGGTTCAGCCGGAAGGGTAGCGGCAGCGGGTGAGATGGTATTTTTCATAATACTAAGCCTGTAGAGTGAGTTTCTGCTTCTTATTAGGAAACGATTGCCGGCTTTGCTTAGTTGCAATTTATACAACAAATATTCGCATAATATACAATAGTATAAACACTAAAAAGCCCCGCTTGGCATCACGGGGCTTTCTGAGCGTGTACTGCCTACAGCAAGCCAAGTTCCTGCAATATTCTGCGTAGCTCTGTTACTGGCACTGCCCGGTTATTTACCATAAAATTCCCTCCAAAATGGATTCCTGCCACATGTCCAGTCCGAATATCCAACAAAGGGGAGCCAGAGTTTCCCCCTGTTGTTGTGCAGTCGTGTTGGACCTGAGTGGAACTCACGGCCGTGGTATATCCTGGCTGTAGTCGTTTCACGCCTATTTGCCCTTGGAAAAAAGCTTGGAGCAGCTGAGGGTCTGGATTGCGGTCTGATATTTCGGCTGGATAACCTACAACAGCTATTGGCTGCTGTGCAGTGATTGGTGTAGTTGCCAAAGTAAGCGACCTAGGTAAGGAGGCACCTGTACCGCTGCGAGAATGCACGGTTAGAATTGCTAAGTCGGCCGCTGTCTCATCGGGCAGATAGACAGGTTCCTTCAACTCAAATCGTCTCGATTCACTTTCGCTGCTACCTGCCTCACCCCCAAAATCAATGTAGGCCTTGAGTGGAGCAATAACGGGGGTACCGTTGGTCTCGCGGCGGCCAGAATCTCGATATTTTGGCACATACTTACCCGCTCGAACCGGGCTAGGTTGAAAGAACTCCGCCGCCACATGCCGGTTGGTAATAATGTGGTTGTTATATACCCAACCCGTACCGATTGACCAGACATTATTTCCAACCTCCATCTCAATACGTCCAACTGAAGCAAAGCTGGGAATCAGTATGGGTGATACTGCTGCTAATTCTGGCCAAGAAGCGCTTGGCTGAAAGCTACCATTCTGAATGAGTAAGCCCGGCCGGCCGCTGCGCACAATTATAGCTTCAGTTAGCAGTTCAGCTTGCTGAAAGGTTAAAGTCCCTTCCAACAAGATGCCTTGAGAAGGCTGCGTCTCGTAGTGGTTTATATAGGCTTGCACATCGCCACGACCACCTAACAATGTAGTTAACTGGTCGGCTACAAGCTTTCTGTTCGCTTCGTCCATTTCTTGAGGCTCTAGTAAAAGTCTGGTTGATACGAGGATGGGGACTCGCTGAACTCATTAGCTCAGCCATTGCAAGGTATAAGCCAGGCTAATGGTTAGGGTATCCTCACGCGTGATAGGACTAGCTGCCTTGGCAATCAACTGGCTTAATTGCTTTGCTCCTGTCGCGTGGGTGGCGTCCAGTCCATCCACTTCCGTTCGGTTTGGCAGCGGGTGCAGTGCATCAGGAGTTCCGTTCCCACGGGGTAAACTTCCAGCACCTCCAAATGGGCGTGCAAGGTATCCTCCCCGCACGCCACGCAAGCTAGTAGCTCGGTGCCGGCCAGTTGCTCTTCGAGAAAGCGTAGTTCGTCGTCCTGCATAGCAGCAAGGTACGAGGCTTACCGTTCGATACCACCGCTGATGCGGCCGATACCGGAGCTGCCGCGCTCCTGAACCGGAGCAGTGGCCATCACCTGGGCTGCGCTACGCAGGTCCTCCAGATGCTTGCTGCTGCCAAGCCCCGGCACCTTTTCGGCCGCGTCGAGGGACCTGCGAAAACTCTCCGCGTTAGGCCCAAAAATCACCGGATTGCGCGCTACGTCTTTCGCCACCTCGCGCAGGCTGGCCCCGGCAGCGGCCTGGCCGTGGGCCTCTAGGACCTGGGCCACCTCCCGGGCGGCAGTGGCAAATACGGGCTGGGCCTCGGCGTGCGTGCTGAGGGCATGGGGAGCGGACTGGGCAAGGCCCGCTGCCACCGAAGACGCGGGCAGCCGCTGTACTCGCGGGGCCACCAGCTCCTTGCCTTCCGCCAGCTGCAGCACCTGCACCGAAGCGGCTTTCAGGCGCTGGGCGTCGGCCAGGTCGAGCGGAGTATCCTTCATGGCTGGGTGCTTCAGCACCTTGTCCGCCGCCTGCTGAAACTCCGTGATGCTTTTACCCTGAATGGCCTTGGGGTCTAGGTTCACGGCTTCCACCTGCAGCCCCAGCCGGATGCCTTGCTCCCGGTTACCGGGTCCGGGCATATTGGCTACCACGCTGGCCACGCGGTACCCGGTCACTTCCAGCTCCCGCCGGGCATCCATTGCCTTCATGGCCGGGCTTAGCTCCGGGGTGGGCGTTACCGCCTGGCGCGGGTCGCGCAGCCCCTCCCCTATCGCCCCGGCCGTGGGCGTAATGATTTGCTGAAACATCTCTTTCAGCGGCTGCAGGTTCTTCGCCGCCTCGGCGGGCGGGTACTGCCGCACAATGGCCAGGTCCCGGCTGCGGTTTAGAATCTCGGGGCTGGCCCGGTTAAAGTCCACATCGTAGCCGGCTTCCTTGCCCAGTTGGGTGAATGTGGCCTGGATGGTCCGGCCGTTGCCGTCCCGGAAGGCGTGGGCATGGTTGTACTGGTCGAGGTAGTAGGCCGCCCGTTCGGCAAATTGCTCGGCCGACAAGCCTTTCAGGTTGTTCTCGCGGTTGAGCTGGGCCCCGATAGCATCCAGCCGCTCAGGGATTTCTTTGTGGGGGGCGTACGTCATGGTTTCGCGGAAGCCCGTCACGCGGGTATCCTTGTGCCCCTGAAACCCCCGGTCGGCCCGGGTTTCACCGGCCCACTGGTACACGCCGCTGAACAGCCGCTCGTGCACCTGCTTCAGGTGCGCGTGGTCGTACTGCCCGCCTTGGATGCCGCCCTGATTGTTGAGCAGCTTTAAACGAGGTATGGAAGAGTCTGATTCAGCCTGCGCCAAGTCTTCCGGGTTCGTAATCCCAAGCTTGTTCAGCCGCACGCCGTGCTCGTCGCTGAACCCGTCGTTGAACACCGCCATTACTGCGCATCGCTGGTGGGCGTGCCGGCTCCCGATTTAGCCGCGTAGCGGGCCTTCAGCATCTCGTCGGTTAGCTCGATGACCTGCTCTATCGTCAGCTCACCGTCGACGTGGCGCTGCATTAGGGCCAGGGCCTCCGGGCTCGGCGCGGGGCCATTGCTCATCATCGTGGCAATGGCGTTGTTGCTGTCGTGCTCCCGCTGCTGGCGGGCGGCTAGCTCTTCGGCAGTAAGGCCAGCAGGAGCGGGCGCAAAGAAGGTCTTGTTCATGGCTTTTCAGAAATGAGAAGTGGTACTACTACAACACTAAATCGGCCTTATTTGTCGCTTCTGGGCGTTTTTAGGCCTCCGTTTTTGTCCCTGCGGCTAAGGTGTTTACATGCTTGGCCAAGGTTTCTTTTACTTCCTGGCGCACCCGCAGAAAGTTCTCCTGCACCGTGCGCGAGAGGGCGCTGGCCGGGTCCTCATCGGGGCCGCCGAAACTCACCATCTGGTGCAGCGGGAACCGCTCCGGTGTAGCGTCGGCCCGCGCAATGGTGCCCTGGAAAAAGGTGCTGCCGGTTTCCACGGTCTGGCCGATGAACTCGCCCTGCTGCAGGCCGATGGTGTCCTGCACCCGCACCAGGCTGCGCTCCTGGTAGCTGGTGCTCTGGTTGGTGGAATTGTTGCGGGTGCCGGTGCCACCCTGGCTCGTGCCCGTACTCGTGCTTACCATCTGCTTGTCCTCCCGGCCCACCAGCTCGGAAATGAACTTGGCCGTTTCCAGTGAGTTCACCTTGCCGAAAAACTGGTTGTTGAGGTTGCTCACCATCACCTGCATTTTCTCCTTGCCGTAGGCGTCCGTCATCTGGCTCAGGTCCTGGGTCATGTACACCATGGCCACTTTGTTACTGCGGGCCGTGGCCGGAATCACCTCCAGACCGGGCACGTAAAGGGTCGCGGCCTCATCGAGAAACACGTAGCTGCGGTGCTTATGCTGCTGGTTCATCAGCTTCAGGGCCACCGTAATCACGCAGCTGACGACCGGCGAAAAGGTATCCTTTAGCGTCGGGTCGTTGCCGATGCACAACAGCTTAGGGCTCTGTTTATCGTTCAGGTCCAACGAAAAGCCTTCCCCGTTTCCTTCGTCCGGAGTCAGCACCCACACCACCTCGGGGCTGTTTATCTTGGTCAGATTCACCTGCAGGGTGCCCAGTACCGCGCCTACCTGCTTGTCAGCCCGGGTCTGCACGGCCGAGATAAGGCTCCGAGCCTGGTCGCCGCACTCCAAATCGGTTTCCAGCATGCTCAGGACGTGGGTGTAGTCCTTGTACATGGCCGTGGCCACCACGTGGGGAATGGTGCAGTACTGTGGGTAGTGCTTTTTGTAAAACCAGATGATGCCGGTCAGGTAAGCCACCGAGCTGGTATCGAAGAACTCCATCTTGCGAATGCTCGACGGGTTGAGGTTGTTGATGATGGCCTTGCTGTACTCCTCGGCGAAGGCCACCACCGGCATATCGGCCGGCCGCAGCGGGTTCACTCGCTCGCTGCGCGTCAGGTCCCGGAAGTTGATGATGTGCAGCCGCACGGGCGGCTCCGCGGCCGGCTGGGGCTCGGGCTTGTTGAACAGGGCCGTTAGCCGGGCCTGCAGCTTACCCTGAAGGCTGGCCGCGTAGCTGGCGGCCTGGTGCTGCTCGCGCTCCTTGCGGCGCTCGGCCAGCACCAGGGCTTTCTGCATCGCCTCGGCCAGCACCGGAAACTTGAAGTCGTACACCAGCCCGGCGAAGTTCTTGTAGGCAAACTGCTCAATCAGCGGCTCGCCTATCGAGTAGGTTTTGCCCGCGCCCGCCCCGCCCAGCACCAGGGTGCCCCGGTAGGGATTGACGACGGTAATCCATCCCCCGTCCGCCGTGGGGAAATACACGGCATCCGGGCTTTCCACCTTCCGGCGCTCGGTGCTCAGGCCGAAGGCCGGCTTTTTAGTCATGGCCCACAGCAGGCCCACTACTCCCCCACAGCCCAGCACGGCAACGGCCGCTCCCGGATAGCCGAATTCAACAAAGCCCGGCGAGTAGTGGTGCATATTCAGCAGAACATAGCCAGCCACCAGAAACAAGGCCCCGCACAGGCCCGCCACGACGCGCAGAGCCTGCCGGTTGGTGCCACTGCGCCTGGCATTCCCAGGCCTCGGCTGAGGGGCTTTCTGCACGAATACGAGCAGCAGCCCGGCCAGCAGCAGGAGTGCCCGCAAATACATGCCGACAGTCCCGTAGAATCGGGCAGCCTTTGCCAGCAGCTTGCCCCCCATACCACTGCCGGCTTTTGCCAGCGCATCGGTTCCGGCATTGGTCTTGAAAAGCGCTTGGTCAGTAGAGTACGTCAGGGCCACCGCGCCGCTCGCCGCCTTCTCCCCTATCACCGGGCGGGCGGCAGCTTCGGCCTTAGCAATGCGTGCCCGGCGCTGCCGCTCGGCAATGCGCGCCGTGGTAGCCGCCAGCCGCTCCCGGGGTGTCAAGCTGTCCACGGGTATGCCCGCGGCTTGGATGAGTTGCGCCCGGCGGGCCTCGGCAATCTCGGGGCCGTGCAGGAGCACGTAGTAGTCGCCGCCGATAATGGCCAGCAGCAGCAGGACAAGGATGAGGCCCGCGCCTTGGGTACCGGCCGCCGGCCGGGGTACTTGACTGGTCATAGGTTAAAAGCGGATTAGTGGGGGTAAGATTATGGTGACTGCGGGAGCGGGCAGCTACATTTCAATGTCCAGCTCAGCGCTGTCGCGGCCTCTCTTCGCACGGAGGTGCTCGGTCTTTTCCTCGCGTCCCGTGTTCGAGCGCACGGCCTGCTGCACGGCGTGAAGCAAGGTGCTTGCCGCGTGTTGGGGCTCCGGCCGCTCGCGGCCCGTGCTCAACAGGTGGTAAGCGTTATCAATGGGCTGTCCCAACTGTGCCCGCCGCTCGACGGTGGCCAGGGAGCGGTAAAACGTTTTGTCGTACTCGCGGCCCTGGGCAATCTGCTGGACCCGCTGCGGGTCCAGCCGCTCTTCCTTCATCACGCGCAGGTTGAGGGTGGCCACCCGCTCCCCAATCCTGGCTACCCGGCCGGCATCATGGCTGACGTCGCGCTGCTTGGGCCGGAGCTTTTCATGGGCTTGGGCCGTGTAGCCAAACTGCTTTTCAAACTGGGCGCCCGCAGCTGCCTGCCACTTCATCAGGTCGAAGCGGTTGCGGCGTCCGCCGGGATTGAGTGTTATTTTCTGCTCCGCATCGCGGGCACTCACAATCACGTGAATGTGGGTCTGCAAGCCGGGTCGCTGCTCTCCTATCTTGGCCTGGCCGGTGCTCACTTCCGGGTCCGTGCCTCGGTAGCTGCGCTCCTGGTGAATGGTAGCTCCCCACACCAAGTCCTGGCTGCCGAGCTGCCGCCCGTCCTTCAGTTGAAAATTGGCGACGTACTGCTCCATCGCCTTCCGGGCGTAGTCCCTCAGCTTCACTTCATCATTGTCGATATGCCGCAGTTCTGACTCGCTTGGGCTTATCACCAGGGAGTAGAATTTGGCATCATCAGCCCGCAATCCTTTAACATTGGAATCAATTTCTTGCCGCAGTTCAGCAGCGCTGAGGCCGTCCCGTTCAGCACTAAAAAACGAGGCTTCCTCACCATCCCGACCAGCTTCCTGCTTCAAATAATTGAGGGTTTGTGCGCTGCTTCCGCTGTTATTGTAGGCAGCTTTTCCGTGGGTAGCAGGATTAATTAGTTTGACGTACATGAGCGTTTAATGGCTGAGAGTTGCGGCAGATGTATCCGATTTCTCTTCGGCATTTAGCTTCCCTGGGTCTTGCTTTTGGACAGTAGCTACGGCTTCGTTTACTTGCCGCTCTATCATGTCTTCGTTCTGCGCCCGGAGCTTTTTAAGCCCTTCCCGCTGCTCATCTAGCTGGCCTTCGCTCAGGCTGCTGAGCTGTTGCGTCAGGTTGTTTACCAGGATTTCATTCATGCGAAGCACCCGCTCCAAGGTCACGCGGCTGCGCAGCATTTCCGCTAGCATTGGCAGCAGTAAGCTCCGCTCCTCCTCCTGCAAGTAGCCGAACACGCGGTCTCCAAGCTTTTTTACCTGCTGCATTATCAGTTGCCCCTCACGGGCTACATCATCTACCGGGTGCAGTCCTCGCTCGGCGAAGTAGCGCACGGCGGCACCCGTGTAATCAGCTTGGCTTATCTGTAGCCGTTTAGCCTCTTTGCTTAGCAAGTGGTGGGTATCGGCAGGGAGGTTGACACTCTTCGTTCCGGGGTTGGTGGGCATCGGCTGGATATCAAGCTTTGGCCAGTCCTTGTAGGTTATTCTATCATTGCTAATCAGAGAGTTAGAGAGTAAAACCTACAAGATTCAGCTATGCTGAATCATAAGTTGCACGAATACAATGGCTTAGCCGAGTATTTGTGCTACTCTTCTTGCTAAGCAAATTACATGCACTCTTTAAGAAGCATTTTAGAATCTTTTCAGAACTGTTTCAGAACCCTAGGTACGTAGGGACTGGGCGGTTTGGTTAGATTATATATTCGGCCTCGCTTCATACTGGGCTCTTTTGCTACTACCCAGCATGTCGACTAACTATCCTCCTCGCTTCATTCCCCGAATGGACTCCCTGCTATTTCCTGTAAAAAGCGTTATCTCAGACCTAATAACGGTCTTAGTTTAGCATCCCTACAACTTTACTACATTACGACTTTACGACATCAACACCTCTACCAAGCCTGACTCAAGTAGAGTAACCCGTTCATTAGACAGCTTACTACTTTACATCATTACTACTTTACGACTTTACTACTGTTATTGATTAAACGGAGTCAAAGCCTGCATTAAACTTGCTACTTTACGACAATACGACTTTACTACTTATCTGAGCAGGCAGCCATTTTTAGAGATTTTATAATTTTACAACTTTGCAACTTTGCAACTTTGCGACATTAATACTTGTGCACAAGTAATATTTACTACTTGTTGCGTTTAACACATTACAACTTTACGCTCTTGCAACTTATTAACTTTACGACAAGGCTACTTTACGACATTCCACCTACATTTGCTTTGGCTCCAGCCTTAGCTGCTGAAGTAACCGCACCAACACTCCTAAAACAGTTACCCTATGTCGAAAGTCATCAGCTTCGCCACCCAGAAGGGCGGCTCCGGCAAGTCTACTCTGGCGCTTGTCCTTGCGGCTCCTTTGGCCACCGAGTACGGATTGAAAATCGCAATCCTGGATTGTGACTACCAGCAAAGCATCGTGAAGACCCGTAAGCAGCTGGACGAGCCTAGCCTAGCCATCCTGCAGGAAACTGACCCGGATGCTACTTATCCTTACGACGTGTTCCCCATGGCGCTGAAGAGCATCTTCGACTTCATCGACAACCCAGAGAATGATTACGACCTCATCATTATCGACATTCCAGGCCGAGCCGACGGAGAAGACGTTTTCAATGCGCTCACGGGATGCGACGCGGTGATAGTGCCGCTGGTATCGGATTACCTGGACCGGGCCTCTACGGCTGAATTCATGGGTATCCTGGAGGCATTGAAAAAAGCCGCTGATAAGGCGGATGTGGATTTCCAATACTTCGGCCTGGCAACGAAGCGGATTGCCGGGCGGCGAGAGGAAAAAGAGATGGACGACTACATTGACGAGTTGGGCTTATCGCGCTTTCAATCATATTTGAGCCACCGCCTGGCCTATACCCGGGCTTCGACGCTGCATAGCCTCCTGACCCCAGCCTTCCGCAACTTTGCCGGCGGCACCAAGGACAGCTCAGAGGAAATCCGGCGGGTGTGCGATGAATTGATAGAAAAGCTGGACCTGCCCAGGCGCAAAGCCGATGAGGTAGCGGCCGAACTGGAAGAATCAAGCGACACCATCACCTCAAGCGACACCATCACCTCAAGCGAAACCAAGTAATGGCAAAGTCCCCATTTGTCAAGCCGAAAATCGAAGGTCCCCGTAAGCGCATCCCGGTTGATGAGACATTGCGCGCCGAAGCGCGGGCCGGGATGGGAGGGGAGCAAACCCGGCTGGAGGCAGAAGAGAAAGCTAGTGCAGCTCCTGCGCCCACTCCACCTGAGGCCGTAACCGCACCCGCTGCGGTCGTAGCTCCTGAACCCTCGCCTCTTCCCGAGCCTGCGCCTGCGGTTCACGTGACGCCAGAGCCAACGCCACCCACTCCCCTTGAACAGCCCGCCGCGGCGACAACGCCGACGGCTCCCGCTGCTTCGCAGGCGGCGCCAGCCCCGGTCGAGCGCCGTCCTCGCGGCCGCAAGCCGGCCGCGGCAGACGCAGAGCCCTCTGGAGAGCTGAAAGGGGTAAGAATTTCCGAAGCAGTTTGGTCCGAGATTCGCAAGATTATCGTGCAGCTTCCCAAAGGACCGGACATGCCGACCAACATCATCGGCTACATCCACGCCGCGCACCGACACTACGAGGCGCACCTTCGCAAGCAGGGCAAGTTACCCGGGGCCAACTAACTGAGTTTATAAGCTGGTCCGAAGAAGGATGTTGAGTTTTAATGAACAAACAAGGGCAGTCCTGATATGGGCTGCCCTTGGTGTTTGGGGCAGTAGGGAAAAAGTAAAGCAGGTTATAAGCAGCAATGGAATAGGGGGCTCACAATCCGTAAATTTCCCCATTGCCATTCCTTAGCGCGTTCATAATATCCCTTTCGGTATCAGTAGCATCCATTTCAGCTCTATTTTCTCTAGCGCGCTGCTTTCGGTCAACAAGGACTTGAATCTCTTTATGCAAATCCTGTAAAATGGGCGCACTGTGACCAGAACGGATAGGTTCAAAATAGAAGTACTCTACATCATCAGGAAAGGCTCTTAAAGAACTCAGGTACTTCATTTTAGCTAAGGGAATATTCAAAATGAATTTCAGAGCCCCGCTATTCCATCCATTGCTTTCACGGGTACGCTTTACGTCTAGAACAAACTTGAGAACTCCAGCTTGGAAGAAATAGTCTCCCGTAACATGGCCATATGCAACAACATCCAGCAGGCCCTCATCACGCTTAATGACCATCAGGTTATCTAGGTCATCAATGTAGACTTGTTTGTCTGGGAAAGGGCTCCACAGTAAATCTTTAAGAGCTTGCCAGTTTTTTTCAAGATTAATCATACTTGCAGGAATCGTAAACAGGCTGATTTGCTAGCCCTAAGTTATCCATTAGCCTTCACCGAATGGGTCCTGCCGCGTCTTTTCATAATGCTTGTTTGCAATGAGAGGAAACATACTGCACAGCTTGGCCTTGTATTCAGCAGACATTCGGGAGCTGGTGATAGAGATTAGAGGAAGATGGAAAACTGCCCTCTTTGGTCCTCGCAGGTGCGGCGTAAGCTTTCGCAGGCAATTTGCCGGGTAGCTTTTACAAGCTTCAGCAGCACTTAATAAGCGTCCGGTGTGTCAATCTCGATTCCGAGTCTTTCAGCTACCTCTTCAGTCAGTACCTCGCTGTTAATCCCTTTGTCAAGCTGCTGCATCAAGACCTCGACGTCGGTAATTGCGGCAATTACTTGGCTGCGGTACTGGTTCCACGTCGGGCTTTGGATAGTTGGGGCTTCGCTGGCTTTCATAGCATGGGCATTGGAATGGGGAAGGAGGAGCTACCACTGCTTAAGTCCGTTGCCCTCATTGAAGGCTTCATCTAGGTAAATCCGCTCGTAAAAGCCTTCCGGGGCCGCAATGCCCAACGCCTCCAGCTTATCGGCTACGGCGTCCACGTCAGGCAAACCGCCGCCACGCTCTATCAAACTAGTGTAAATGATGCCCTCAGGCAGCAGGCCAGCCTCGCATACGGTGAGAAAATGATGCTGCAAGGTCCGGTCCCAACCGCAGTGTACATCGACTGGCCGGCTTTCGGTAGCGTTGGCTGAAAAAGCGTGCTTCATGGCTTATAAAAAGTGAGAGTTAAAGCTAGAGCTAGGCGCGGGGGTAGCAGCAAGGGGCTGCTACCCCCGCCGGGCCGGTCATACCGGTTGCAGCCAGCTCAGCTCAGCCGCTAAATATTCGCGGTCGATGGCGTCAAGGATTGCAGCGGGCTCACCCGTCCCGGTTACGGCAACCGCCCTGGCTTCTGCGGCCGGCGTGGGCTGCAGCTCCTCGCCTTCGGGTTCCTCCGTGGTCTCTAGAATCAGCCGGGCCGCGGCTTGCGCCTTGCTGGCCGCTTTTACCACGAGCTGCTTGTCATTCTTTAGACGCTCCAACCAGCTTTGGATGTAGGCGACCGCATTTTCTTCGGTTTGCTCGGTGGCAATGCCGGCGGCGGCACTCAGGAAGGAGGCCCCCATTTCGGCGGTCAACTCCTCGCGGGCGTAGCTGGTGCTCTGCTTGCCCTCGCCGGCGGTCAGGTCTGCCCGGTCAAGGCGGGATTTGTGGCCGGTGCTGTGGGTCAGCTCGTGGAAAAGGGTTTGATAGTAGCCCTCCGAAGTAGTGAAGGTCTCCGGCTTGGGCATGTTCACAAAGTCAAGCGAAGGGGAGTAGTAAGCGCGCTGGTGCAGGTGCTGAATAGCAGGCTTGCCGTCCCACGCCTCGACAATGCCTTCGGCTACCTCGCTGGGGGTAAACTCCTGCTTGGGAACTTTGGGGAGGTCAAATTCGATGCCCTCGATATCTTCCACCGAAAACACGGTGTAATACTTCAAAAAGGGTATTTTCTCCTCTTTGCCGGTTTCTTTGTTCTCGCGCTTGCTGATGTTGTAGTAAACAACCTGGTGGCCCTTGGACCCTTTACGCACGTTGCCGCCCAATGCCAGGGCCTGCTTGAAAGTCATGAAAAAGGGCAAGGAACCGCTGAAATGCAGCAGAAACAGATTAATGCCGCTGTAAACCCGCCCAGTGGCGTAGTTGCGCGGGAGGCCGTAAACCGCATTCCACGGCTTGCGCCAGGGGATGATGCCCCCTTCCAGCGCCGAAATAATCCGGTCCGTTACAATTTGGTACACGTCGGGGCGGGTGGTGGCACCTTTGGTGGCTTTCTTGGCGGCTGGCTTGCTGGTCTTTTTCATAGCTAAATAGCTGTTAATCCGTTTGTTTGTTATACTTATTAAACGAAAAGAGCCACCCATTAGTTGCACTTTATACAACTTTTATTCGTATTAAATACAAGTAAATTAGGTGCCCATTTTATGGCATTCCGCCTTTTTTCCCCAACTGCCCCTGTCGTTGCTGCGTCCGTTTTTTGGCACGATGAGCCCTGGCGTAATATCGTGGCTCAACTACCTGCCGCGCCTTCGTCGCTGCCTGCTCCAGGGTTCAGGCCAGCCTAGCCGATAGCCACCAGATGCGCTGTGAAAAGGGTAGGGGAGTTAGTAGGAGCGAATGAATGCCTAGGCCCGACAGGAATAAGCAAAACCTGTCCAATTGCCGCTTTTTGACTTATAAAATCTATTGTTAGAGGTGGGCTTATTTAGGCGGTTAATGCCGATATTGTCCCTCTATTCACTCCACTTATGACTTACACCGGCATTGTCGTTAATCGTCACCTTCCCCAACTTGCCAAGCTGAGCAAAGCCCAGTTTTTGGACAGGGTTGCCAATATTCAGGCTATCCGCAGGAAGAAATCAGAGATTAGCCTGTTCATCACCGATGCCCGGCGTATGGCTCAGCTCGAAGCGCTGCACGCGGCTGTTCACTCCGAGAAATTCTTTGCCAATCCGACCGACTTTGAGTTGTCGCCGAACTGGGTGCCCTTTGTGCTGAAAATGCCTGAACCGTTGCACGCATGGCTGGCAGCTTATACCCTTGCCGAAGTAAAAGCTCAGGTAGTAAACTGGATGGCCGCGCTCTATGCGGCCCATTGTCGTCGGGATGGTATGTGGCGCAAGCTTCTGCCCGAAATCAAGCACGCTGCCATGGCGTACTACTCTCCGTACACGCCAAAACAAGCGGACGAGCTTATCGAGGTATGGAGCCGCCAGTACGAGCAAACCCGCCGGTTTGCAGGCGGCAAGGCCTGTGGAGTCCTGGATAACCCCTTCACCAATAACGAGCGGCCCTTCCTGGAAAGTGAGGAAGTAGACAAGAGCTACCGCTTTACCGTGCGGACGGGCTATTTCCGAGAAGACGACTGGCTATTTGTCGTTGAGCGCAACCGGCAAAAGCTCCTCAACTACTATAAATCCAACTTGGACGATGGCATCTGGACGGCGCGCACCATTGACGAGCAGATGCGCACCATCGACTCCGAAACAATGCACCGCAGTGAAGCCAGGCCCGAGATATGGCAGGCCTGGCACTACCATTTCAGCCTCACCGGCGACAAAGTGGGAGCGGACCTGGAGTAGGGGTGCTTCATTCTCTTCCCGCTCCGGCAGCAGCGGCCATCACCGCTGAAATAGCCACGCACGGTTTTAAGCTCAAGAACGTCCGTTCTCTGGAACCACTTTTATCGCAATGACCCCTACGGCTGAGCAGTCTGCCATCTTGGCCTCCCGGGGCCATTTAAAAATAAATGCCGTTGCTGGAAGCGGCAAAACCACAACGATGGTTGAATACGCCCGCGCCCAACCGGCAACGGCCCGCATTCTCTACCTGGCCTTTAACAAAACGGTGCGGCAGGAAGCCATTCGCAAGTTTCAGGCGGCCGGCCTGCCAAACGTTATGGTAGAAACGGCCCATTCGCTGGCCTACCGGTACGTGGTGCGCGGCAGCCGCTACCAGCTTAACCACAAGGGCTACCGGGCGCACGAGTTGGTTGAAATGCTCAAGCTGCCCCGGGGTACCGGCCAGGAGCGCCACCAGGAATACGTGCTGGCCAACCACATTACCAAGTTCGTGACCTATTTCTGCAACAGCGACCAGGCGCAGGTGCAGCGGCTCGATTATTTGGCCACAATAGCCGACCCCAAGGCCCGCGAATTTGTGGGCAAGCACTACGCCACCATTGAGCGCAGCTGCCGGGAGTTGCTGGCTCGCATGGACCGTGGCGAAATTGCCATTACGCACGATTTCTACCTGAAGAAATTTCAACTCAGCCACACGGTGCTGCCGGCCGACGTCATCCTCTTTGACGAAGGCCAAGATGCCTCCGGGGCCATGCTGGACATTTTCTTTCGGCAGCCGGCCACCAAAGTGATTGTCGGGGATACGCACCAGCAGATTTACGGCTGGCGGCACGCGGTCAATTCACTGGAACGAACCGACTACCCCAGCCTTCAACTCAGCACCAGCTTCCGGTTTGGGCCGCCCATCGCCGACTTGGCCACGTACGTGCTGGGCTGGAAAACGCAACTTGGCGCGGGGCCACAACTCGTGGTGACGGGTGCCGCATCGGAATCCCTGGTCGAGGGGGCCACACGGGCCGTCATCGGGCGCACAAACTTGGGGCTGCTGCTCAAGGCCATAGAATACGTCAAGGAGCACCGGCAGCAGCTGCGCCGGGTGTACTTCGAGGGCAACATCAATTCCTACACCTACGCGGGGGAGGGAGCGAGCTTAACGGATGTACTGGCGCTCTATAACGGAAGGAGTGAAGCCATCAAGGACCCGTTGATTCGCAAAATGGCCAATCTGGAGGAGTTGGCTGACTACGCGGAGCAGACCGAAGACGGCCAGCTGCAGATGCTCATCACTATTGTGGAAGACTACGGCAACGACGTCATCGACCTCATCAAGGAGCTGAAGCGCCTGCACGTGGCCGACGGTGCCCGCGACCAAGCGCAGCTCTACTTCTCCACGGTGCACCGCTGCAAAGGTTTGGAATACAACCAAGTGCAATTAACCCCGGATTTTATCACGCAGGCCACCGTTGACAAGCTGGAAGAGGAATTCGCGGCCAAGCCCCCGGAGCCGGGGGTTAGAGCCCGCGTCTTTGAGGAAATCAACCTGCTCTACGTTGCCTTAACCCGGGCCAAGAACCGGGTGTATGTGCCCGCCGAGTGCCTGCCCGGCAGCTTTGAGCCCCGAGCGGCCGTGCACAGCCTGCAGGGAACGGGCGGTACGGTCCTCCTGGCGCCCGTTGTCGTCGCCCCTCCGGAGCGAACGCAATGGGCGCCGTATGCCCCGAAGGCAACATACACTCCTACTCCGGCCGCGCTCGACCCGCGTTTTGCTTCCCTGCAGCAAAAGCTAGACGCAAGCAATAAAGCTGCTCCGGGAAAGTAGGCTGGCACGCTGTTTTGCAGCCGCGCCGCTCAAAGAACCAGGCTATTTACACTTAACGGGTAACGCATGGATAGTAGTCCCTTGCTATGCTGTGCCAGATAGCTGGTGAAGCCGATTTTATTCAGAAAACGAGAAATTTGATTGTTACTTAAGGTCAAACCAGGTCGACGGATAATTTCTTCGGCGAGTCTTTCCGTGGCTCTCCATACATCCGGCTGCATCAGGTAGTTAAATACCCAACGTACCCCGCTGTTAAGGATTACATCTTTCGGAGCATTGATGTAGCCCTGGGTTCTGGTGCTCTGCAAGGACGCAATAGACCAGTCCTCGTGGGCGCCGGTCCTGTCCATGGCATCCCGGTTTACATAGAAGGTCATGTTGGTGATGCCGTCATACACCGCCTCCTGGCCCCGCGTGTACAACGTCCGGGAGCAGGTGCCGGCCAAGGCAATCAACGTTAAGTGGTCGCCTGCTTCAAAGTCGGTATCCAAGGGCTTTGTGAAAAAAGAAACATGAAGAGCACCGTTGTACGCCCGGTTTTCACGTTTGAGGGCCTTCCTATTGACGGTCAGCTTTACAAGCTCAAGCTCTTGAGCGAATAAGGCGGCGACAATCCCATGGCCTGCTTCGTGATAAGCCGTACTCAGCACCTCCGGCTTGTACCGTTTGTAATAGGCGAGTCTTAGAAATCCAAGCATTTGCTCGTCGAGGGTTAAGGCAAAAGTGATACTGCTGAAAAGAGCGCAAAGCTGCACTATTTCCGGCGACGTGGCGGGCGGTGGGGAAAGGAAGTCGGAACAGGGGGGGCCACCACCTCCCGACTGACGGTGAAACTGAAAGTTGTCACCTGTTTGCCGGGTTGCGAGAGGGCCGTAGCCGAGGTAGCCGTTGGCACTTGGGGACGCGTCCACTCATGATACAGCTGCACGCCGCGGTAGGTCATGTAGAACCCACCGGCCAGGAGGGTGAAAACGGTGGTTAGGAGAAAAAGCATCTTCTTGCTCATCAGGGTGGGGGAGGAGGGGGTTTGCGGTAAAGCCGCGGTTGTAACTGGGGTAACCGACGCGGGGGAGTGCTCCGTTAAGGTTCGCGCTGGCAGGGGGAACTCACCCGCCTTTTTTGCGGGCTGATTAGGGGGTAAGGAGCGTACTTTCTGTTTCATCAAAGGGAGGGGCTTTTACTATTGTAGTAGCGTGCACTGTCATGGTTTGGAAAAATCTACCATCTGCCAGCTCGGAGGAGTAGGACGAAAGTGGCAAATCATCGCCCCTAGCTATGCGAAGGGTTTTTTTTTGAGAGAAACCCTTTTTTGCAAGGCTCCACGTCTGGAGCATTCAGAGCGTCTTTCTGGAAGTAAAGTTGGGAAAGCCTGCTGGACCGTTTCTTTGATGTTAAAAAACACTAACTACTCACATTCAACAACATATGCTTTTTACCTACTCGAACACCGTTGAAAACCTGTCTTGAAAGGGGTAAAAAGGGCACATGGGAATGGGGACTCGATACAACCCGGTCACGCTTTCCGGTAAAATCAAGGATTTGGCCAGCTTCTTTTGCCATGCTTACTGCACTTTCCGTCCCTGATGAAGCGGGGAGCAAACGAAAAAGCCGCTCCCTCAAGGGAACGGCTTTTTCAACGACTAGCTCAGTGGCTACTTACCGCGTAATCTCTTCGGAGCGGGTCGCCAGAGACTGTTGGTAATTCAGGCCCAACTCACGCCGCTCGGCGCGGTCGCTGCTATGCTCGAGAACCTGGTTACCGGCTTGCCCTTCCACGGCATCTAACGTGTGGCTGACACGGCCGATTTCCGGCTGGTCGGTGCGGTAGGAAACTCTCATCTCCGAATGCCGGGTACCATCGGCGTCGGTGGTGCTTTGAATGTCGCCGGCTTGGGCCCCGCTGCCAATGATGGCGGCTTGCACTGCCTCGGCTTGCCCCCGCTCACCCGGGGTGATTGCGGGCTCATCCACTTTGATGATAACCTGCTTTTCGCTGCCCTGGAAGCCGGTGCTGGACTCGGCGCTGGGCTTGTCAGCAACATCTAGGCTACGGTCCCGATTATGGGGCTGAATGGGAGCTGCTTCGGCCGCAGCCTGACGAGCAGCACGGTCGGGCTCGCCCTCTACAACCCGCACCCCGGCATACTTTTCATTGCCCGCCTCGGCGCGGGCGTTGGTGTTGGTGACGATGGCGTGAATGATGGCAATATCCGGCTGGTCGTTCCGGTAGGTCATATCGAATTCAGCCCGACGGATACCCTGTTCATCGACGGTGCTCCGCACTTCGCTCGTGCGCATGGAATAGCCGGAGTTATCCAGGATTTCCTTCCACGCCTCGGCGCGGCCGGTCGTATTGGGAGCAACTTCGTCAATCTTCCAGGTCGCGGTTTTCTCTTCTGCGGGCTGGCCGGTGGACACGTTGCTAGCGGCCACGGACGCTTCGTAGCGGGACCGCCCGCGAAGCTCTTCCTGCTCGGCTTCGTCAACTTTGCGGCCAGTAAGAGGGGGATTGTCGTTGATGTACTCCTTGAGCAACACCAAGCCGGCATCCTTGGCGTGCACAAACTGCGCGGTGTGTTCAGCGGCCTCCTGCTCGTTGCGGTAAGAGCGAAAAGGACGCCCGTCGTCGGGGCTGCTCGTATCAGCTGCCGCCGCACCCACCACGGCCTGGGTAATCCGATTGTCCTCCCCCTGGCGCACTTGCTGCGTCTCCGGGGTGCTGTCCCGCCCGCGCTGCTTTTGATTCGCGTCGTATTGGCGGCGGGTTTCCTGCTCGTCGCGTTCCATCGCGGCAGAGCGGGCGTACTCGGCCTGGCGCTGCTGCTCCTGCTGGCTCTCCTGCCGGCGCTGCTCCCGCTCGGCGGCGCGCTGCTGCTCATCGAGTAGGGATTGGGCGCGGATTTGGTCTGCGCTCATGCCCTGGGCTGTTAGCTCCAGGTCCCGGTTCCAGTCCTTGGCCTGCGGATAGTCGACGCGAATGAAGGTCTCCTGGCCGCGCTCCTGCTCGGGCCGCAGCTGCTCCCGCTGGCGGTAAAGCTCCTGGCTGATTACTTCGAGCTGGGCGGTGTCGGCCTTTGCCACCGACAAGCGAAGAACGGTTTCCCGCTCGGTGCTGCGCTGTACCTCCAGCTCAATGGTAGGGCCGGCTTCCCCAGTGCCATTTATTCGGGCTACCCGCTCGGTGAGCTGCTGCACCTGGGCGGCGCCGGTTTCGGCGCTGTCGTGGTGGTAGCTCACTTTCAACGCCGTGTGGTACTTATCCGACGTCGCATGCCACTCCACCGGCCGGCTGGCTTCTTTGTAGGCTTCCTGCTCGGCTACGGGAATTAAAGGCCGGGCCGGGTGCAGCTCGTTCATGTAGTTCATGTTGAACTGTCGCCCACCCGCGTCGCGGTCGTTGGCCAGCACGATTTCCCGCGGCTCCTGCTTGTCAATCACCCGCTGAATCAAGGCTATCTGGGCCTCGGTGGGGGTGCCGCTGGTCGCAATGTAAAGGGTGTTTTTCGCGTCCTGCTCGTGCTTGAGCTGGTAATGCGATAGGGAGTCAATGGCCGACTCGGAGACGACTACCCGCTCAACTGGGGTATCCTTACCCAGCGTGGGGTGCGATACCCAAATACCGTTTTTAGGCAGCGGCAGCAGGTTTTTATAGTGCTCGTTTTTCTGCTCGACACTGGCCAAGCCTTGCTCGTTATAGAGCGGGAAGGCGGTATTCCGGTGCTCGTTTTGCTGCGACGTGAAGATGCGGCCCTGAAAGGCCGGGCTGTCAATCGTGCTATCGGTAATACCCCGGCTGTGCAGGTACGTGCGGTCGGTTAATTCCTTGTTGACGCCCAGCACCTCGGCAATCAGCCGCGTTTTGCGTTCTTCCTGCTGCTGGCGCTCATGCTCGGGGTCGCCCACGGGCAGGGCGTTGAGCCGGCTCACGTCGACCGGAGCCGCATAAATGCGAGTTGGGGCAGGCCCGTCATTCAGGTACTCGCGTAGCTGCTGCCGGACCTGCCCCAAATTCAGGCCGTGGCCAGCGCCGCCCCGGGTTTTTGCAAAATCAATGACGCTGCCCTTGTCGCGGTCGTCGCCGGTGTTCAGGTATACCTGGTGGTCCTCTTTACGGGTGACGATGAGCACTTCCCCGTCCTTTTCGAGTTGGTGCCAATCGCCGCGCTTGCCTTCCTTCTTTACCTGGTAGCCTTGGCGCTGGGCGTAGTCCACTAAGTCAATATCGCGCTTGAACCGGTCAAGCTCGGTAGGGTCATTTTCTCGGGTACGGTCATTCATCGCAGGGAGCTTACGGCTGGTCGTTGATGACCAGTAGCTCCGGGCGAGAAAGGGAAGCGGTGGGTGAACCGCTTCGCTACCTAGAAATCTATCCGGTCGTGGTTATGGGGTGGGGGCTGCCGCATGGCCGGCGGCGTTCTCGGCGCCGGGCAGGGGAGGGGTGCCACTGTCAAAGCACTTTAACTGTTTTTGGAAAGTGGTCAGGGCCTCCTGGCTGGGAAACAGAAAGCGTGGGCTCACGCTATTGGGAGGAATCCTGATTAGCTCGGTGGCCACGTCAAGGTGGCGGAGCAGGCGTTGGAGCAGGCGGGGTTCCTCGCGTTTGAGGGAGCTGTTTTTAAGCCCTACGATGCTGGTGTAGGGAAGCTCGTGCTGCTCGCAGAAGGATTTAAGCTCCCCTTTGGGCAGCATTAATAAGCGAAACTGGGCATAGCGTAAAACGTCGGCATAAGGAACGGAAAGGGTTAGGTCGGGGAAGCCCAGGGGGGCCGAGATGTGGGGGGATGGTACCATGTGGGTGGTGGCTTTGTGAGGGGTGAAGAAGTGCGTGAGTGGATTGAAACGGAGAATAATCCACAAAGACACGAATTGCAGCCAACCGCTGCAAATAGCTGAACACAAAACCCACAATGATACCCCCCGCTCTGGCGGTAACTCCGTGGAGATAACCAGCCAGAATGGCGTGGACCAATGCTAACGCAGAAACCATTCAGAAGTTTTACAGAATTTAATAAGAATCGTTTTAGAAATATTTCAGAACTCTTTCAGAACACCAATCGTAAGCAGGGCTCATATGAAAATGGCCCTTTTCGTTGCGCTTGCCCTCATTTTACTGGGAATAGTCTCCGGTTTAGTCTGGTGGCAATTCAAGGGCAAGGCGCGGAGTGCCGTTATCGTGGCCCCTCGCAATCATAAGTCAGTGTGGTCTTTTCATTATGGCCCAGCAACAGTTCTTCCCCAGCGGGAGCCTTTTTCCACGACACCCCCGCAAGCGGCTGCCAACCCGCTGTCAAAGTTGATGCCCGCCGAGGATTCGCGGATAGAAGCAGAGAGAGCAAATACGGAACTGGCTGCTCAAGCGGAAGCAGCTGGTACGAGCGAAAAAGCACCGCTCGTACATGACTCCGCGCTGGTCGAGAAGCCGGATGCCGCGCCACAAGCAGATGCTGTCCCGGCTCCTCTGATGTCCTCCCGGCATGCTCCTGGCGCAAGAGTCAATGTGCTGGACCTGCTCGGCGCAGATACGGCGGCA
Organism: Hymenobacter saemangeumensis; assembly: GCF_039541835.1. NCBI lineage: Bacteria > Pseudomonadati > Bacteroidota > Cytophagia > Cytophagales > Hymenobacteraceae > Hymenobacter > Hymenobacter saemangeumensis. Next base: position 63,507 of record NZ_BAABGZ010000075.1, on the reverse strand, counting down.
GTGGGGAAGAAGCTGGCCACGACTGAAGCAGCGCCCACGGCACAAGCGCCAGCTGCCGCGGCGGAAGTCGATACGGTGCCCCAAGCACTTTACACGAACCCTTTGACGGAAGCTACGGGCACCAAAAATGACGAAGCAAACCGCAAGGCTGAAGTAGAACTAAAAAAGCGCGCCCGGGCGGCTTTACGCACCGGCACCGAGGGGCAGAAAGCGGCCCTGGCAGCCCTCATAACCGAAGCCACGGCGCCTGGCTAACCGCAATTTCAAGCTTTTTCTATGCGCATTATTCACCCTGCTTTTTGAGGAGATAAGCGCCCCATTTCCATTCCCCTTTCCCTCATTCTTATGTTTAAAAAACCCCTGAATCTGGCCACTGGCCTGGCGATAGCCGGCCAAGCTTACCAACCTTCGAAGCTGGAGCAGCGCGGCTATGCGCTGCTCACGGTGCTGGCTCTTTCCACCGGCGCGGCCCGGGCTCAAAGCGCCGAAGCAGCCCTCACCCAGGTCAAGGAAAAGGTGATTGGCATTGTGCAGGTCATCTTCGCCATCATCCTGATTATTGGCCTGATTCGCGTGGTCATGAAGTTTGTGCAGGGTTCACCCGATGCCTTGGGCTCCCTCGGCTGGCTAGTGGGCGGCGTATTGCTCTGGTTTGGCTTCCAGCTCTTCAAAGATGACCTGGTAAGCGCCGTAGGAGGCAGCGAAGGCGGAGGCTTGACCAACTAAGCGGGTCCCATGCGCTCCTATAAATCCATCGAGCGGCCCGCGCAGGTGCTGGGCATGAACCTGCAGGACCTGGGCCTACTGGTGGGCTTGTTCATCGGCTCGGTGCTGCTGCTCGGCTTTCTGGGCATGGCGGTCAAGATTCCGCGCATGGTCTATCTGGTGGTCATTCTCCTGGAAATCGGGCTCCTCCTAGGCTTGCGCTACCTGACCCGGACGCAAGCACCCGGCTTCCTGATGGGATGGCTCTCCTACACCTTCATTCAGCCCCGCCGCCTGGCGGTGGGGCCCATTCCCCTTCCTGCTCATGGCAAAAACTCCAAAAACAACCGCGTTTAACGCCGTGATGCCTGTGCACTCCTTTGAAGAAGACAAGGTGGTCTTCAAGGACGGCCGCGTTGCCGTGGGCTTTGTGATTGAACCAGCTGAAATGGAAAGCTGGACGGTCGAAGACTACGAGGCCTTCCAGACCGCGCTGGTGGGCGTGCTGCGGCCGCTGCCGGTGGGCACCATCGTGCAGAAAACCGACGTCTACTACGACCGCCCCTACCGCGAGGACAAAACCCAACAGACCTACTTCGAGGGCAAAATGAACAAGCACTTCTTCGAGCGGCTGGTGCTGTTCCAGAAGTCGTACCTGTTCCTCTCCTTCGCCGCGGTTGATGCGAAAACGACGCGGACCAACGCCGTGAATGCCCTGGTAGCCCGTGCCGGCGAGGCCATTATCAAAAATCCGTTCGCGCAGCTCGTGCACACGCTGGAAGTGGCCGAAGCCAGCGCAGTGGAATTTACCCAAGGCATCAAGAACCTGGGTGGCGTGGCGTTTGAGCGCCTTAGCAGCCGCGAGATTCACCAGCTCTACCTGCAGTACTTCAACCTCAACTTCGACGGGCAGCCCACCCGGCAGGAGCGCGAGATTGGCAATGACCTGGGCACCCTTAGTGTCGGCGAGCACAAGGTCAACATCCTCTCGATGGTAGGCCAGGGCAGCGAGGCCCACGCTGCAGTTAAGAACAGCTACGGGGTGACGGCGCCGATGCTCTACCCGCTCACCCACGTCCTGCAGTGCCCGCACGTGCTCACCCAGGCCCTGCTCATTCAGAATACTCGCGCTGAGCTAAGCAGCCTGGATACGGACCGCAAGCTCAACGCTTCCCTCTCGTTTCTCTCCACGCAAGACAATGCGCTGCGTGCGGCCGAAGTCGAGGAGTTCACGGCTGAGGTGCGGGCCGAAAACAAGCAGATTGTGGGCCTGCACCTGTCGCTGCTGCTCTGGGACACGAATGACAACAGCCGCCGGGAGAACGTCGAAAAAGCCACGGCGGCTTTCCGCTACATGTTCGGCACGGAAAGCGTGGTCGAGAGCTACCTGGCCCTGCCCGTGTTCTTCGGCCTGCTGCCCGGCAACGCCTGGCAGGTGCCGGACCGCTGGCTGACGAGCACCGCCGACCGCGGCACCTGCTACACCCACTGGACGGCCACCTACAAAACCGACCCGGTAGGGGAGTACCTCACCGACCGGTTCCGCAACCTGGTGCAGGTGAACCTGTTCAACACGGCCCTGGACAACCAGAACGCCATTGTCATCGGCCCCTCCGGCTCGGGCAAGAGCTACACCTTCGGCAACCTGATTGTGCAGCGCTTCGAGAAGGGTGCCCGCCAGATTATCATGGACGTGGGCGGCACCTACCGCAACGTGCTGCAGTCGCTTAACGGCGAAGGCTTCGACAACACCTACTTCGAGTACGACCCGCAGCGGCCCATCGAGTTCAACCCCTTCGTCGTGCCGCGCGACGCTTCGGGCAAGTGGCTCTACAACGACGAGAAAACCAACTTTCACCTGGCCCTGCTCGCGGCCCTGTGGAAGGGCGGCAAGGATACGGGGCTCGATAAATCCGAGCGCACCATCCTGAGCCGGTTTCTTATCGAATACTACGCCTGCCTGAACGAGAGCCCGCGCCTGAACCAGAAGGACGAGGAGTTTCCCGGCATGGAAAGCTTCTACCGCTTCGTGGAAGGCTACGACCAGGAAATGCAGAAGCCCGTGGCCCAGGCCGGTGACGGGGTGGAGCCCGACCCGCTGGACGGGGCCCGCCGCCAGTACCAGAAGAACCTGAAGTACATCGACATGCACCAGTTCTTCCTGGTGCTGGGCCAGTACATCACCGGCGGCCGCTACGAGCGGGTACTCAACGCCAAGCGCGACGTGGACTTGTCGGAGTACCGGCTCATCTGCTTTGACCTGGCCAAGGTGCAGGCCGACCCCGACCTCTATCCGGTGGTGGCCATGCTCATCACCGAGCTGAGCTTGGACCTGTTCCGCAAGTTTCCCGACGACATCAAGTACATCGCCCTGGACGAGGCCTGGACCATGCTCTCGGGCGTGCTCTCGGAATTTATCGAGTCCATGTACCGCACCATCCGCAAAACCAACGGCTCGGTCACCATCATCACCCAGGGCATCACCGAGATTACCAGCAGCAAAATCGGGCCGGCCATCATCAACAACTCGGCCACCAAGATTATCCTGCGCCACGTCAACCCCGACTCCCTGGCCCAGCTGCAGGCCCCGCTCGGCCTGACGGGCCACGAGATGGATTTGATTAAGTCGGTGCGCTCGACGGAAGCGCTGCGCGAGTTCTTCATCAAGCAGGGCGCCAAGGGCAAGGTCTTCGCCCTGGAGGCCTCCCCGCAGCTCGATGCCATCCTGACGTCGAAGCCGGTGGAGCGCAACCACCTCAACAAGCTGGTTAAGTTCTACCAACAGACCAACCTGAAGCCGGTGCTCGACAAAAGCGGCCGGCTGAAGCTGGATGCCGACGGCACCCCGCAGTACGAGCCCGTCAAGGTGCAGCGCCTGGACTACGCCGTCGACCAGTTTGTGGAAGATAAACAGGCGCGCACGAGCGCGCTGGCCAAATGAGCGGCTTTTACCTAATGGTCGCCTACGGGGCCGACCCGGGGTTTCTGAGCGCCTGTGACCAGACCCTGCAAATTGTGCTGCGCGCCTGCCGCTACATCACCCCCACGTTCATGCTCATTGCCTTGCTCTACACCATCGGGCGCGGCTTTATCTCGGGCCACGGGCTGTCGATGGACTGGGGGCCTATCCTGAAGGCGGTGTGGATATTCTTTCTGCTTTTCTTCTACAAGGAGCTGATTGATACGCTCAGCATGGGCATTGCCGGCTTCACCCGCCTGTTCGCGACGCCTGATGGCTCCACGGCTGCATCGGCGCTAGGCGCCACCATCAGCACCTCGGAAACGCTGTCTCAGAAAACGGTGGTCGAGCAAGGAGTTCAGGAAATAACAAACCTGCTGAAAACCATCACCTCCTTCAGCCTGACCAATATCCTGCTGCAGCTCATCACTGGAGAGGTGGTCTTGCTGATTCGGCAAATCATGCAGTTTATCCAGCAATTCATTCTTGGATTCCTGTTCGTCTGCGGCCCCATCTCCTTGTGCTTGTCCGTGGTACCTGCCTTCGGTCAGCTCGCAATAAAGTGGCTGCAAAACTTCATCGCAGTGCAGCTCTGGGGCCTCTCGTTTGCACTGCTCGACCTGCTCTACACCTTCTACACGGCGTCCAATACCACTTTCGGTGGGGTCTTCACCGCGCCGGTAGCGGCCGAGTCGGATACCCGTCAGCTGATAGTGTCGGTGGCCTTCATCATGCTCTACCTCATGGTGCCTTACCTGACGAGCCTCTTCATCGGCTCGTCAGCCGCTCAGGGATTTGTAGGCTCGGTGGTCGGCATGGCCGCTTCGGCAGCGGCGGCAGGAGCCGGCGTGTCGGCTGGCATGGCCGGTGGGGGCCACGGCGTCTCCGGCGCCATTGGCCGTGCCATGGGCAGCGGCCGCAGCAGCTCGGGCAGTGGCGGCTCCGGCAACGATAACGGCGGTAGCGGCTCAGGTGCTGCCGCGCCGGCTTCCAGTGGGGGCAGTTCGGCATCGGCGGGTCTGCCCTCCATTACGATGTCAGATGCGCTGAATCCTTCTTACCGCCAGCGGCCCTCTGGGCTGTGGACATCCTAATCATCCCTTTCTATATGAACTACTCTCCCTGCTACCTCGCCCTGCTCACTCTGGGCCTGGCTGCTTCCTGTCAATCCAAAGAGGAAAAAGCCAACGCGGCTCTGGCCGACACCTTGGAAGCGCACGCCGAAAGCCCCGCCGAGCAGGCCCGCATGGCGGCTCAAAAAGCGGCGTATGCCCTGCCCCCGGCGAGGTCGGCAACGGCAGTCGATGTGCGCGCCGGCGTGCAGCAGCTGTTGCCCGAAGAAGGCTACCTGGAACTGGTTTCCGTGAAAGGACGGGGAATGCAACCCATCACCATCGGCCTACCGCCGATGTGGCGTATTGGCATCAAGCCTGGTTACCCCAAAGTGGGACCCGGCTACAAGATTCCTTTCGAGGCGGTGCTGCGCTGGAAACCCACAGGCTACGTGGAAACCAAGCCCAAATCAGCCTTGCTGGTCCTGCAGACGCCGAAAGACTCACTGATGCGCTTCCACATCTCGGAAATGAGTGTGGGCAGCAAGGTTGTGCCGGTCCGACCGGGTGAGCCAGTCACGGTGCAAGGGGTGCTCTATACCTACCTCGACCGGGACAATGCGCAACGGCTGCTGGTGTACCCTTACCAGAACAAGCAAGTGTATTTGAGCCTGTCCAACTAGGGGCTGTGGGGAAGAAAATCCCATCCTCTTAACCCTTCTGTTGACTTAAAAGCAATTCCCATGGATTCTGCCAAAAACCTAAGTACCTCTTTCTCCACCATGCGCAACCTCGCGATGGGGAGTGTGCTGGCCCTGCTGCTCGTTGCCCTGGCTGCGGGCTTCCTGGTGTACCGCGCCTATGAAAACAGCGGCCGCCGCGTGTACGTGGTCGGCCAGACCGGTTCGGTGGCCGCGCTCTCCGCGCCCACTACCGAAACGCATACGGCCTACGAAGCCCGCAACCTGGTGCGCAACTTCATGCAGACCATGTTCGGCCACGACCAGTACACTTACAAGGCCAACCTGGACGCGGCCCTGCCCTTAATTGAGGGGCGCGGCGGCCGGCGCATCTATGACGGCTTCACCCGCGGGCAGGTGCTGCAGAACTACGAGCGCTACGCCGCCCGCAACGTCGTGACCGTGGACAGCGTGAGCATTGACATGAACCACCGACCCTGGTCGGGCCGGGTATATATCAAGCAGCGCATTTTCATCGGGGGCGAACAAAAGGAGCCACTGCCGCTGGCGGCCAAGTTCAACCTGACGGAAACCAACCGCTCGGATGCCAACCCCTACGGGCTGCTCATCACCAACTTCGACTACATCCCCTACAACCCCCAAGTATCCCGGGAAGAACTGCAGGCCCTGAAAGAGCAAGAAGCGGACCGGCAGCGGGCACTGCTCGAAGCGCAGCGCAGCGCGGGTGCCGTGGCGCCCGACGGCGATGCGCCAACTACTCAACCGGCCCCGGCCTTGCCGGCAGCGCCGGGCAAATAAGTCTTTTCCCTCCCAAAGCGTATTCCTATGTTAACTAAACTTCTGCTGGCCCTGAGCCTGCCGGTGCTGCTGGCCTCGGCCGCGTCTGCTCAACCGTCTGCGGCCCTGCTGCGGCCGGCTTCTTCGGCAATGCACGCCGCGCCGGCATTGCTGGATGTGGCCGTCTCGGATAGCTCCACCACCTACCTGGTTTTTAGCGGTCCCGTCTCGCTGGTGGACGTGGGCATGGCGAACAACTACCTCGTTAAAATTGAAGCCAACGCCGTGTTTGTGCGGGCCAGGCGCAAGTCCGCGCCGCCCACGCCTATGCTTATTCGCTTTGGTAGCAAGTACTGGATGGGCAGGCTCGTGTACGTGAACCGGCCTGTGCTGCAGCTCTACGACTTCCAAAAAGACGGGGCTCTGGGCGTAAGCGGCAGTCCCGGTGCAACTGCGGGCTCGGCTCCGGATAATGAGCTTGCCCTAGACAAGGAACGGGAAAAGAAAGCTGCTGTCGAAGGCAAGCTGAGCAAGCTGCGCAAGACCAAAGAAGAGCATCAGGCCGTGGCCGTGGTCGACAACGACTTGGTGCTGTCACTGGCCAACGTGCGCAACGACAAAGACTTCACTTACCTGCGCTTCAAGGTCATCAACCACTCGGCCATTGACTACAACGTCGATTTTACCGACTTCCAGTTGGTCGAAAACGCCCAAAAGAAGTTTCTGGCCAAGAAAAAGAATGAAGCGCGCCGCCCACTAGCTCCCTCGGGGGGCTTGGCCAATCAAGTGGTTTCGGGCCGCACCACCGGTTACCTGACCTACGCCATTCCGCTGTACGCGGCGACCGACCGGGGCTACCTGGAGGTAACGCTGCGGGAGCTGAACGGGGCACGGGTGCTGGTGCTGCCGGTGCCTTCGCGGGTCATCAATCGGGCCTCCACCATTTAACGCTGCACTTATGGAACCTGCAAACCCACACAACCAACCCCCAGCCATGGGGTCTTCCGAACACGACGACCAGGAGCGGTTTGGTCCGGAACGGCCCGATGCTGCCAAGGCGAAAGCGACCCCGGCGGAGGTACTGCGCAACAATTGGATGCTGTTGACCGGCCTGCTGGTATTGCTGGTCGGCGCCGGACTCTTTCTCTGGCTGCGCTCGGCTACCCAGGCGGCGCAGCAGCGCAAAGAAGTCGTGGCGGCCGCTTCGGAAAACATCGAGCCCGAAATCAAGGCCGCGCCCGTGGCGCCGGCGCCGGCCGTTTCGCCCTCGGCCCAAATCGAGCAGCAGCGGCGGCTGGAACAAGAAGCTCAGAGTGCCCCGACCCGACCCAACACCGATGAGGTCGTAGAAGCTTTTGTGGCCGATACCATGGGCCAAGCTTTGCGCCGGAAGCGGCGCGCTGCCGCGGCAACCCAGGCTGCACGGCGTCGGCAAGAGGAGGCGCGGCTCGCCGCGGCCGATGTAGACACTATCGAAACAACGCTCCAGGACCCGACCACGGGTTCTTACCACTCGGAAACGCTGGTGGTCCCCCGGCGGCGGCCCGGCCAGGTGGTGGGCAGTACGGCCCGACAGGCCGGTTCCCGTGTCGGCAGAGGGATTCGGGCGGCCCTGTTACCGGCGAGAGATACCGACGGCACCCCCTTTGAAACGGACCCGGACGTACTGGCTATGTTGGGCAGCTCGCCTCCCGAAACCCGCGCCGCCTACGAGCGCATGACGGGCAAGCGCTTTCGCGACCCCAAAGCCGCCGCGCAGGCCTTGGCTTCCCGGACCGGGGCCGCCGGCGCGGATGGTTTCAATACCGTCAAGGTGGGCAACTCTGCCCGGATGATGGCCCAGGGCAACCAGACGGAACTAACGCCCGACGTCTTTTTTAAGTGCGTCATCAACGGGGAGCAAAAGGTGCGGACCGGCTCCGTCGTGCTGCTGCGCCTGCAGGAAGACGCCGTGGTGTCCGGGGTGACGTTCCCCAAGAACTCCGTCTTCGCCGGCATTGCCAGTGTAGGCACCAACAACGTGATGCTGGAAGTCAACCGCCTCGGTCCAACCCGGGTCGCGGCCAGCATCTACGATTACAACTACATGCCGGGCATCATGATTGACCCGGTAAAGCGGGTTGCCAAGGATGCCAGCCTGGCTGGCCAGGACCTGCAGCAGCAATCCATGCAGGAAGTGAGCACGGCCATTGACCGCTCCGCCTCGGCCGCGAATTCTGTGGTGGGCGTGGGCGGACGCGTGGCCATGGGCGTGCTGAGCCGCCCGAAAACCCGGACCAAGCTCCGGGATGTGCTGCTGCCCGATGGCTACCCCATCCTGATTACTACAGCGGCTGCTGGCCAGATGGGGCCGGCCACGGCCTCGGGGCGCTAATCTTTTCCTTTCACCAACACTACGACAATGAAAAAGACTCTTTTTCCGGCCCTGGTGGCCGTCGCGTTGCTAGTAGCCCCGGCCCAAAAAGCCTCGGCTCAAATGGTGGTCAATGACCCGCTGCACATGGGCGTTCAGATTGGCGAGTTTGCCAAGCGCCTGCAGCAGTGGTCCACCACGGTCCAGAACTATCAGGTTGTGAAGGACGCCCGCCAGATTGCGGGGGTTACGAAGGACATCACCAGCAAGGTGCGTAGCCTGACGCAGGAAGGACTGGACCTACAGAAGCAGGTGCAGGCGGACCTGCGGAAGGTGCAAAGCATTCAGGACCTGCGCCTGTCCAATCCGCAGGAGCTGTTTGCTCGCGCCCTGGCCATGTCCGGCCGCAGCCAGACCAACCAGATGATGCCGGTTTATGCCAAGGCCCAGCGCCTGCGGCAGGCCTTACAGTTAAACAACCCAGCGCAAGACGTTAACACCATGTACGATGTGTTCTCGCGCTTCGGAGCCAGCTCGACGGACCCCAACGGCAACCTGACCAGCGACCAGTACCAAGCCAAACGCGAGGAGTCGACCGTTTCCTTATTTGCCGCAGAAGAGATGATGGCCAAGCGCAAGCTGGCCATGGCCGTGAACTACTACAAGATTGCCGATGAAATGACCGCGCAGAGCGTGGAAATGCAAGCCACCTTGAAAAACCCCGGCCGGTACGCCATGACGGAGGGGGAGCGAATGGCGGCCCTCAACTCGTCAAATGACAACATGATTAAGGCCATGCAGCTGCGCGAACAGGGCGACCGCTTGTTCATGGAGGCCTCCCAGGCAGGGCCCGCGCACCAGGCCGCCGAAGCGGTGTACGCCTCGACGCTCAGCCGTAATGCGCTCATTAAAATGGACCGTAACCGGCCCCGCTAGGTGTTTATGAAAAAGCTCTTGTTACTGGCGCTCCTGCTAGCGGGGGTCGGCCTCTCGCCAGCCTTCGCCCAGCGCCACGTGAAACACCTTGCCTCCTGGGGAGTGCATCTTGGTCGCTCCGAAACCGGCGACTACTACGAGCTGAGCTATACGCCCATGCTCACGAACCGCTTGGCTCTGCGCCTGAGCGGAGGCTACGAGCACGGTACGCTGGCCGCTCGCGGCGAGTACTCAGTTTATCAGGGCCGGGTGTTGCTCGCGCCTCAACTGTTTCGTCTTGGGGAAGTGGCCTACGTCCACCTACTAGTAGGCGCAGGAGCCGGTTACGAATGGACCAACCAGAACGGCACGGGTGAGATGACTACCGGGGCGAACGAACCGCAACGCTTCACTTACGGACCCCAGGCCGGTGCTGAAGTGGATGTATTCCTGGGTAACAGGCTCTCGCTCGTGGCTACGGGCACCAAAGGCTACCTGTTTAATAACCCGCTTATCGACCACTGGCCAGGTCTGGCCAGCATTGGCGTGCGGTATCACTTCCGCTAACTGCATTTTCTGACCTATGAAACGACTTGCTTATCTACTTCTGAGCTGTGCGGCCTTCGTGACAGCTTCGGGCTGTTCCAAAGACAATGATGCTGCACCAACTGGTCCGAAAGAGTACCAGGTTGAATACCGCATCACCTCCAATGCCCCGGTTTCGGACTACCTGAGCTATACCAACGAGAGCGGTGGCAATACCACGCTCAGCAACACGCCGCTGCCGGCCAGCTACCGGTTTAAGCGCACCATGAAACAGGGCGATAACCTGACGATTCTGGCCAGCATCGACGGGGGCACGGGGGCTTCAGAAATCACGTGCGCCATCCTGTTGGACGGCAAAGAGGTGAAGAAAGAAACCGGGCGCGGAGTCGATGCGCAGGCTGTGCCGGTTTACGTCATTGGTCAGTAGTGTAAAAGGCCCAGTAGCAAGGTGCTACTGGGCCTTTTGCCAGTGATAAATAAAATGTGGCGCTATGCACGCGCAAAGCGACCTTCTTTGATTGCCGCCTTGTGGGCTTCTACGGCTTTCGCCAACTCCGCCGTACTGCCCTCGAATACTCCCTTCCGCAACAATAGCCAGGCCGCGCCTTCTTTCGCAATGGCATTGTCTACCTGCTGAACAGCGGGGTTATCATTCATTCGAGCACCCCGCCAGTAGAACCGGCCATAGCGAACATACCCTTTTTGCTTGCCCGGGCTACCGTAGCCGGTAAAGGAAATTAAGTATTCCAGCCGGTCGAAAAGCGTATTGTAATCAGCATCTTCCGGTACCAGCTCGCGCAATGCGGGACGCAATACTTCGTGCACGCGGTCGCTTACGGGGGTTAGCTTTTTGTGGGGCAAGTTCAGAAACCGGACGGCATACTCGTCAAACAGGGTATCGAATGCGGCCACGGGCGTTTTTATCTCCTGCCGGGCTTTGTCACGCAACCGGGGTGTCAGTAACAAGTCGATTAAGGCTTCTTCGTTATCGGCTGCCAGGGCCCCTAAGCCGCCGGCATACAACGCCAACATGGCGGGGTACTGCAACAGGTCGTACCACATCATGTACCCGCCGTTCACATCGGCTACGCTTGTGCTCCCTAATCGCTCAATGGCCCGCAACCACAAGGGCAGTTGCTGGCTGGTTCCCCAAAACAAACCCGTGGCCATCAGCGCCACCATCGTTTCGCTCAACGCCTCCAGCCTGGTGACCGCCTGCAGGTAGACTTGTCCTTGGTCGCCCACGTGGGTGTTCATGGCCGGCACTGTCTGGGCAATGTGGGCCCGCAGTAGTTCCACCTCTTGCATCACCAAGTCGTGCAAACGGATGCGTTGCTCCTCGTGGGGTAGATACCGTTTCAAGGCCGCTACCGCTACGGCGGCCGAGGCCGGGTGGGGCCGCGACATCTCTTCCAACGAGGCTACCTTTTCGGCGATGCCTTGAAAGAACTCGTCCGCTCCTTTTATCGGGATTACGGTTGCTTTCCGGTGGTTGGCCAACTTTTGAGCGGCCTCCGCCAACGGGCCCATCGAAGCCCAAAAGGTAGAAAACCGGCGGGAAGGGCAGCGAAACAGCGCATCCCGCAACGCGGCATCCCACACCCCCGACCAGCCGCAGATAATCAATCCGTACTCGTCCAGCACCCGGTCTAGGAGGTTGGCCAGGGCCGGCTCGTACACCGCCAGCTCTTCCGGGGTGTTGCGCAGCCGCGTATCGCTGTAGTGCCCGTGCAGCTTGATGATGGTGACGGCCCCGTGCTGCAGGGGCATCATGCCGGCAATAGCGCCCGGGTCGCTGACAACGGCGGGAATAACGCCTACCGCTTCCAAGGCCAGTTCCAATAAGGGGTCAAAGTTGGTCGTCAGAATAACGCGGATGAATCCTTGCGCGACCAATTGCGCAATGGCGTGATGCGCTTTGGTGGGTTGCTTCTTGTTTTCTTGACGTTCCTCGTCGGAAGCTGTGAAGTAGGGCAACAACAAGCGCTGCCGCTCCGTGGGCGTGGGCGCCAGTAGCTCAAGTAGCTTCGCGTAGTCCGGCTCTCCACCAAAGCGCTTCCTATACCATTCTTCTGGGGAAGGGCCTGCATCTTCACCTTCGACCGCCGCTACTTTTCTGACCAAATCAAGGGTAATGCCCCAGCCCGTTAGGATGCCTGCTGCAGACGAGAGGCCTGACCCCAGCAGCAGTGCCGTAGCACCTTTGGTATTATATAAGGTAAAGGAGAGGGCGAGCGATTGGTCCATTCAGTTGTTTGTGGGGTGGTGAGGTTGCCGGCAAGTGGCTTGTACTGTCGGGATTGGGCACTTGTAGAAAAGTAGCGGTATAGGCCTTTTGCCAGGGCGTTACTTCCCTCATTGCTTCGGCGCAAGAAACAACTAACCCAGTTACCGGCCGGGCAGTTTGCATTTGAGAAAGTTGGCTGGGAACTCCAGTTAAGCAATTAGCTGTATTTTTCCGCTTCCCTACTTCTTCTTTATGAAGCTTTCGCTCCTCTTCACGGTGTTGCTTTTTCTCGGAAGCCACTTGTCATTCAGCCAGTGCATCAGCGTAAAAGGCCTGCGTAGCCTCTTTTTCAAAGACATGGCCGCCCAAGATGCTTATATGGCAGCAAAGGGCTACAAAGTGCAAGAGAAGTTCAGGGGACGCGGGACCATCTGGGCCAATAAAGCCTACGAAACGGCTGCCGTAAGCCTTAACGAAGACGGCAAGGTTATCATCGTATCCTACGACCCGCCTACTCAGCCTTGTTTTGCGGCCATCAAATCGGAGGTGGTCTCCATGGGCATGAAGAAGGACAAAGTCATTTCCGGCGAAAATTTCATTTATACCTACTTTTCAAACAGCAGCTTTGGCGTAGAGATATACAAGTTTTCGGGTCCGACGGAAGACACCTACCATGTAACCCTGCTGAGCAAAACGGAATACTTGGAGCAAATGGACCTGGTGGCCAGAAAGCGACAACAAGAGTAGCGCCCATCTTGCCACGTTGCCCGCTTGCTTTGCCTTATAACAGATTTGACTATGGCCTCTGTACAGCGCATTTATGCCCGCGACATCCCAGCTACTCGCCGGTGGTACTCAGCCCTCCTTGGCTTTGAGCCTAACGAGGACCTTCACGGGCTTTGTTATGATTTTGGCACCCATTCCCTGGTGCTAAGCCCAAGCGGAGACAAAGGCCTTTTTGGGTTGATGGTCTCGTCCATGAAAGACGCTCGGCAACGATTCAAACAGCAGGGAATCCAGCTTGACGAAGTCTTAGGAACTATAGGAAACCACGATGAGGGAGAAACCGCCTCCTTTCGGGACCCTGCTGGAAACCAAGTGATGGTTCTCGACCAGAGCAACATCACCGCCAGCTGACCCTATCGCCGGGAGGGCAATCATAGTTGCTTTACCAAATCCCGGGCAGTGGACAAGCTGTCCAATAATTTTGCCCACTGCCACTGTTTTCGGCGCCATGGGTAATCCAGGAACCGGGGCACGCCGGTGGAATCATACTCGCCACCACGTACATAAACTTCAACCTGCTGCCGGCCTGTTCGGAGGTGCAGGAAGCTGGCCTTGGTTAAAAGTTTGGTCCAAAAGTTAATCGGACGGATCCGGGGTCTGCTCCCAGTTAAAAGCGTAGAGGGCTTCGAGGTCAAAGCGGAGGGAGTCTTTGAGGGCCTCGTCCGAGAAGTCGAAATCGCCGTGCAGGTTGATGTGCTGCCAGCTCACGGGCGAGCTGGCAGCACATCAACCTGCACAGCAAATCTGATTTCTCCGATGATACGATTCGATACGGTTTTGCTCCTATGTCCCCCTGAGCAAGTGCTCAGAGAATAAACGTAGGTAGGGCAGGCCTTCATAGCCATGGAAATGGATGCAAGCTCATTATGCCTGCATGCTCTACGTACATAAGGCAGGCAAGAATGGTCACGCGTGGATCCAAAAGCCAAAGCGACGGAACTGCGCTCCGGTCCACCACACCCGCCCGCCGTAGCGGAAATTCGTTGCGCCCGCCTGGCTCTGCAGGGGGACCGTCACCACGTCGCCCTTGCGTGTGGCCTTGTGGGAGGGAGTTTCAGGCACTACCGCCACGATGTGACCCGGGGCGTTGAGGTTGGTCCGTTGCGCCGCAATCACACACACTTGGCCCAGGTTAGCAGCTTGCTGCAGTTCCGTTACACTGGCGGTGCGCCGCCAGCCAAAATCCGGTCCGAACTCCTCCAACCAGTTAAACAGCGCGTTGACGTTGTACTCCTCGACTGTGGTGCCGTAACGCGCCGCCACCAGCTGCCCCTGCAGCAACTGGGTCAGCGCTTTGGCCCGCCACCAGACCCGGGGCAGGTAAGCCCCGGCCAAGAGACAGTAGTCGTGGGCGTAGATGTTGCAGAACGTGGCCGACGGCGTCCGCTGGTAGCGCTTCGCCCGCTCAACCTTCAGGTAGTCGACAATGCCGCCAAGTTCCTGCGCTTTGGCCTCGGGGGCGGCACCGGCGCGGCCGGGCTGCTTGGGGTCGTTGAGGGGGAAGGCCCGCAGGTCGGGGTTGTCAATGCGCACGGGATGCAAAGGCGTCAGGTGCGCTTCGGGAATGGACGGTAAGACCGGCGGGGGCGGCGGGACCGGTTGTTGCGTTGCTTCCTTTAGCAAGTAGGCCTTAACGTACCCCTCCACCGGCGTGCCTTGCAAATCGGCGCGCACGCGGGCCCACTCCTTGGGCTGATCTTCGAGCACAGGGAGCGCCTCCACGTGCTGGCCCTGTTTGAGTTGAGCCAAAATGTTCTTGGGATCCAACCGCGGCTGGCTCCGCAAATTGGCCTCTAAGGGCAAGACTTCATAAACCGTTGCGGCCATAAATTATCAGGAAAAGTATTACTTGGCTGGGAAACACTTCTTGTCAGTCAGATGGAAGTTAGCAATGCATGCGCGCCCTAAGTGGATTTGCACCCGGTAACCGCTACGTTAACCCGGTGGCCGGGCGCATGGCGTCCGTCATTTGGTAGGCCTTGATCATTTCCTGGCGCAAGGTGCGGTAACCAGGCCAGTCAAAATCGGCTACGAATTTAGCCGCCGCGGCCGCGCCCTTGGCAAACAGCTCCAGCTTAGTCGCGTCGGACAAACCAAAATCCAACCAGTTGAACTGGTCGGTTTCCGCGTAGCTGACCAAGAGCCGAAAGTCCGGGTTGCGCTTGATGAAATCGTAGTCGTGCACGTGCCGGGCCGCGTCGAACATGGCCCCGATGAGCTTGGTAAACTTAGTCAGCTGGTTGGGACGGCTCCGGTTCAAGCCGAGCTTGATGCCGAGCGTCGGGCAGTTGGGCACGCGGTAGTGCTGGTGAAACAAGTCGATGGGGAAATTGCTCATGATGCCCCCGTCCAGGAAATGCACCGTTTCGGGAACAAGACCGCAGTAGCCGGTGGCGTCCTGCCACAGCGCCCCGCCCGGCTGGCCTGCGCCGGGCAATGGACCGACGGTGTGGGGCCAGAAGAAGAAGGGGATGGACATGGAAGCCCGAACAAAGTCGGCCGGGTGCACCTGCTCGGGCTGGGCATAGTACAGGTGCGCCATCTCGGGAAACACCGCTTTGGATTCCGTGGTCACATCGGCCGCCACCACGGCCACCCGCACCGGCTGGCCCGGCGCGTAGGGCGTGCCGTTGCGCAACCGCAGGCCGTCGACGGGCGCGAGCGTGCGCAGCCGGTTCAGGTCGGCCACGCGGCGGATGCCCCGTTCGTCCAGCAGCCCGCGCACCCAGGCGTGGAAGACGTGCCCGGGGTTGAGGCCCAGGTCCTCGGTGAAATTGTCGACCACCTGCGCGCCTTTCCAGAAGTACTTGAGCAGGCGGCCGTTTTCGAGTACCACTTCCGCGAAGTCGCGGGCGTCGTCGTCGCCGTCCACGAAGGCGTAGAGGTCTTGCGCGGCAAGTTGGGTCAGCAGCCACTCCGTTTTGGCATCCCACACCGGCCCAGCCGCGGCCATCAGCATGGCGTTGATGGATCCGGCCGAGGTGCCGCCCAACTGCAGGAAGCGTACGTTGAGTTGCTCGAGCACGTACACGTAGCCCACCAAGGCGATGCCCAGTACCCCGCCGCCTTCCATCACCAAGTCCACGTACTGGTAGCCGCGGTGGTCGATGATATCGCTGACCTGCCACGCTTGCCCCCCGACCCGGGGCTGTTGGACGGCAGCACGCGCCCAGTCAAGGGCCGGTTGGGCAGCGCGGTAAAAGTCAGCCGGCGTTAACGATTGAGCGGGACGACGGGCAGGCATAAGGCAATACGCGATAAGGGTGGGTAACTGGAATGGAAAAAGTACTTCGACCAAGTGCGACGGAAGCAGAAGGGGGCCGTTCGGTCGAATCGGGCGCTTTGGCGCGTACTCCTGCTCAACTCACTAAGTAATGTGAATCGCATTGGCGGCTTCCAACTCGGACAAGGTGCAGGTCTCGCCTTGCCAGCAGCCGGTGGCTTGCAGCGGCGCGCCGGCCACGTGCAGGAACAGGCGGTGGGTGAGCGGAACGTAATGCACGTCTAATGCAAGATGAATTAAGTACAGGCGCTGCAGCGCGTTGGCCTGCTGCGGCAAGGGCACGTGCGAACCGGGACCGGAAACGAAGTAGACACCATAGTGCTTAACCACAGAAACGCGCACTTGTACGCGCCGCGGAGTTCTGCCTGGCTCCCCGCGGTTAGTTAAAAGTCAGGAACGCGTGGACGGGCGGGGCCGTAGGTCGCGCACCCGGATGTCCGCAATGCGGGCCGAAAAATGGTTGAGCAGCATTTGCGTAAAGCGGCCGTTGTACACGCCGTACGTGTGCGGGTGGGGCTGGGTGCCCGCCTCCAAGTGATAGTAAAAGACCAAACGGTCGGCGGTGCTCTCCCCGGGATTGTAAGCCAGGTAGGCCCCCGCGTTCCATTGTCCGGATTCGGCCGTGTGCACGAACCGTTCGTCAATCAATTCCCACGTTTCCAGCCGCTGGCGGGCAGCGGCCTGGATAGCCGCCAGCAGGGCAGGGGCATCGCCCGAGCGGGCGGCAGTGACGAATACGGCCATGATTGAGGGTAAGAATACGCGGTGGAAGCCGCCGCACGTAAGAAAGGTCGAACATACGCAGCCCGGACCAGAGATGCAACCCGCACATGGCGGCACGCGATCCAAGGCCTTGAGTCCCTATTTCTGTGCGCTTGCACAGCTCACTTACCCCAACCGTTAGTTCGGGGTAAACGCTTCTTAATAAGTCTACCTGGCTTTGGCTTACTTCAGACCAGGCGTTACATTCTTAGGGCTGCAGGACTACCTGGCGACCTATCACCGCCTTGGGCAAAGTCACCTGCAGGTAATAAAGTCCAGGGGCTAGACTTCGGCAGTCAACCGATTGGGCAGCATTTGTTAACCTGAGGCCTTGCGTCAGGACAACCTGGCCGACGCCATTCACGAGTTGCACCACAGCTTGTTCTGCCGGACCCTGCCAGGCCACGTTGATTATTCCTGTGGCGGGGTTCGGATAAATGGCCAACAACGCTGCCTCCCCGGGTGCGCGCGCAGCCAGCGGCTGGGTGACCGTGATGGTTGTCGTGGCCGAGGCTTCGCAGCCATTGGCATCCCGGTACTCGTACGCCAGCGTGTGGGTTCCAACCCCGGCCAGTTGCGGCGCAAAGGTATTAGCGCTCACCCCCGGGCCGCTGTAACTGCCCCCTGCAGGTGCCCCGCCGGTCAACGGGAAAGGAGCTTGGTTCACGGGTACCGCTGCCTGCGGGGACAGCGTGACCACGGGCCGGGGGTGCACGGTATACGTAACCGGGGCCGACGTCACCGTCCCGCAATTGCCCACGGCCTGCAGCGCGTAGTTCCCGCTTTGGCTCGGAGAAAAGGCAGGGCCCGTCGCGCCGGCGACGGGCTGCCCGTTCCGTAACCATTGCAGCGCCGCGCCGGCATTTGCAAAACCAGCCAAGGGGGCCACCGGCGATCCAAGGCAACTGCTCACCGCGCCGGTGGGGACCACTTGGGCCCGGGGCGCAGCTTGTACCCACAGGGCCACGCCGTCGCCGGCCGACACGATGCGGCGGGGGGCGGAGGCCACGACCCGGAGGCGGTAGCCCGGGCCATCGGCTAACCCCATCGGCAAGGTAACAGCCACGGAGCCACTGCCCGGGCCCGCGGCCGAGCCCACTACCACCGGGCTCGCAAACGAGCCGGCGGCATCGGAAAGCTCGGCCGTGAAGGTGTTGTTGCTGCCGCTGCCCGGGCTGACCGAAAAAGGGACTTGCACGGTACTGCCCGGGCACACCCACAGCGGCCCGGCACCCGGCGTTCCCACCCGCAGCGGCGGGGCCGCTTTCCAACTCCACTGGTAGCGGCCGTACGGCCACGTGCCCAGCCGCGACGCCACCGTATCGGCCCCGAAGACCACGCGGCCGTCGCCCTGGCCAAACGCGTACACGTAACCGTCGGGCGTCACGGTGATGCGTTGGTTCGGAACCGCCCCGGTAGGAAACGCGGGGTGGCGCGGCACGGCGGTGTCGGTGGCCTGCAACGCCCACTGGCAGAGCCCGTCCTCGGCCCCGTACGCCGCCACAAAAGGGGCCCCGTTGCCCGTTGCCGACCCGGGCAGGGTTACGCCGTTGTTCAAAGTGCGGTGGTGGGGAACGTGCGACCCCAGGTATAAGGTCCCGGCGCGGTCCACCCCAGCGGCCGTGAAGACCGCCGCTAGGGGTTGTGCCCACCGCGCGGCACCGGTAGCCCCGTTGAGGCGCAGCAGCCACGGTCCGTCGGTAAGCGCCACTCCAAACGCGGAATTGGCTTGGGCGCCGGTGACGATAAAGACATCCCCGGAAGGATGGGCTTCGGTGACGTAGACGTACTCCGACTGTACCCCACCGGCGGCCCGAGCCCAGGTGACCCCGCCGCTTGCATCCACCCGCGCTACACAGATGTCCGTCGCGCGCGAAGTCGGGAATTGATACGAAAATGTCCCAATGGTGATGTTGCGGGTGTAGCTGATGCCCAAAAAGGCGTTGCCGGCCGGGTCCACCGACATGGCATCGAGTTTGTCGGGGTTGAATCCGCCCGCGGTACGCGCCCACACGGGCTGCCCCAGCGGAGTAAACTTAGCGAGCAGCACATCGGTCCCCCCCCGCGACACCGCCTGCGTGGCCCCGATGAAAATGGCGCCAGTGAAATACCCTCCCACGTAGATGTTGCCGCGGCGGTCCAATACGATGTGCTGAAGCGAAAGACCCTCGCCAAAAGCGTTGTTGGTCAAATCCACGGCCCCGATGCGCCGGGCCCAGACCACGGCACCGGCTGGATCCAGTTTGAAAAGAAACGCATCCAATCCCCCCGGGCCGTTTGCCGAGCGGAGCGTGTCGCGCCCCACCACCAGAAAACCGGAGAAAAACCCGGTGGCGTACACATTCCCGACGGAATCGGCCACGGCGGCCTGGCAACCTGCCCCGCCGTGGCTGGTGCGAAACAGGCGCTGGACCGCCCCGTTGGGCGTGTAAGTAACTAGCGCGAATTCCCGGCGCCAAAATAAAGGGGCCGTGGCCGTTCTGGGACCGGGGACGAGTAGCGTTGACCCGACTTGCATGGAATCCCGCGTGTGCACGGGGACCGTGGCCGTCCCGTCGGGAGCCACCGCCACGTCCGCGGCAAACGGGCCTAGGTTCGTAAACGAGATGCCGCGGCCAAAAAGGGAGGTTTGGGCATGCCCCACGGCAATTGTTTGCCAAAGGGCGGCAACCAGCAGTACGTATTTGATCATAGCAGCGCGCGTAGAAAAGAATAGTGGGCGGCGGACCACAAGATTGCCGCCGCCCCTGTTGTATAAAATTACGCGTCTGGCTGGCAACTACGGCACGACCGGCAGGGTTCCCAGCGAATCCTGGGCGGGAGGGTTCGCCGGAACCGGCGCAACTTGGATGAACTGCAGGCCGGAGGGCAGGGTAACCAGCTCGACACTGGCCCCGGTGCTGCCCCCGGTGCCCAGCACGACGAACTCGTCTTGCCCGATTAGCATGTCCAGCAGTTGCGCTCGGTTCTTTTCCTGCACGGGTTCAATAGGCACGCCTTGCGCCGTAAGTTGCGAAAGTCGCACGCGTTCAATGCGCGTACCGGCGGCATTGAAGGTAGCGGCCGTGATGCCAAAGCAGGCGGGCTCGGTGCGCGGGGTGCGGGGCAAGAGTTGATCGTATGCTAGGCCGCTGCTGCCATTGCCCCGGCCCGGCGACCGGTCCCGGGCGTACCACACCACGGTGCGCCCGTCAAACCACCGGGCCCGGCGGTAGTTGCCGTCAACACGAATTCCAGCGGGGGGGACCCGGTGTTCGCGCACGATGTAGTTGTCGGTGGGTGCCCCCAGGTTCAACAACGAAGTCCGCGGTTGTACCACGCTGTCTGCTGCCGGCAGATTAACGCCCTCCACGTAGCGCAGCATGGCGCCTTGTTCCAACTGCACCACCCCTTGTCCGGTTTGGGTTAAGACAAAGGGGATCCAGTTCTCGGCCACGGAGGTGGCCAATTGGTACGCGTACGGCGAGGTGGTGGCCGCCGTGGCCGCTGCTGGCGCGTGGCGCCGCAGGTATTCGGTTACCCGGGCAGCCACCGCGTTCCCGTCAGTTCCCCGTCCCAACCCGTCGGAGACCAGTTGCTCCACGCCCCAGACCATGTTCGTAGCCTCTTCCCGCAACAACAAAACCTGCTCCAGGTCCGGGCCTTCCTGCAGCGCCAAAGAGGTGGGTGGAATAAACAAACGGGGCTCGGACATGGCTCGGTTGCTTTCCTCGCTCAAGGCATACATGCTCCACCGGCCCCAATCCGTGTCGATCGCCGTGCCGTCCTCTTCGGTTTGTTCGGAGCGGCCAGCCGCGCGAATGTCGTAGCGTTGCCCAAAGACATCGGTTACCACCAGGCTTTTTACCGTGCACATGCTGCCCACTGGAACCGTGTAAGGCAGGGCAAACCAATCGTTCTGGTAAAGAAACATGAATTCCTGCAGCAACATCCGGCCAAAATCGGAAGGGTCGGCGGTTACTTTGCCAAAGTCAACTTTGCCGTCCTCAAACTCCCACCACCGCGCACTGGGGGCCCCGGCAAATTCGATTTCCGAAGGTACAAACCGCTGGGTGACGGGCTGTACCACGTTGGCGGTGTTTTGAAACCCGCCCGCGGAGGCAGCTACGTCCACGGAATACCAGTGCATGTCCTGCCCATCGTGCTCGGGGGCTGTCAGCACCAGGGGGCTGGTGCCGGAGGTGGGTGCGGCCGCCGCAAAACGGTAGCTTACGTCCGGTATTGACCAGGCCGAGGCATTGGCTCCGGTCGGTTGCGTGTACAGGCGCCGAAACCAAGCCACAAAGGCCGACGCGGCCTCGCGCAACTGCTGTTGCTCAGCAGGGGGAGCGTTTTGTGCGCCGGCAGCCGCGAGGACCGCGTTGGCGTCCGGCAACACCTCCTCGAACACCCGGTACCCGTCTACGGCCTTCCCGCTGAGGGTGCGCAGCATCAAGTGGGCTTCTGAGAGAACGTACTCCGATCCGTACTCGGCTAAGTGCCCAGGCGTCTGATCGTTTTGGGCTTCCAAAGCGTACGTCCCGGTTTGGAAAGGGGCCACGTAGCTGGTCAGCCCGGCTTGGCGCAGCAGTTGCACCCAGTAGTACCCCATTTGAAGCCGCAGGCCCGGGTCCACCACGGGGGCTTGGCCTTGCACGAGGGCATCCAGCGGCAGCGGCAAGCGCTCTTGGGTGAAGGCAACCGGCGTGCTGGTGTTGAGTCGCACTTGGTTTACCCGCGACACTTCCAGTACTATTTCGGCCTCCACGGGCATTCCGCGGTCTTCGGCCCGGAACTCTTTAAGCTGCCATTGGCGGGTGAGCAGCCACGCCGCATCGCGTACCTCGGCCCGCAGGCTTCGGTTGAACTCGCGGCTGCGGGGCCGGGGCTCCAGGCGATTTCCCCCCACAATGGAGGACACCTCGTTGACTAAGCGCTTGGGATTGGGCGGCGTGTACGGCATTGCTGGTTAAAAAAGGCGGGATAGGGGTTACTTCGAAGGCAGCAGCAGCTCCTCGACGAATTGCGACGTACCGTTCAAGCGGCGGAAATCATTGGATAGGGTGACCCCTTCTTTGGACACGGGGGCTGTCAAGCCCGGCAGCAACATGCCCAGGTGGGTAAATGCCAGGGCATCGGGTTCCACGGCCCGCTTCTTGGCCAGGTCCAGCGCTTCGTTTACCGAGCCCAGCAAATCCGACCAGGTCCACGGATCCTCCTTTTCGGAGGCGGGCGAAACAGCCAGCAGCACGCATTGCGGGGCTTCCGTATTGGGTTGGTCGTAGTGAAAAACCAAGGAAGTCGTCTGCTCCTTTTGCGGGATGGTTTCCATCCATTCGTCGAGCCACAACGCCTGCTGCACGCCGCCGGTCGGGACAGTGTAGGGCTCCGGCAGGATTTGAACCAGCGAAAGCGTATCGTTGGCCGGGACATAGTCGCCGGTGTAGGCCATGCCCATCCACTGGTCTGCTGCCCGCACCCCTTGCGAGGTGAGTTGTGCGGGGGCCAGGCGCACCACCTGGTTGGTAGCGGAGGCGTCGGCCAACAGGTCGTTGAGCATCATCACTTTTTCCAAGTGATCCATGGGCTCCCGAACCCGGGCAATTCCTTGGAGCCATTCAAGCACGGATAAGTGCCGGTTGGGCAGTTGGGTGATCAGGGTTCCGCTGGCCGCCACGGCGCTGCGATACTCGTTTTCCACGCTGGGCGTCAGCTGGCTCTGCACCGAGAGGTGAAAGTCGTTGCCCAACAAAGCTTGTGCTGCTTCCACAAATTTCTGCACGGAGTTGCCGCCCTCGCTTAGCAGCGCGGTGGCCCGGCTCACGCGGCGTTCCAGTTGGCCGAGCACGGCCTGGGCCGTTGCTCGGTCGTCCACCAAAGCGGGCGCGGTGGCCGTGGCTGCTTCGGGAACCCCGTACAGCACGATGCGGTGCAGCAGGGCCCGCAGCTGTTGCGGGGTGGTGGTGGTGGAGGCTGGCGCCAGCGCGGCAGCCAGGCTTTGGCGTTCCTGCTCCAGGTTTGTCAGCAGGGTTTGGACGCGCGGCGCCACTTCTCCAAAGGTGATGGATCCCAACTGCGCTTCCGTCTCCCCGGGCGCCAGCCGCCCGGCTGCGGCAAAGTCTTGCGGGACGGCCGGCCGGCAGGTACCCAGCAGTTGCCGCAGCCGGCGCGTGAGGGGTACTAGGCGGGCCAGGCCCGAGTTCACGCTGTTGGAGAACGTAACCGTCACCAGGGCCTCGCTGACGCTGTGCACCTGCCGGATGACGTGGGCCAAATGCAACGCAAAAGCCGACCCGGGCTGCAGGGCTTGCTCGTCTAGCATGAATAGCACGTCAATGGGCTGGAGCCTGGCGGCGCTTAACAGCAAGGTATCGTTTACTGCAGGCTGGCTGCCAACCTGGTAGGCATACGCGATGGAAATCAGCGCGGGGTTGCCCAGCAGCCCTGCCAGCCAACGATTCAACGCAGGTTCGGCCGCGGCCCGGGGAGTAACAGTCGTTCCCCAGTTTGAAAGGGCCGGCGTTGCGGTGGGCAGGTGAAGCAGTACCCGGTGCGTAAGCTTGTGCCCGGCCCGGGGCGGGTGAACAATTTCCGGGGCAGCCGGGAAACGGCCCTTGGCCACGTTCTCCAGGATCGCCGCAGCTTGCTCTACATTGCCCGTGACGGCCTGATAAATGCTCTCGCCGGTGGTCAAATCCCCCAGTGCATCTACCGTGTTGGCCAGCGCGTCCAGTTCGCGGCGAACCGCGGCGACAAAGCCTGGGTTCGAGGCCGCTGCCGGCAAGTCGGAGGCGTTGATGCCGTACGGATACGCGCCTTGGGTTCCTTTGAGCAGCGCCAAGCCGTCCACCGTTTGACGTGCGGCTTGCTCCGGTGCAGAATCACCCGTGAGCGCCGGCTGCCCTAACAAGGTTTTTTCTTGTGAATAAGGGAATTTTGCCCGGAAACGGGGCAGGTAAAAGGCATAGGGCTTGCCATCGCTGGTTGTGGCGGTGTATTGGCTCAAGCCTTGTTCAAAATCCTGCCCCAGCAGCGCGCCCAACGATTGTCCGGTCCGGATGCCTTCGAGGATGGTCAGGGCCTTGCGCACCCGTTGCGAGGACAGATTAACCGCCATGCGGTTTGCTGCCGGATTCTCTGGGTCGGTTTCAAACTGACGGGACTTATAGCCTTGCCGCAACACGGCCGCGGCCACTCCGTGGTTGATGGATGGGGCGTGGATGTACCCCAGATTGTCAGGGTCCTGCCGGGGTTTGCCGCTCGTTGTGCTTTCGAACGCTAGTGCCTTCTCATCAGCGCTGGCCGCGTCTCCCGCGCTTTTTTCCGTGCTAACGGATTGCTCAAAACTTCCGGAGCGGTCCTGTGGCTTGACATCCTCGAGCCAGCCGAAGGCACCTACATAACTGCCGATTCTGTAGTCCTGCCGCAACTCGGTCAGGCGGTACAACACTTGGCCCAGCTTCCATGCATCAATCCGGTGGTTTCCCAAGTCCAGGTGTTCGGCGAGCAGGCGCTCCAAGCGCGCTGTCGGGAGCTTGCCCAATGCTGCGATCTGGGCAATGTACTGGTTTAGCTGGTCTCCGTAAAAATTGCGTCCCTCGCGTAGAAACGCGTGCAAGGGCATGCCAAAATCTTGGTTGTAGAGCCAGTCCCACCGGGCAGTATCCTGTCGGGTAATGTTGAAGAACTCTACCTCCTCGCGCGCTTCGTACGGCATCATGCCTTTCTCAGCCAAGGTACGCGTTCCGGCATCCCAGTACTGCAGCAGAATGGCTTGCCGTAACAATCGGTATAACAGGCTGTCGGGCACGGTAAAATCACCGGGCACCTCTCCTCCATAAAAAACCCCGAAGTTTTCCGTACGGATTTGATCAAAATCCACCTGGGTCAGCCATTCGATGTAATTAACTTGGCGCTCCTCGGGCTGGTCAGCTACGCCCATGGGCTTTATAGGATTGGTCTCCGAGAAAGGCAATCCATCAATCATCGCCCCGGGCGCGTCGTCGTAGACGGCCCGCGGACGTGGCTCGTCGGCGAAGGTGTGCACCACTTTGCGGTAGCCACTCTCGAAGGCATGATTGAAGATTTTCGGCCATTCGTACTGCGGCAGCCCCAACGTGCCGCTGGGATCAAAGAATAGACGGAAGGATTCGTAAATGGGGTTGACCTGCGGGGTGGGTTTGTCAAATCGCCCCGGCAAAGCATTCCGTTGCCGCGGGTTTTCCGGGGTGTTGGGATCGTCGTGGTAGGCCGTGTCCACCACCGGCCAAATGTTGGTGCGGTGAGCCAGCGTGTCCAGCACCGAAGGCCCAAGCATGTAGCGCTGGTAAAACTCGACCGACGACGCATCCTGTCCGAGGACCGTCAGGAAGTTCTGTTGGCTGGGAGGCTCCGGCCGGAACGGTACCTCCGTGGACAGTTCTTGATAATCCGCCACTTGATTCAGGCGTTCGGTCCACGTGGCATCAAGCCGGCGAATCAGATCCCACAGGGTCCCTCCCCAGGTGCCCAAGCTGGTGGGCACCTGCCACTGGGAATAAGGCGTGGCCAGAAGCATTCCGTAGGGCTCGTTGCCGACCCGGATAGCCGGCAAGCCGCCACGGGCAATCACATTATCTTCGAAAAAGCGGCGCGTCCAATCAATCACTTTTAAAGAATCGGCAGCCGATCCCAACACCGGACGCAGCATCTCTTCCAGAAAATACCCATATGTCGCAGGCCACAGGGCCCGATTCATCAGTTGAGCTTCTTTCACGTCCGTGGCAGTGGCAGGGTCCACCTGGGCTACTTCCCCGAATTCCATCCCGAGCCCGTCGAACAAACGCGGCGCGTCCGCTTGCCCCAATTGGTTCTCCGGGTCGACGGCTGGTTGCCTGGCCGGAGCTAAGAATGTGGCAAACGAGGCCTCGGCGTTGTACTGGTCGGCCGAATTAAAGCCCGAATCCTGTCCGCTGGTGTTGTTGGTCGGCGTTCCTTGGGGCACCAAGGCCAAGCCTTCGGTGTACAGGTGCCCCCGGAGCAGTTCTGCCAGCAGGTGCTGTTGCTCCTCGGGCCCTTCGCCTTGGTCCCGGACCCCGAGCACGACCAAGCGCTTAAAGCCAGTGCTTAGTTCTTTATCGTCCAGCTTATCCAACGGCACCGCCACTGCCATGCCTTGCTCCAGGGCCTGCTCGAAATCCGCCATCCACGCCAACGCTCCTCCCAGCCCGGCATCGTCTGTTAAGTCACTGTCGGAAGTGGGGTCAATGCCCACAGCAATGGAGCCTTCTTTGATGTCGCGGCCCGCCACTTCCATCCAGGGCTCTGTGTAGAGAAACTCCGTCGTAGTGTCGCGAATGCTGTCGGGGTAAACGAAATGATCTTTTAAGGGGCGCTGGAGAAAATGCTCTTGCACGTAAGGGTCCGCCACCAGCGTCACGTCCGGAATTTGACGAAACAAGGTGACTACGAAGCGGCTGGGCAAGCAAACGGCACGAGCAGGGGCATTCCACGCGGCGTCGTTTGGCGGGAAATCGCGAAACGTAGGCTCGGGTGCCGGGGCGCCATTGGACAACGAAAAGATGATGCTGCCCAGGTTCGTGGGTGCAGTTTGCTGCACCACCCAGGCGGAACGGCTGGCGCCGTATTTGGCCACCAGCACCCGCCAAGCACCCAGGTCGTGTACCGTGGAAAAGCGCTCGGCCAGGTCCGGGCGTCCCAGGGCCTGCCGCCAATACGTTTGCCCTGCCAACGCCTCGGAGTCGGTAAGGTCCGGTTCGTGGGTCGTTACACTGATCCGGTCCGGGTAGATCCGGACGAGCAGCTCCCGCCGGGCGCGCTCGGGGTGTTTCTCAAGAAAAGCAGCGTCGTGCTCGACGTATTTTACCTGCACCTGTACCGGCAGCAGCACCACGGGAAACTGCGCTTTCAGGGATGTTCTGAATTCGGCCATAAAACCTTACGAATAGCTTCTGGAAAGCAACTAATTACATCAATTCACTTGCGTGGACAGCTACCATGACCGGCTGCTGAAACAAGGCGTACGCCAAATGGGCACTGGTTTGAATATTAGGCACCACCGTGTCTCCAAGAGCTGTCGGCCGGGTGCCGGGCACAATGCCCAGATTAGCCCCGGGCTGCGTTCCCAGGTGCTGCCAAGCCAGTGCGTTCCAGGTGGTGGGTTGTTGCTGGATGTCGGCACCTTGGTCGTCGTCCAAACCAAACAGCGGCTCGCCGGGCCTCTCCATCAAGATGAAAAAATAACCCTCGGGTGCCAAGGGGTCTGCTCCCGGGCCCGTGCCCGTCGCTTTTCCTTCGGACATGGCAAAATTGAATACCGCGATGTCCTCCCCAACGGTAAGGCGTTGCACGGGGTACTCGTACGGTTTGCTGGCGTCCGGCTCCAATTCTCCACCGCCAGCTGGCCTTATCGCGGGTTGGGCGCAGACCACCGTGTTGGGGAAGCGTTGCAGTACCTCAGCCCGGATGGCCAGCAGTAGGCGGCCTGCCGGCACGGGTAGGGGGACTTCGTTATCGCCCAACGCATTGCCGTTCCACAAGTCCAGCGGCAGCACATCCCGGTGCTGCTCCTCTTTGGCTGCCAGCGCCTCCGGGCTTAAATGGGAGGTGGTGGTCATGTTGAGAAACTCGCTAGGATCCCAAAACTGGCGGAAGTAACTGCCCCGGGCATCGGTTGGGAATCCGCGCCACAACAACTCCGACCCCATGGCGTGGTTAAGGCCCAACATGTAGGCCTCGATGAGCTCCTGGTGGGGCTCGAGCAGGGTAATGGTGTTGGCGGGAAAATCTTCCACGCCGGGCAAAAATAAGTTGGGGTATTTGCTTCGCAACACCTCGCCCATGGCGTCTTTGAAGACGGGATAGGCCATCACCTGCTTGATGGCGCTGAGCTGGGGCTCGGGCCGCGCTGTCCCGGCGACCGCCCGAAACTGCGCACCGCCAGCCGGGGCGGCAGCCGAGTATGCTCCATAATGGGGCACCGAGCGCAACGCGCGGTTGGCCCGTGCCAGAAACACCGGCTCAGGCTGGGTTCCGGCAATGATGGCTTGCTTGACCTCCTCCAGGTCCAGGTCCGGGCGCGGCGTATCTTCCCCGGTAAAATCTATCTGGCTAAAGGTCTCCCACGCATTGGCGAAATTCTGGTAATAGGTGCCTTCGTTGAACTCTTGGTAGGTGCCATGCTCATCGACGGTCCAAAAGCTGGACGGAGTTTCCCGGATGATTTCCGAGACAACCTCATTGGAGAACTGATGCGCCCGGATGATGCCCTCTTTCACCGGCGCTGCGGCAATAAGACCTTGTTGGAGCAAAGTGAGCAAGGAATCCCGTTGCCGCAGGGAGGTACCACGCTCGCGCAAGGTCTGGGGATCGGCGGCCTGGGGCTGCTGCGTGGGGCGCAGGGGAGGGCCGGCCATGACCGTTTGATAACGCCCAAACGGTTTGGCAATACGCCGAAACGTTGGGCTGAAGGCTGCCAAGGGCATGTTGCTCTGGCGAATGGCCTCTTGAATGGTGGCCCCTCCCCCGGGCATGCGCACCCTGGTGAACGCCAAGCCTGTCAGGTGCAGGCCATAGTTTTCAAGGGTTGTGCCCGACGTTGTGGCAGTACTTGTCGTTGTTCCAGCAGCGGTGCGCGCCGCTAAACCATTCGTAAGGGAACCCGTGCCGGTGCCAACCACGGGCAAGTGTTGGTTGCGCAGCGCAGAGGTCGTCTCCAGGCCGGATTGCATGCCCCGCAAATTGGCGTTGGCTTCGAGAATGTCCCGGACTTGCTCCCAGGCGCGCTGCACGTATTCCTCCTGTTTCTCTTGAATAACCTGGGCGCCGATGCTGGCTGCGGCCCGGTAGCGCGGGTCCAGGTTTACTTGGTGGCGCCAGTCGGGCGTTGCGATTTCACCACTGCTGGTGAGGGGATCGAGCGTAGGGGGGGCGAAGTACCTTCCGTAGATGGGCGGCGCCACCACCGGCCGGCGGCCGGGTTGGCTCTGCGGCGGCGCAAATCCCGGCGCCAATTGGTCGTACAAATCGCGGGTAATGGCCGCGGGCACGGCTTGTACCGGCCCTGCGGGCTTGAGAATACCCGCCATTTCCACGGTTCGGCGCACGCGTGTGCCCGTGCCCGCAGAGCCCAGCGGCGTCGTCACGTCCAGGGGCAGCGTGGCGAAACTGTCGGCGTCGGCGGGCCGAAGCAAGCGTGCAAGCGACTCAAAATCGCCCGCGGGTCCGGTCCTGAATTCCCATTGGTGGTAGATGGGCAAGTCCAGATACGCGTGGGTGTGGCCTTGCCAGGCATAGTTGTTCCCCACGGCAGTGGGGACTTCCAGGCCCAAGCCGGCGAGGCGACCGGCCTCATACGTGGGGAGCAGGAAAGCCCGGTACGCCGTGGCAGGACTGAGCCGGCGGGGGCTAAAGAGTCGGGAAAATGCCGCGTCGGGGTTTTGCGCGAGATTCGTATTGAGAAAAGTGTCAACTGTCCCAACAGGCGCATTGGCCTGCACGTGGGCCCACAGCCACAGCGTCGCGCCGTCGGGGAAGGCAAAGGTGGCCGGGGTAGTGGGGGGCGTCGCTGCAGCTGCCGCCGGATTGGGCACCCGCACCCGGGGCAAGGATTCACCTACGGGCTCCAGAAGTTCGTACTGCCCTTCTTCCAGTACCAACAAGAAACACCACGGAGTCGCGCGGTTATCAGCCGCCACCGGCGTAGGGGAATAGCGCCAGGGAAAATCTTCCTCGTAAAACTCAATGGATGGCAGCAGCAGGGGTGAAAACTGCTGCTCTCCCGGTAACGGCGTGGTTTTAAGCACCGCCTCGGGTGTTAAGCCCGCTACATCAGCTGGGCCATACACGGCAACCGGGCGCGTTACCGTCAGGTCACTTCCTTCGTTGACATCGACCGTCAACGTGACGGGCACTAACGGGCGCAACGACGGGGGATTTTGAACTGTTGCAGCGCCTGCTGAGCGGCTCAACCGGTGCTTTACCCAAGGCAAAAATGAAAACTGGCTCATGACAATGCTCGGGGATTAGATAGCTGGCACGTTGAGTTGATAGGCGGGCACGACTTGCAGTTCACCGGCCCAGGACGGGTCGCTTTGCAGCAGCTGGTTAAGATGGGCGGTTGCCTGCGCCTCGTTGGGGAAGGAAGCGGTGCCATCCAGTGGGCTTAAGTCTCGGGTGCTTACAATGAGGTAGTCGTCCTCATCCCAAAAAATTTGATCAGGGGCCTTGCGGGAAGGGCGGCGGCGCTCAAAGGAACGAGTAGACCGCCCCACGGCGCTGTTCTTTGTTAGCTGTTGATACTGTTGTGCCGGTACAACCACAGAAGCGGAAGGCGCGGGGGGTAGTGGCGTCGAACCAGCGCTGCCCGTTAGATCGCGGAGGATAATTTGCTCGTAGGCCACCGCCTTAGCCGAGGCCGGTCCTCCTGCGTAGCCGGCCAACCCCGCGAGCCGCACGCCGTTGCGCATTTGCTGGAAGGAAGGAGCCGAGAGCTTTTCCGCATTGGACATGCGCCGGAACTGCCCAGGGGAAAAGTAATCCTTGACTTCTTGCAACCCGCTGCCGGACAAGTCGATGGGGTTCGCCCCATCTACGCCAATGATAGCACGCGTGATGTCAAAGCGGTTGCCGTTGACTGGACGGGCGTCACCAAAACGCTCCATCGGGTATGCCAGCGGTACGACTTTTTGGCGCACCACCAGCGCTCCACTCGGGTCCACCAACAATTGGTTGGTTACCTCTTGAACCCGCAGGACTACAGTATTACTGGTGCGGTTAACCGGCTGCTCGACCTCCCAGTTGACGCGGTCCTCGAGCGCCTGCTGCAGCAACGGACGCACGTTGGTATCGGGCAACGGCTGCGGGGCAGCACCGCCTCCAAAGGTGCGCTCGACCCGGAATTTGATTTTAATGAATAGAATCTTGAAGCTTCCTTCGCCGTTAGCGTGCCATGGGGCTGGACCGGAAAGGGCCAGGTTCAGGTTAAGCGTGAGCTTGGTGCTGTTGCCTTTTTTGATAGCTACCCCGGCCGCAACTTGCACCTGGATGCGGAACGGATTGAACTGGAACAGGGCGTCGAAACTGAGAAACCCGACCAGCGAAAAGGAGGCAGGCAGCCGAACAAACAAGTCTAGGCGGCTGCCAAACTGTACCGTATTACTGGTAACCGCAAGATAGGTACTTAGCGTGAGGCTGAAGTCCCCTCCTTGAGCCAGAGCCAGCGTTAAGCGGCGCAAGGTGGGTAAATCCGCGTTGGCAGGGGGACGGAATGCCGGGTGGAAACCACCGGATGTGAGCAGAAAAACGGGATTTGCTCCTTGGTATAGTCGGAAGGCGGCGTCGCCGGTAAGGGTAAACTGCAAGATTCGCGAGCCAACCAGTGAGGCATCGAACGAGATGCGCTTGGCTCCGAAGTCTACTGTACCCAGGAAATTCGCCCGCAGTACGAGGATGGCATTCCGCTCGTCCGGTAAAGTCGCCTTAAGCACGCCTAACAAAATAAGCTGTACTGGCGCTGGTAATTCGATAATTAAGGCTAAGTCAAGTGTAAGTAAAGTTGTAGGGGACCCCCAGCCAATTTTTGCTAGAATACCAAACACATAGCGTCCCTCTGCGGCTGGAAAAGCATTGTCCGCAGTTGCCAAAACTTGTTGAGCATTGTTAACACTATTTCCTGGGAAAAGCAGCTCTGAGAGATTACCTGATTGCACCTGACTACGCAAGTAAGGTATGTTTGAGGTTCTGTTAACCCCTACCAAGCCCCCCAAGCCATTTAATGTGAATCCAAATCCAATTTGAATAGGATTAAATTCAGCAGTAACTATTAAAAGCAAGGAGAATCCAGGCAAATTCCCCGGTAAGCGGGTTTGCAGTAAGCCAATCGCACTTACCTTTATATTTGGTTTTATAGTAAGATAAGCGACACCTCCGTACTTACCAGAGTCTTGGTCAGCATATAAGTAACCGGAACCATTTACTGCATCAGATTGAATTTTAATTCCTATACCAGTTGGAAATTTAAAACTCCATGCAACGTCAAGGTCATTAAAAAGTCCGCGCCCTTCACTAACGTTAACCTTCTTTAAGCTTAATCCTACTCCAACTTGATCTACGGCTAACGCAACCGGTGCCAGTTGGACAGCAAAACTGGTCGTTAGGTCAATTCTTGTTGCATTATTACCAGATCCAGTTCTGATGCCTATGCTTTTGAATGTGAGAGGACCTACTTTAAAATTGACTGTTTTATCAAAAGTAAAGTTCGCTGAGCCCGTAAAACTCACACCTGACAAACTTGACCATTGCAAAGCATTGCTTAAATACCACTCTTGCTTACTGCCTCCAAAAATCTTGTTAATAAATCCGTCTCCGTCCGCTGAATTAAAAACAACCTTTAATCCTGGATCAGCTTCGGTGCCTAAGCCGATCCCAATCATGAATTCAGGCTCTGATATTGTCCCCGTTACTTGGGCTAAAAAGGAAGCCTTTTTTAATTCGACATATGAGCCGTCTAATGTTCCCAATAGTACAACTTGCTCTTGGGGTAAATAATCTAAAGATACTTTACCACCAATCTGGGTATTTCCAAGATTGGACGATATCCTAGTTCCGTTTGGATTTATGAGAAGTTCGAGTGAATCATTTGAGAGCAGTGCACCTGAAAAATTGAGAGACAAATCGGATGACAGCTTTAAACTTTGTTGCACTGATCCAGCTATAGTTGGGCTCAGTATAATTCCAGTAATAGGTCCTGAAGGCGTATTGCTTGCTTGGTTTGCAGCTTGAGTCGGAACAGGTGTGATAATAAATCCAAACTCGTAGAAGCCACTATCATCACTTTTAACACCTGAATGAAGGAGAATTGACAACGATTTGTGCTGACCTGTCAAGATCTGTTCAGGTAAAAAATACCTGTTAATCAATGATGACGGCGGAAATGAAACGCGCTGTGCAACATTGAACCCTTCTAGAGATTGAATGATTGTATTTAGTGCGGCTGTGTGCTTAAACCCATTTGCTCCTCCCCAATCAAAGCGCTCTTTGAGGCCTACTGTTGGATTTCCAAGAAACTCGAACAAGTTCGACCAGTTAATCGTAGTTTTAATGTAACTGAATCGTCCAGCAGAAGTTACAGTTACTCTTTCTTGAATTATTGTTCCAGTAATTACAAGGAAAGCATAAATTATTGGATTATTTTTAACTAAATAAGAACTGAGTAAATAACTTGGTCCTTCAAGTGCGAATTGTGCTCGAAATGCTGGATTATCAAGAAATTGCGGCGCATTAGAGGGATTTGATGTGCCGCTACTTGAGATATTCGAGAAAGAGTTATATATATCTGTTATCAAAGAATAAATTTCCTCTATTTTACCGTTGCTGTAATCTTTTCTTTGTATAGCATCAGTTACAACACTGATTAGTTGCTCGACGGCAGTGCTTATATTGAAAGCTTCGCGCACAACAACCATCTGATTCGGTGCAATTGACTCACTCCAGCCAAGCTCCGATAGAAACAGCTCCAATGAATCTGAGTCGCTTAGAATATCTTCAAGCTGAAGAAGGGTCTTTTTTGCTACATCAATGAATGGCAGGAGCGCTTGCATGGCATTTAAAATGATTTAGTTTTAAATAGGAAAAGGTTAAAACACAAAGTCAAACCGGTCCAAAACGCTACATAAAGTATATTTATCAAAACACCAATTAAGCCCTTACAATGAAGACTAAGCATTGTGTAAATATGCGACCACTGATTACATTGTTGAATAAGAATCATATCAATTAAAAATGCCGGCATGAATGCCCACATCAATTGATGAGGCCGGATACTCAGGCCAAAAGCATTGCATATCCATGATATTATGAAAGATGCAAAAAAAAAGTAAAAACCTAAGATGTGTATGTAAACAAAATTTATATCCATAGATATCCTATTTGACAAGCTTCTTGTTTGAGTAAATTTTTAATATTGCAATCAGGGGCACATTGGCAATTAGCTGAATAATAATGCTTAACAGAAACCATTCCCAACGCACGAATGAATTTGGCGGGCCAGATGAATACATTACTATCAGAAGACAACCCCACGATACCAAGTATTGGAACAGTATAAAGGGGGCAAATAAGGCACTTCTTACTCCGAATTTGGCAAGAAAATGGAATATAACTATTGATACAATTATCGATATAGAAAACCTTTCATATATTATACCTGAACCATGTAATAGCACGGGCGGTTCGCATAATGTGAGATTCCTCTCTGATCCAGATATTTTTGAGACATCAGCTGTTTCGCTTCTCCCATTGATTTGCTCCTTCATATGGTGTCGATTCGTTGTGAATCTCCAACAATAAAAAAATCTCTATCAGTAATATATGCCGTGATAGGTGGTGAAGATGTGAGCAGATTACCATCTGGAATCTGCTGCACTAAAGGGGTTATAGGTGAAGCCAATAAAGGCGGTGGGGTGTTAGTATGCAAGTATCTTATACGGTCATAAATTGCATTGAAGTATGTGTAATTATTATTAGTCACTGTGGGATTCAACTGAGGATCTATAAGAGAGCCTTGCCATGCATTGCTAATATCAAACATAAATGCTTTTTTCGTGTTCTTTAAGTCTTCATTATCATTCGGCTCCAATTCGAGCGCCCAAGCGGATCCAAACTCATAAAAGACTTGACTTTCATTCATTACGGGCGAATGTACCTTAAACGAAAAAGTCAACAACTTAGGCGCTAAGACAGTTATTAACGCAGTGTCACTGTAAGGGGCGGTTCCGTTTCTTACAGAAACACTCAAGGACTGGTTAGGTGGAATAAGTGGAGCGCCTATGGTACTATGTGCTTGAGCAGACAGAGGGTTGTGACTCCATCCGCGAAAACGCTGAGCTTTTTCAGGACCAGCACCGCTGATAGCTTTAGCCATACAAGACCGTTCTGTTAGAATTGCCCAGCGCCAATGGGTATGTACACAATCCATGCCGCAGAAAGGAGCCGAAACGCGTGCCACTCGCTGAGATAATGGCACTTCATTAGGAGTCCACGTATTAGCAGACTGCTCAAAATGATTACCAAGAACACCGTGAACGTGTATGTTGTCATACTGGCCCTGTCTCCTGTATTTTTTTATGTTGACGTATGTAACGTCTACAGAGGACGGGTTTGAAGACCAAGATTTATATCCAATACGGTCTGTTTCATGGTTGGTATGTCCAGGACCATAGACGCATGTGATAGCCCCGCTTCCCGACGAGTTGTTAACTATCGGTGCTTGTATATTTGGCAGCACATAGTCAAAAAGCGCCGCCCAACTGGGGGATACAGGGGGAATGTCAAGGTGTTGAGCAGAACTGCCTACAAAAGGCAGAAACGTATCCAATCCTGGACGAGAGTCAGAGGCAAGTACATTGCTGTCAGTGAAAAAACTTACCAGCGAGCCTGGAGGCATGGTCATGCCTTGCATATAGTGTCGTGGGACTGCGTTAAGTGCTATATCACAACTGAAGTTGTTAACAGTTGCTGTATTGCCTGCAACTTTATTATTCCACTTGAAGCTGACTTCCGGAAAAATTTTCATGAATTTTCCTACACCTCCAGGTTCAAAGTCAGCAACTGGTGCTCTGAATACACAGGTTATACAAATTTCTATTTCCACATCACGCTTTAAAGCGCTAAAATGGAATGACATAGCCCTTTGAAAGTTAGGATCTGCATAATATTCCCCACCTTCATATTCGTATGCTACAGGATTTGCATTAGCAAACAGGTCGGCAAAAGAAAGTGTTTCATATGTGATTATACTTGGGGAAGCTAAATCAGACCAACCAATGCTTAGGTTGCCATAAGAAATAGATTCAAGAACATCCCGAACATTACCTCTTCTGTCGTTAACCTTAATATCCTTGAATTTAATACCGTCATTGACTGATACCTCAACAACATATTGGTAATAAGCGCTTGCCGTAGGCCCTTGGCTTAAGGGCGAGAAAGGAGCCGCACTAAATGTCGCCGTTTTGACTGAGCTCGTGCTTGGTATCAAATCAATTCGTTTAACCTTAGTGTTCCAAGCTATTTTTTTTGTTCGCAACTGCTGACTACTTAACGTAGTACGGGGCACAGTTTTCTCTATATTTAATGTTCCGGCAGAAGCTTGCTCTAATATGTTGGTACATACTGGACAAAAATCCACACTGTTTTTGGCTGGTAAAATAACAGAACCTGTTTTGCGCCGCATGATGCAGTCGTTTGACGACCGAAACACATCCTTCTTGAACCCAGCTCCTCCTTCCCAAAGCTCAATTCTTCTCGAATTTGATAGCATAGAGAATTGCCAATCAATGAAATTCATTTCGAGGCTGGGCGGGTTATTTGCAGCTTGCAAATGAACTGGCAACGGTGTATTTCTAGATGTTGAATCTAAGAGATCATGCCATTTGCTTGGATAGTTAGCTTGTGTCCCGGTTGTACCTGGCAAATACACAAGATTTGGATGTAAGATGTCAATCAATAATCCTTCGGCTCCAGTTGGAGTTCCTGGGGTAGCATTAATGTCGACAAAGTCGTACTCATTACCCAAACCTATTGATAATCCTATACCTCTAGCTAAAACCTGCCAATAATTCCCGTTTAATGAAGTCGCACAGTAATAATGGCTTTCCGCATCCGTTGGCAGATGCTCCATCTCAACATATATCTCTTCACCTATTCTATTACCACTGAAGCTCTGCTCTGGGATCAGGAAAATTATTACCCCCAACCAACCGCCTTTTTTATCTCTAAAGCGAAAGTGATTATCCAAGAGATTAGTTTCTCCGGTTTTTCTGGACAGAGCAAGTCTTGATGTATAATTCAAAAATTGATCATATGGTATATACAACTTTTTCTGCGACATAGAATAATGAGACCGTAATGCATTATTTACGGGTTGTGGAGCATTCTCAGCAATTGTGAAAGTTGCATCAGAATGATGATATAATATATATGAATTTATTCCTTTATTATTCCACCAAGGATAGTTCTCTTTCAACTTGGATATTAACACTCTAGCATCTCCAAAAAATTGTGACTTATCAGTGTATCCAAGTGATACAATGTGGATATTAAACTGTTGCTCTAACAAAGCACTATCAAAGCGATTTGCTGAAAAAAGGCGTCCCACAATCGAAGTCATAGTCGAGTTCGTTAATTTTTAAGAAAAAACTGCATACAGTCGTTTGCAGACGCGAAAATGTTAGAAGGTGTAAAACGGCTGACTAAATTAATCAAATGACAAACCTTGCACTTAAGCTCTAATACAGACAAATGCGCGTAATGTAGGTTAATTTAGCCCTCGACGGGTGTTCCCTGCACATCGGCCCGGACCCGCAACCAGCATATGGTCGGCGCTGGCGTCGGGGACAAGGCAAGAACCCGCTAGCCCTGCTTGAGTCGCGTCAGGATGGCCTTGACTTTCAAGGGGATGAATTCGTAAAGTCCCTAGTCCATAAGTTGTGCAGCTGGAACTGTTCAGGAGAAGAAGGGCGGCTGTATGACCTACGCTGCCCATTTACTTAACGATTTTGCCCTGGCCACTTATTGTATGATCACTAACAAAATAAGGGCCATGTTATGCAATCGTATTACTGGGCTTAACCGCGTCGGTAACCTGGCAGGCATTGATGAGTTGGTTCCGCACATCTTTGTGGCAGTTCCAATCTAAACCCCGCACGAACTTGGCGCCTTCCGCGCTCCTTCTGCAAACAGGCCCCCTTTCGTTTCCGGGGTCAGCTGGAAGTCCAACCAGCTGAACTGGTCGGTTTCCGCGTAGCTGACCAGAAGGCGAAAGTCCGGATTGCGCTTGATGAAATCGTAGTTCATCAGTAGAAGTATGATACAGAAACAGCGATACTCCCGAAGTGGTTGACACCTATTGCCCGGCGTTGGTCTGCCTTGAAGATGCCGGAACCAATAACCAACCGACGAAGGGCGACGCCAGAAATGCGGGTAGCCTGTCCCAAATCCTTCACGGACTGGGCTTTGCTAAAACACAACACTCAGCGCAATCAGAAACCGGGAGGGTGCAAGGGCTCTCGAAAGCCGGCGATACCTAATAAGTACGCCGGGCCATCATTAAGCCGTTAGGACCAGAAAAACACCAACCAATCGGGAAGACCGCCAGGGAGGAAGAAAGGGCGGGAAAGCAAGGAAGCGTATGGGTAACTAACGGGACACCCCGTGGAGGAAAGGGCGCGATAAAGTGGTTCAAATGTAATGTGCACGCTCAACATTCCTAGCGCCAGCCATTTTATTTTGAGAATATTTTTTTCGATGGTTCCACTACAAGGGTCACCTTATTCACATTAATATTTTTTTTAGGATATTAGCATTATACAGAAAAGGATTTTCAGGAGCCACTACGCGCCCTGCATTCAGAGCCTTATTAGCTCTCCATCGTATCCTTAGGCCGTGCTCAAAGCCGCATCCCTCGCGAATGCTGCCATTTGGAGGTTTCCTACGGAGGCGTACATTAGGCCGCGCAGCGGCTGAGTCCCCCCTGAACAAGATGCTGCGGCGGCAGTACCTGCTGGAAGATGCCGGGGTGCCCACGGCCGCGGCGCGGAACTGGTGCGCCCGCTCAGAACAGCTCAAAAAGGCGACGAACTGGGATGCCTTGCAGGACGTGCTGAACGCTGTGGGCCCGCCGAGCTGCTATACCTGCCACTCCAGCCAGCTGGCTCCCTGGTTGCTGCGGCAGCCGTGGCCTACCCAAAGATACAGGTCCTGCTTGCGGGTCCGTATCCCGGGCCAGCTAACGCCGATGGGTTGGACGGCGCGTCCATCAACTACCGGCACTGGTACGGTTCGTCTGCCAGCAGTGCAGTACAGCTTGGGTGATGCCCGAACAACTCCCCGAGTCTGACCGATGATTACGAGGAACCGGGAGAAGGCGAAGAAACTTCGCTCAGTGAGGAAGCCTCACCAACTGAACTTTATGTCCCCCGCGACGACATCCGGGAGCAGTTGGTCGAAGTTCGTCAACAAATCGACCGGCTACTGGCGCGGCTGTAACGTCGCACCCACTATAGCTCCGGTTGTACTGTTGGGTTCATGTCCGCACTATTGGCCAGCAACCTGGAGCTACACTTGCACATGCCGTACCTGACCGGCCCAACCGGCTCCTCCCCTTTTGTGTAGATTTAGTTTTAAGTTATGATAAGACCCACTTATCATAACTTATCTTTGGTCACCAGAAAAGCTGGATTCGGGCCGGTTCTTATACCTTATATATAAGGTGTGCGCCCGCGGCCTCGCTTGTTCCCATTTTCGCCGGCCCGCCTCTTTAACCCATCCCATGAGCGAAGAGCTATCCCTCGTTCCGTCCGCCCCAACTCCGCAATCCATCAGCGCGCAGCTGGCCCGGGCTTCCGCCAAGGTCGCGGGCTTTCTGGAGACCGGCCTGCAGGGCGCTGCCAACACGGAACGTGCCTACACCTCGGACCTGAAAAGCTATACCGCGTTTTGCGCCGCGCACGGCTACACGGCCGTGCCGGCCGACGAGACCACGCTCACGGAATACGTTGCCTACCTGGCGTCGGAAAAGCCGTTGGCGCAGGAACGGGGCCGTGGGGAGAAACAAAAGGGCCAGCAACCGCTGACCGGACCACACGCGCTGGCCACCATCCGCCGGCACCTGGCCGCCATTCGCAAAGCCCACCAGCTCAGCGGGCACGCGCTGCCGGCCAACCTGGACGGGCTCAACGTGGTGATGGAAGGCATCGCCCGCACCCTGGGCAAACGGCAAGAACAGGCCTTGGCCTTCTCCGTGGCAGAGTTGAAACAAGTCATCCGCGGCCTGGACCTGGACACCGCGGCCGGCCTTCGGGACCGGGCCCTGTTGCTACTGGGATTTGCCGGCGCCTTCCGCCGCTCGGAGCTGGTCGACCTCAACCTCGAGCACCTGGAATTCACCCCCCGGGCCCTGCTGATTCACCTGCCCAAAAGCAAAACCAACCAGTACGGCGCCGCCGAGGACAAAGCCGTGTTCCAGGTCCCCAACGAGGACTTTTGCCCCGTGCACGCGCTGCAGGCCTGGCTCGCGTTGCTGGGCCGAACCACCGGGCCGGTGTTCGTCAAGATTCCACGCACCGTACCGGGCAAAGTAGCCCAGCCCTCCGCCAAGCGCCTCTCGGCCATTTCCATCAACAAGCTCGTGCAAAAGCGGCTCGGCCCGCAGTATTCGGCCCACTCACTGCGTGTTTCCTTTATCACCGTGTCGGTGCTCAACGGGCAATCCAACAAGTTTATCAAGAACCAAACCAAGCAGAAAACCGACGCCATGATTGACCGCTACACCCAACTCAACGACGTGGTGAAGCACAACGCCGCGCAGTATTTGGGTTTGTAACATTATGTAGTGTCTATTTAAGTACAGTTTACCCATTTTGCTGTAGATTGCCTGGTATGGCCAATTAAGATATAAGCCGCACTTGTAGATGAGCACAAAGTTTTTTACTAATTCTGAGGGGAATACCCTCTTAGCCAAGTTTGCAGGGATTTTTGAGCATACTAGGGGTTCTTCTTCCAAAAGGGCGGATTTACACGTTAAGCCATAGAGTACCCAGACTGGCAGAATACGTGATAGTATAACAACCAATACAATCACGTTTCATATCTGACATCCCCTTTATTTTGCCTGGACTCTCATCCTCAGCACCAGGGCGGAGCGCTTTTTTTACACGGTAAGTGCATATTATATTGGGATTAAAGCGCTCATTAGCAGAAAAACAGTACATTTAGTACAACTCTTAGTATAGTTAAGCCCAACAGGGCAAATTCTGCAACTGTACTACTCCCCAAAAACTGGACAGTCTAGATGGGGGTGGTTAAGCAAATGATTTCGGGTTTGAAGGTAGGGGTTTGCGTGTAAATCGCGGCCGGCGTTTGGCCCTTGAGCGCTTGGTGGGGGCGGTGGTGGTTGTAATAGTTGAAGTAAGCCTGCAGTTGCTGGTAGAGATGCTGCCCGTCTTCGGCCGGGTTGAGGTAGACGCACTCCCATTTGACCGAGCGCCACAGGCGCTCGACGAACGCGTTGTCCGTCGCACGACCTCGCCCGTCGCGGCTGATGCGGCACCCGGCTCGTAGCAGCGCCTGCTCGAAGGCGGTGCTGGTGAACTGGCTGCCTTGGTCCGAGTTGAAGATGTGCGGGGCGGGCTGCTGGCGCAAGGCGGTGGCCAGGGCGGCGAGGCAAAAGCTCGCGTCCAGCGTGTTGGAGAGCTCCCAGCTGAGCACGCAGCGCGAGTGCCAGTCGAGCACGGCGACCAGGTAGAGGAAGCCGCGGGCCATGGGCACGTAGGTGATGTCTGTGCTCCACACCTCGTTTGGAGCCGTAATCACCCGTTCGCGCAACAGGTACGGGTAGCGCGCTGCCCCTTCGCCTGGCGCCGACAGGCGCGGCTTGGGATAAACTGCTTCCAGGCCCATCAGGCGCAGCAAGCGGCGCACGCGCTTTTCGTTGACGGCGTAGCCCTGCAAACGCAAGTAGTCGCGCATGCCCAGCACCCCCTTGAAGCAGTGCCGGGTGTACTCCTCGTCCAGCAAGCGCATGAGCTGCAGGTTCAGCGCCGTTTCGCCTTGCGGGCGGTAATAGTAGCTGCTGCGCGCCAGGCCTACGGCCTGGCAGCGCGCCACCACGCTCCCCTCGGCGCCGGCTTGCACCAACGCCCGCTGCTGGGCCACGCTCACGGCCGCTGCATTTTTTTTAGCAGCTGGTTCTCCATTTGCAACTTGCCGATGGCCGCATACAGCGGCTCGACGTCGGGCGTAGCGGGCGGCGCAGCAGCCGGCTCGGCAAAGACTTGCGCTGCCTGCTCACGCAGTTGCAGCTTCCAGCGCGTAATCTGGCTGACGGAAAGCTGATAACGGGCGGCCAGCTCGGCCAGTGGCTGGCGCTCAGTCAAGGCCGCCAAAGCGACTTCAGCCTTGAAATCGGCTGTGAAGCGGCGACGGGTACGTTTCGGGTTCATAGATGGGCTAAGCTAGCCCATCTAAACTGTCCAACTTTTGGGGAGTACTACAAACCCTATGATAGGGAAACCCGGAAGCATTTGACGAAGAAGCCCTGCAAAGCAACATGACTATCTGCCTGCCCGCTTAAGGAACTCTTTAACAGATCATTTTATCAAGAATTCTACCTTCACCTGATTATCATGAAGCTAGTCATTTTTTTCTTCGCCACTTTATTTGGTTTGATGGGCACAGGATGCAATAAATGTGCTGATGTAGATCCACCAAGCAATGCCCTCTCGTTTTTTCTGGTCTCGTTGAATGGCCAGAATCTTATTGGGCGCTCGCCCTCTCAGTATCATCCAGATTCCTTAAGAGTAACCTTGAGGTGGTCTAGGGAAGGCGGACAGAAGAAGGACGTATATTTCTTCTGTCATGGCAACCAAAACCAGCGGGGCGTCGCCCGATAAACGGCGCAAGTACGACGAGGCGTTTAAGGCCGAGGCCCTGCGCCTGGCCAGCGAGAGCCGCAGCACCCAGGCGGCGGCGCGGCAGCTGGGCATCAGCCCCAAGCTGCTCTACCGCTGGCAGCAGGCGCAGCTCGTGGCCGAAGTGGGCAGTGAGGAAGTGGCCCGTGACCCGGAGGTCCGCGCCCTGCGCGCCCGGCTGAAGCGGGCGGAGCAGGAGCTCGACATTTTAAAAAAAGCCTTGGTCATCTTCGGCCAGCCGACCCGGTGAGCACCTACGAGCACATCGCCCAGCGTGCCGCCC
The DNA here is from genome assembly GCF_039541835.1 of Hymenobacter saemangeumensis. Lineage (NCBI taxonomy): Bacteria > Pseudomonadati > Bacteroidota > Cytophagia > Cytophagales > Hymenobacteraceae > Hymenobacter > Hymenobacter saemangeumensis. Next base: position 20,716 of record NZ_BAABGZ010000075.1, on the reverse strand, counting down.
ACGTGCCCGTGCGCCAGCTCTGCCAGGTGCTGCACGTGGCCCCGGCCGCCTATTACGCCTGGCAGCGCCGCCGGCAGCAGCCAGTGGTCGAGCCGGCCTGGCAAGTGGCCGTGTGTGAAGCGTTTGCCTACCACAGCCAGCGCTACGGCACGCGTCGGCTGCGCGCCGAAGTGCAGGCCCAGGGCCATGCCGTCGGCCGCTGGCGCATCCGCCGCGTGCTCCACGCCCACGGCCTGCGGGCCCAGCAGCCGCGCTCGTTCGTGCCGCGCACCACCGACTCGGACCCGGCCGTGCGGGCCGCCCCCAACCGCTTGCTCGGCCAGCCAGCCCCCACGGCCCCGAATCGGGTCTGGGTGGGCGACATCACGTATTTGCCCCGCCAGGGCGGGGGCTGGCTCTACCTGGCCGTGTGGCTCGACCGCTGCTCGCGCAAAATCGTCGGCTGGGACGTGCGCGACACCATGCCCGAAGACCTGGTCAGCGAAGCCCTGCGCCGGGCCCTGGTGGTGCGCCGCCCCCCGGCCGGGCTTATCGTGCACTCGGACCAGGGCAGCCAGTACACAGCCACCCGCTTCAAAAGCCTGGTCGCCAAACACGGCGCCCAGCAAAGCATGAGCCGGCGGGGCAACTGCTACGATAACGCCCACGCCGAATCGTTTTGGAGCCGCTTCAAGGCCGAACTGCTCGACGGCGGCAGCTTCCCCGGTCTGGCCGAAGCCAAGCTCGAAATCAGCCACCACATCGCCTATTACAATGCCGAACGACGACATTCCGCCCTCGGCTACCTCTCGCCCAACCACTTCGAAACCTATCTTCAAACAACGTCCCAATTGTGTCCGGCTTAGCTAGACCACCTCACTTACCTCCTCCTCCACCAATTAGTCGGCGGCTGGCAGCAACAGTATTGCGGGGGGCGCCTTGTGTTGGAACCAGAGTGAAGCCCCAACATAGCAGCGTTAGGGCTGGAACTAACCGTAGAAGAAAGTAGGAGTTTTTCATACAAGGGTAAGGATGAGGTTGCAAAAAAGAGCTAAAGCTTAGAGCTATGGTCAGGTGTGGGTACTAGAAAACTCTTTTCCAGGCAAGAGCAGGGGTAAGGTAATAGACGACAAACTATTCCAACAGGCTTTGAACACAATGCCCCGCCTGAATACTCAGACGGGGCATTGTGTTCATTCTATGCGTTGCTTTCCGCTAAAGCCGCAACGTGAATCTGTTTTACTTGCGCCCGTAGCGAGGCGGGCGCCAACACCCGTACCTGGTCCCCGAGCGAGAGCAGTTCCATAAGCAGGTCGTGCGTGTTATACACGGTCAGCTGCACCAGTACTTCTTCGTCCGTGTCGACCAGCACCCGCTGCGACGGGTGCAAGGGAAACGACTTGAGATACTGGCCCTGGGTGGGTTCCAGGGCCAGTACAATCTCCGCTGGCGGCTCGTCGTCCGGGCGGATGATGCCAAAGCAGTGCGCGTAGTAGGTATCCGCGCTGAACCCGGCCGGGGGCTCAAAGCGCTGGGCCGTGGTTTCCACGGCCCGCATCCGGTCGAGCCCGTAGCAGCGCAGCCCTTGCCGAGCCGGGTCGTAGGCCAGCAGGTACCAGCGGCCCTTGAACTCCTTCAGCAGCAACGGCCCCACGGTGCGGGACGCGGGGGCTTCGTCCCAGAACTTGTGGTACTGGAACTGCACCTGGCGCCGCTGCTGCACGGCCCGCAGCAACGGCTGCAGCCACTCCGTGCCCTGGGGTCGGCGTTGTTCCCACTGCACGAACGGGCTCAACGCCGCCGGCAGTCGCAGGAATTCCTGCAGCTCGAACGCATCCAGCAGGCGCTGGTAGCCCGCGGGTAGCGGGTCGGCGGTGGTGATGCGGTAGCCCCCGGCGCGGCGGTCGTGGGCAATGGTCACCCCGAAGCGCTCCGCGATGTGGGGCAAGTCGCGCTGAAACGTGCGCTGCGAGTAATTCGCCGCCAAATCCCGCAGCGCGGTTTGCTCCAGCAAATAGTCCCGCAGCTCCGCAAACGGCACGGCACGGCCCAACTGCTGCAAGCGCAGCACGAGCAGCAGTTGGCGCAAAAAATGGGCGTGGGTCGTCATCAGCAGCGCAGCACCGTCCGGCTTAGTTCTCTCCCAGCCAGTGCGCTTCGGCAAAGGCCACGATGCGCCGGGCCCGTTCCGTAATCTGTTCTTCGCCCCACCCGTCGCCGGCTTTCATGAGCGCGCCGACTTCCTGGTCGGCCAGGTTGGTGGAGACCTGGTAGGCTTCCGCTTCTTCGGCCGGGGTATCCTTTTTGCGCGAGTTAGGACCCTGTGGCATCAAGGCCAGGTTGCCCAGGTTGTGCAGGAACTTCTCCTCAAACTCCGGCGAATAGCTCCCGCCCTGGGGGGCGATGTGGTCCAGCGTCTGCTGCCAGCCGGAGTGCCCCCACGAGTTGAGCAACTCCGCGCCCGACATGCCCGGCCGCTTCACGGCCTGCCGCAAGTGGTTTTCGTAGTGCCAGAGCAAGTAGCGGGTGGTCCGCTCGTAGTGATTGTGGCTCTGCAGGCGGCGCTTGAAGTCGCCGGTAAACGACCAATACCATTGAAAGCCGTTTTCGGCCCGCCACGTCAAATCGGCGATTAACTGGTCTAGCCCGTCGCCCCCTTTGTAATTCCGAGCAAGAGTATGGAAATCGTTGGTCCGGTAGCTGCCCACCGAGTAGGCCTTTTTGAACAGGATGGTTTCCATCAACCGGTACAGCCGCTCGCGCAGGTCCTTATCCTCCGCCTGGTGGTGGAAGTAATTAATCTTCAGCAGCAGGGGCCAGCTGTTGCCCGCATCCAGGTGCAGCACGCCCGTCACCGCGCTGTAGCCGCGGGCCAACTCTTCCAGGGTCTTCACCGTGATAAACGAATCGCGGAGCTTGCTGGTGAAGTCGCGAATCCACTGGGGCCGCTCGTCCGGCAGCACGTCCTTGAGGGCTTTTTTCACCCCTTCAAACGGCTCATCGCCCCGGCCGAACGCCACGTTGTGGTAGGAAAAGACGGCGTTTTCGTTGACGTGGATTTCTTCGCTGAGCTTGTACATCTCGCCAAAACGGTCTTCCACGTGCCGGATGGTGCGGTCCACGTCGTCGGTCCCCGCGTCGAGGTAGGCCCGGTGCATGAGGTAGGCCTTCAGCTTCTCCAGGCTCGTCAGGCTAATGCCCCGGTCGTTCTGAAACGCGAAAATTTGGGTGGCCTGCACCTTGTCCGTCACCTCGTACTTGGTGATGCGGGCGCCTTCCACCAGTTGGTGCCAGTGCAACAGGGTGGCCGTGTCCTCGTCTTGAAAGCGCTTTTGAAACAGGGTGGCCGCCTCGTGCAGCCGCTTTTGGGCCTGCCGCTGCGGGTGCGGTTTGGCATCGGCCTGGTGATGCAGAATGGCCTGCTCAAAATAGCCGTGGTCGTCGGGCACCGTGCTCAAACGGGCACGATTACGAAACGTTAGGTAACGCTCCCGTATCCGCCGTGGCTCCACCGGGTCGCCCTCGCTGTTGAGCAGGGCTTCGCCGCGGTCCTCCCGGGCCTGCAGCTCCTGTGCCAGGGCACTAAAGAAAATGACCGCCGTGGTCATGCGCTGCTGGCCGTCGATGACGTTAAAGTGCGGCTTGGTGGCATGGTGCCGTTCGAGTAGGAAGTGCCCCAAATAATAATCCTTGCCCGCCGGTTGTTCTTCCAGGTCGGTCAGGAATTGTTTGAGCTGCTCGTCTTTGCGCCAAGCGTAGGCACGTTGGTAGCTCGGGACTTGGTACGCAAAATCTTCGCTTTCAAAAAGGGATTTAAATGTTTCGGCAGCCATAAAAAGAGGGTAAGGGAAGGTGCAAGATAAGGATTGAAACCGGCGGGCAAAGCCCTTTTAGGAGGGGGGCGGGTTTTCGCCCAGACGAGCCCCTAGCACCTGCAGAATGCGCTCCCGCGCCCACCGGGTCCCCCACCGCGCAAGCCCCGCAGTATCGGCGCCGTAGTGTCGCTGCGCGGCGAGCCAGCCCGCTTCGCCGATGACCGCTAATTGCACCAGACTAAGCCCCCGGTCCGGGTATTGCCGCGCCACCGCGAGCACAAAGGGCGGAACGGTGGCCAGCCGGGGGTGCTGCGCGACGCAGGCTGTGGGCTCGGAGGCAGCGGCAACAATTCGCAAACGACGCAACATGGGGGCAATAGGGGAAAGAATTAGCGCCGGCTGAGCAGCAGCAGTACTTGTATGCTCGCGCCCGACCCGGCCACCAGGCTGTGCCCAAAAATGACCTCTGCCTGATTATCTACCTGGCTTCCCAGGTATTCCACGAGGTGGGTCAGTTCGTCCATCTCCAGCTCGGTTTCGGTGCCGCTGCGAATCACCAGCAACATGCGGTGGGCCGGCATTGCGTCATCGCCTAGTCGAGTGGCCTCCCGCCACACCCGGTGCCTGGCGTCTTCCGCTCGATTGGCGCCACTGGCCGTGACCATTCCAACGCGGAGGGCCGCTGCGCCGGCCAACACCTCCCACACGTTATGGTAATCCACATTCACGTCGCCGGTTTCAGCCAGCATGAGTTGTACGACCGCCCGCAACTGCTGGTCGGCGGCCGAAGTCATTTGCTGAACCGCCGGGGTGGCAGCGGCCGTCTGCCGCCAGGCCGTAAGCAGCAGGTCCGCCTGGTCTGCTCCGCTGGCAAGGGCAGAAATCAGGGGGCATGGTAGGGTCTCTTTCATACGTCTTGCACGAAGGTGGCCGCCGAGGACGCCAAAACTTGTCGCGCTGGATAAAGCAGATGTAAATGGGGCTCCCACACCTGTCCGGGCCGGGCCATTGTAGGAGAAATACACGCCCGCGCAGTGACCGTTAGTCGGTGTGTGCTAGACCGGGATTATGCGTAGTTTCGCTGGCTTATCCTGCGCCCATTACCTGCCGGGCCGCAACATTTACATCCTCGTTCGCCCGAACGCCATTTCTTCCTGATGGACCATTTCAACACGGCCAATGCGTTGGCCTTTCTGGTATTTACCCTCTTTGCCCATAACCTCCAGCTCTACGCAAAGGACTTTCGGGGCGCTAGCCAAGCGGCGGGGGCAGTCGTCTCCATTGCGGGCCTGGCCAGCATGGTGGCCGAGTATGGCTTCCTACTTTATTATGGCTACAAAGTGGTCTGGTGGGCTCCGCTCGTGCTCTTCGCGGCCAGCCTGGCCCTCATGTTTGTGACCGGTCGCCTGCAAAACCGGGTGGGGGCGCCCATCTTGGGCTTGCTGGGCCTGCTGGTTGCCCCCATCTGCGGGTACCTGATGTTCACGACCCTGCCTGTTCACTAAGCTGTTAACGGACCTATTTACGCGGCTATGAACACCGGGCTCTCACCTGAAGCAACCCAAACCATCATCAACCTGGGCCATGCGTTCAATTGGTATGCCTACGCCCAAAAAAAGTGGCCGGGACTGGATGATGCCGGCCTTCATGCGGAGATGGGCCAGATGTTGCAGCACCTGAAGACCTCAGCAAAGCTCTACCTGCGGGCCGACGATAACTTCGCCGTCAACAGCTACCTGCACCGGACCTTTCACCACTGGGGGTCCCCTCCCGAAGCCCACACCGATTACTGGTATGACATGGCGTTTTTATACCTGCACCTGTACCGCATACCGGTTTCCCCGGACTACCGGCACTTGCTCTACACCGGGTGGGTGAGCCGTCCCAAAGGCGCGGCCGAAGCGGCCGCGGCGGAGCTGCGCCAGGTCCTCCGGCGTCCCCCAGCTGCCGGCTAAGCTTGCCAGCCCAAGAAGCCCCGCCGGGGCCCATGATTTCTTCGCCCCTACCATGACCTACCTCCTCGCGCTCCTACTTGTCTCGACGCCACCGCGGCCTGCGCCGGTGTACATCTGCTAAGGCTCGGCATCGTATCCCTAACGTTCGTCGAGTCTATGCGAAGGCTTGGCCCGAGGCCCCAATCAGTAAAAAAGCTCTCGAAACCTGCGGCCGCTAACTAGGCCCTGCTTATTGATTACCTCTTCGTCCCTTATAAATTCTGCATGCTACGGCTTATCAGCGACCCGAAACAAGTCAAAAAGCTCTACGCAGACTTCCGGCAGCTCCTGGAGAGCAAAACCCTTTTTTCCGTCCATCTCCCAGATTTTCACATTGGGCACCGGGGCGGTACCGCCGCGACGGATGCAGATTATTCTCCCCAATTAGATGTTTGGACGAGTCCGGGAAACCTGCAGTGGAATGCCTTCGGGGTAGGCAAAAGCCCGTCCATGGTCGTGCAAATCAATTTTCAGGAATACGACCGCAAGCCCCGTCGCGTCGGCGCGGCCTTTGCGCTGGATGCGGCCAATAACCCTGTGGTCATCCACCGGGGCCACCTCGGCGGAGGCAAAAGGGGCGTGGGGCTCAGCCTGATGCTCAACGAATGTCGGGCCGAGCATATGTGGCTCCGCGAAGAGAACGGTCAGGAAACGGAGTGTTTTGTAGTTGGCCAACTGCGGTCCCGCTTCTTTGCCCAGCAGTTGGCCACCTTTGTGTGGGAGGTACACCGGGTAAAAACCTTGGGAAGCGTTTCGGAGCTGAGCGGCATTGCCGCGTCCTTGCTGACCCTCGATAACCAAGGGTTTACTACCGAAAAGACGGGCACTGGCACGCGCACCACGAGTGGGCCAACTGAGCTAACGCACGGGCTCGTGGTCAACGAACTGGCCAAGCGCTTGGGCAAAACCGCCGCCCGCCACGGCTGGCAGGTTCGAAACGACCGCCACCGGGACCTGATGCTCACCGAGGGCAACACGCTACGGCTGTTGTTTGAAGTAAAAACCGGGGTAAGCACCCAAAGCATTTGCACCGGCTTGGGCCAGTTGCTCCTATACAGTGCGGGTGAAGCAGGCGCCAGCCTGGTGCTGGTGTTGCCGGAGAAGCTGCCGGCTGACGTGGCAGATCAGTTGCATCGGTGGAAGGTCCAGGTGCTCTACTACAGCTGGGCCGATACAACCCCTCGGTTTCGCGACCTGAGCAAACTGCTGGCCCGGCTATAGCCAGCAGCGCGTGCATTGAAGGGGCCTCCGTGCCCTCATACCCCGGCAAAGTCCCACTCCACCAGCAGGAAGTTTTCAGACTGCAGGCCTACTTGCAGGCCGGCCTCTGCCCAACGCGGTTGCGTGGCGCGGATTCGGTCTTTCTTAAGGCGTTTGAGTTCGGCAAACACCACGGAACCACCGTTCCAGCCGACCACATCCCAACACCCCGCGTAGCTGTTGCCGTTGGCCTGCGCCATTTGGTGCAGCAGGTCCTGCACCGCCGGGTCCGGGATGGGGTCGTGCTGCTGGCCGGCAAGGCCGGCCTCCGCCCACGCCGTAAAGTGGTGAGGGGTCATGGCCCCGGCACCGTAGGTTTCCACCCACCGGGCCTGCCAGCCGGCGAGCCGGAACAGCTCGTATACGCAGAGTTCGGCAAACACAGGGCGGCCGCCGAAGTCAATCAGGGGTTTATTGCCGAACGTGTTGTGGATGGGGTCACCAAGCCACGGGCGGAGCTGTAATTCGACTTTTGGAACCGTCAGCACCTGACCGCTGCCGGTCAATGATTCCGTGGTTGTAGGCCTCAACAGGGATGGATAGGCGACAGGCATAAGGCTGGGTGACCAGATGTAGGATGAGGGCTATTTGAAGGCAGATTGCTGGTATGCCGTCAGCGTATAACCGCCGCTGTAATAAGCCGATAGGGTAAACATGACATCGCCTTTGGTGTACGACCGGATATTAAACTCTCCGTTTTCACTTTCCCGGTCCTCCCATTTCATATATCCTGCGTTCAGCAGGGCCGTGGCCAACGCTTTTATCTCACCCTCCTTGGGACGCTTGGTGCCGAATTGAAAGGCGACGCAAGCACCGGATTTGTTAAAGACATCCATGATGGCATAATTGCCCGGGTGCACGTAGCCCTTCCTCAAGAGCTTTTTGTTGGTTAGCTTAGAGAGATCCTATGTTTGCCTCGGGCTTACATTCAGGTGCTGACAGTGACAGGGGGGAATAAGGTGGATTAGAGTGAAGGGCGTATGTAGAGCCCGTCTGAAATGAGCATCCCCTCCCTGTTCTTGGGTGACGTTGGACAGTTCCATAAGGCCTGAGAGCCTGTATCAGGATTGAAAATAGCTCCCTGGAAATCACTGTTTGGTCAGATTTTAGCCACTTAATTTCTTTTCTCAATGGATGTTACCTTACCCGTCGTAGGTATCGATGTGAGCAAAGCCACGCTGGCCGTGTGCTATGCGGTGGAAACCCGGCTCCAGCATACGGAAGTGAGCAATTCGAAAGCCGGCTTTGAGCAGCTCGTGCGCCGCTGTGGGGCAGAGTGCTTGTACGTGATGGAAGCCACCGGCTCCTACTACCTGGCCCTGGCCTATCACCTGGTCGAACAGGGGGCGCGAGTGGCCGTTGTCAATCCGCTGGTGGTGAGGCGCTTCATTCAGATGCACCTGGGCAAGGGCAAGAGCGACCGCAAAGACGCCCAGTGGTTGTTGCGCTACGGCCAACAGCAGGCACCGAAGCAGTGGCAGCCAGACGAGGCCGTACTGGTCGAGTGCCGGCAGTTGGAACAAGTGAGCGAACAACTGATTCGGCAAAAGACGATGACACTTAACTCGCTGGAAGCCTTGCAGCAGCACCCGGTGGTGAGTGCCAAAGCCGAGCAGCACCTGCGCCAGGCCCTGAGTCGGTTGGAGGAGCAAATCCAGGCGCTGGAAACGGAACTGGTCGGCTTGTTGGAACGCCACTACGCCCGGGAGATGCCTTTGTTGTGCTCTATTCCCGGCATTGGCCGCAAAACGGCCGCCCTGTTGCTGCTTTTTGCCAAAGGCTTTGCACAAGTGGAGGCGTACCGACAACTCACGGCCAAAGCGGGGCTATGCCCCCGCGAGTACAGTTCGGGAACGAGTGTGCGGGGCAAGTCGCGCATCACGCGCATGGGCGGCGGGCTGATTCGCAGCAAGCTGTTTATGTGCAGCTTTTCCGCTAAAAAGGCGAATGTGTCCTGCAAAGCCCTGTATGACCGGCTCGTAGCAAAAGGCAAAAACGGTAAGCTGGCCTTGATTGCCGTGTGTAACAAACTCCTCAAGCAGGCCTGTGCCATCGTCAAATCTGGAATTCCCCATCAGCCCGATTTTACTAGAATTTCTGCTTGAAACCTTGCTTTTGAACACAGTTCATTTTGGGCAAATTCCTGGGCAATGCTTTCTGTCCCCTCGCTTGGCTTGATGCATTTGGTGGTAAGGACCGCCTCAATTGAGCTTTGACTCTTTGCCAGAAAACTTCTGGCTTCTGCTATGGTCAGGATGCTTTGGGCAAAGGCTTCAGAATTTGCGCACACGGTCAGTAATAGGACAAACAAGTAGCGCATCGGGCAAATGTAATTGTACCAGGTAAAGTCTTGAACTTTTATTCAAGCTACTTCGCTGCGGTCGGTCAATGGCGGGCGCGATGCGGTTTTGCGACCCATACACCATGCGCTTGCTGCAGGTACTGCAGGGCACCCTGGTCAAATACCAAATCAAAGTAGGGGTCAAACTTCAGTAGCCGGCCAAGCAATACGGGCTGCTCACCGGGAGCATCCTGCCGGTCAATGATGAGTGCTTCCAGCGTTCGTGGTTCCAGGGTCCTGTGCAGGCCCAGTGCAACAACCGCTTGCCCTTCCTTTGTTTTAAGGCGTTGTAAACCAATCGTTCTCCTCCGAGCGCGACCTGGTATACTTGGGGTATGGCTCATCAAAGCTGGTCACGGGGGGCTCTTTTTAAGAACTTGGCATATCCCGAGTCGGCGGGCTCCGTAAATTTACAGCGCTCGTAGGAGCGCTTCAAAAGCCCGACGCACTGTAATAGTGAGGCGGGCTTTCTTCCTCTAATCACCACCCTGCCCCTGCTGTATGAAGTTTGATGACGACTCCGCGGAACGATTTGAAGCTGATTTTCCCGCGTTTGATGCGTCTCTGGGCGTGATGTACGAGGAAGCGCTACGACTGGTACGCGGCCACCTGCGCTCGTACCCGCCGGCGGAGTTGCCCGGGCTGCTGGAGAGTTGCAGCGATTTAAATCTGCCGGTCACCCGTGAGCAGCTGGACCGCGTGTATTACGGCCCGCTCACGCCGCAGGAGCCGAAGTTGATTGGCAACCTGCTGCGCGTGTTTGGCTACCAGTCACGGCAGTTGGGTTTTGATGTTGGGCCCGTGCGGGGCAAGATGCGCTACATGTTCTTCTTGGCCACCAAGGTCGGTTTAGAGCGTTTTCGAGCAGAATTGGCCAGCTTCGATGCTGACTCGCTTACTCACTAAACATCCAATATTGAATGTGCTTAGCTGCTTAAACGACACTCTGGGCTGACAATGTATGGTTGACGGTGTTGGCCATCTGGTTTTTTGAGAGTATTTTTATGAACAGTCCGAGTGGACTGTCCCGCTGATGAATGATGTAAGAAGTTGGGGATAGCCTTACGGCCATCCCACCATGAGAATGAAACCGGGTCTCGGAATCGCTGAGCCCAATGCCATGCTGTAAGCTGAATGCTGTATGTGTGGCGGGAGATTGGTAACGCCTAACGCACTTCGTGATGGCTCTTCTCCAAAAATTCCCTTCCCGCAGGAAGGGCACAGCCTCCCGGTGGAAAACCATCGGCACCACCCTTCAGGCCTACGCGCCCCTGTTCATGCTTTTGAACACCAGCGTTAGGTTTGCGGACAATCATTTCGACACGCTACGGGCGTGTTGTGAGTGGGTGGCGACTCTCCTGGGACTTTATTAGAAGCCTCGGCAAGAAGCCGGCCCTTGAGGGCCGGCTTTTTTGTTCTTCGTCAACGTTGGCTCGCCTCGTGCACGTAGAGAAGCTCTACTGCTGCGGCCGGCAACCATAAGTTCCTGGTTCTGAAAAGAGTATATAATATACTGGGGGCTTCTCGAAGTGCAACATGAGTCTGCTCCTCTGATAATCACCAAATGGGGCCATTTAGCACGCCTGCGCTTTGGCACACTTTCAATCAATTCTGGCCCTATGACGGTGGCAGCGCCATAGCGAAGGGTGAACTTGCCTGCATGCCTGAACGTGGCACCTGGAGCCCCCATTGGGGCTTATTCTGCACTTACAGTCCGAAGAACGGGGTCCGGCTTAACATGAGACAGTTTTTGCCCGTCGAAGTGGGACCGCAAGGGCACAAGCATTATAAAATAATAGCATAAAATAGTAAAAAAGTGCAATCCCGGAATTCGCGGTTTGTGCTTTTTTAGACTGTTTTGTTTTGTCCCATTCCCCGTTTTTATACCCTAAATGCTTTTTCGTTCCGACAGACTAAATAGTCGTTTTTTTACTGATTAGTTAAAAACCTACAAGATAGTTTTACTATAAGGAGTAAACAGCCAAAAGGTAAGTTCTGGACAGGTGAAAGGTAAGATACAGACAGGTGCCATTGCTCCTAAGGGTAAGTTTTGGACAGGTTACCCGACTTGAAAAGCAAGTTCTGGACAGGCAAAAGGTAAGCTTTGGACAGGTACTTATCCACAGTGGTTGATGGCAAAAAGGCAAGCTTTGGACAGGTACCAGCTAGGGTAAGGAACTGGGTTGATATTCCTTCAATTGGCAAAAAGGTAAGTTCTGGACAGGTACTATAGGCTTCCTTCTGCAGCCGTAGCTCTGGCTTATGAGCTGCTTGCAGAAACTTCGTCAGGCAAAAAAGTAAGTTCTGGATAGGTCATATTGCCCCTCAAGTATGAAAAGGGTAAGTTTTTGGTAGGTAGCCGGGCTCCTTAGAAAGGTAAGTTTGACACCTGATTTGACTTGCTACTTTCTTTTTTGCCGTTATCTTGCATTACCCGTTAACACTACCACCAACGATACCTTTTTATGGCTGACAAACGTGTAGCGCGTTCCTCCTCCGTTCCCATGCTGGAGCTGGACCTCAAATACGAGCCGGAGTACCGCGGTGAGGTCAAGCAACACTGGAACGTCACGTTTGCTCACCAGAAGAAAATTTCGGTGTACAGCAAGCGCATCCTGGCCAGGGTCATCGACCAGATTCGGGACAATGACTACCAGCTGCGTGAATTCTACCAGATTCACGTTTCTTCGATTCTGGAGGGCACGGATATCGAAATAGACACGGCTTACTCAAAAATTAAGGGGGCCCTGTACGAGTTGGCCGATGTGAAGTGGGAATTCGAGAGCATCGACCGCTCGGAATGGTACTTCCGCCACCTTTTGGACACGACTAAGGAACGGCGGGTTGGTTACAAGGACGGGGTTATCACCATCCTGCTGAATCCGCAGCTGGCCCCCTACCTAGTAAAGGCTGCGCACTACAGTAAGTTTCCGCTGCACGGTTACATGAACTTGAAGAGCTGGTACAGCATGCGGTTCTTCGAGATTCTGTCCGCCTTTCAGGACAAAGGATTTTGGGAGGTCCCCGTGGATGAGTACCGGCAATACATGGATTGCTGGTATGAATACGACAAGCGCGGGCAAGTCAAAAAAGACAAGGAGGGCAACCCCCTACTGAAGTATCCTAAAACCAAGCTCCTGATTGACTACACCATGAAGGAGCCGCTGAAAGAGTTAGCGGGCACCGATTACGAATTCACCTTTACCCCCATCTACGAAATCACGCGGGCGGTAAAAGGCCGAAAAAAGATTATCCGCCTGCGCTTCGACTTGAAAAAAGGGCCGGCGCTCAAAGACATCCCGGAGTCTTGGCTGCAACACACCGAAACCGGGAGCATCGTCCAGCGCCTGCGCGAGTGGAAGGTAACGGACCGCAACATTGTGCAGTATGCCCCCATTCTTAAACAGGCCGGGGTGTTGGAGCTGCTGCGCGCCTGGGAGCTGAAGAACCGCTCGAACCGGCACATAGACGATAAACTCCGCTACTGCAACGCGGCGTTCGTTCGTGCTGGCAAGCAAGCGCTGGAGGATGCCAAGCAGGCCAAGGCCGAGGAGAAGAAGGAAGCAACTGAGGCAAAGAAGCTGGTGCAGCAGGCGCTCAATCTGTAGTCACTGACAAAAGCAGTTTTGCTTGCTCTGGCACTGCTCAATTCATCGGCAAAGCGTGCCCTCTTTCAGGGACGAGCACGCTGCCGGCTGCACGAACCCTTTCAGCAACCGGAAATTGCAGCACGCCAAGCTGTACTCCCTGTCGTTCGCACACGCAAGCCTTTTGGCGCAGAAGCGCCTCTGTAGCTTTGGGCCGAATCTGTCTGTTTGTTCGCATTTCTATCCGGTACCGCATGAAGAATCTCTACTCGTTGCTCTTTATCACCCTCTGCCTTGTTTTTAGTGCGATACCCGGCCACGCCCAATGGGCAAAGGCGTTGTCCGGGGTTGATGGCACGCTCCCCACGGCCGTAGTACTCGATGGCAGCGGCAACAGCTATGTGACCGGAAATTTCACCGGAGCCATGACCATCAACGGTGCCACTGTGCTCGCCAATAGTAGCCCTGGCATCGCCATTGAAACGCTTTTTGTGGCCAAGTTCTCTCCTCAGGGCGCACTGCTCTGGATTCAACGAGCCACGGGCTCGGGCCGGTCCTTTGGGGAGGCCGTGGCCGTGGATGGCACGGGCAACGTGACGGTTGCCGGCAGTTTCCAGGGAACGTTTACCGTCGGCAGCTTCACGTTGACGAGCACCACTGGGGCCGCAAAGGAAGGCTACGTGGTTCGGTACAGCCCCCTCGGGGTGCCACTAGCTGCCTGGAAGGTCAACTCTCCCAGCGGGGACTTTGCCTGCACTGACGTTGTCGTAGACGCTTCGACCAACAGCTACGTGACCGGTACCCGGGAAGTGGTATCAAGTGGGGTGCGTACCAAAACCAGCTTCGTGCGCAAGTACTCCATTCAGGGTCAGCAGCTATGGGCCAAGGAAGGAACCGGCACCAATGTATCCGGCGGCCATTTAGTCCTCTCGGGCACGACCCTAATTGGCACTGGGTTGTTTGCGGGCACCGCCACATTTAGTACCCAATCCGTTCTCACCTCTCCCACGGGGCAATATGCCGTGGGCTATGATAGCCAAACAGGAGCCCTGCAGTGGGCGTATTTATTGGGCCTATCCTCGTGGGTGACGGCCCCAGCGGTACAAGCCGATGCATCAGGATTCTACGTGGCCAACAGCTTCAGCGGCACCTTGGTCTTGGGGGGCACTACCCCGCTTGTGGGTCGCAGTACCTATTTGGATGGGTTTGTGGCGAAGTTCAGTATGCAAGGCGCGGTGCAATGGGCGCAGAGCATGCGCGGGAGCGGGACGGCCAGCAACGCAGCCACTTGCCTGTCGCTCACCCCGGCGACGGGGCAGCTAGTGGTCGGCGGCTCATTTCAGGGCACCTGCACCTTTGGTTCTACCACCCAGGTGACCAGTGCCGGCGATTCCGACTTATTTGCTGCTGTTTATACCACCCAAGGCATGTTTCGGGGTGTACGGCGGGACGGCGGGCCTGCATCTGAACAGGCGCTGGGGATTGCGGCGGATGCGGCCGGCAGCGCCGCTCCCGTGGTCGTCGGGCTGTTGCGCATTCCGCAAGCGACGGGGGCCACCACCACGACCCTGGCCGGCACCAGCTTTACGGTTAACGCCACCTACAACGATGGCTTTATCGTGCGCGTCGTAGCTGTGCCGTTGTCCACCCGCGCCCGAAGCCACCAGCCCTCTTTCGCGATGTATCCCAATCCGAGTGCACCTGGCCCGTTTCTGATTGCGTTGCCCGCTACTTCAACGGGCCCATCCCAGCTGTCGATGCTCAACTCTCTGGGCCAGGAGGTACACCACCAGGTAATCCTGGAGCACAGCAGTAACGCGCTTGTCAGCGTAGGGAAGCTGGCTCCCGGTCAGTACGTGGTGCGCCTCGAAAACCAAGGGGATGTCATTACCCAGATGATTGTAATTGAGTAATTGTCTTAATCTTTCTTCTCTTTTATGATTGTGACGCCAGCGCAACAGAGAGTCATCCATGACATCCTGGCCCAAATGCTGGTTGGCATCAACGGGAATACCGGCATTATTTTCCTCTATGATGGCAACAACGAACTTGGCATTTCGAAAGAGGACGGCCGGTTTCTACGAGAAGTCATGCAGGCGGAAGGCTTGGTCCGAAATGCGGATGGCCCAAACCAGAACCGCCTTTCCGAACTGACCACAAAAGGGCAAAGCATCGCCCAGAGCCCGGGCGGCTACTGGGCTTATGTCCAGCAACAAGCGGCCCAACAGCAGCAGCAACGCCAGCGGGAAGATGAACAGCTTGAGCTGAACCGGCAAGGCGTTGCCGCCACCGTAGGCAGCACCCGAATCGCAAAGATTAGTGCATGGGTCGCGGGCTTCAGCTTGGCCGTTACGATGATAGCCACCTACATCGCCTACCAAGCGAATGCCGGCTCTGATGAGGTAAATGCCCGCCTGCGGAAGCTCGAGGCGCAAATGCAGCAGCTCCAGCCCAAGCAAGTTGAGCCGATACCCAGCCATAAATAAATCCCAGCATGAACAGGCACAAGCCTGCTCCCGTGTCTGGTGTCGCGCTCAGCGCGTGGACTTAGGTGGAGCTATGCGAGAAGCCCGTCACCCCTTCCTGCCATTCCAGCTCGGCCACAATTAGCCTTACCAGGACCGTATTATCAGCCGAGTACCCTGCTATTCGCTTTTTGACGGCATAGACTCCGGCCCACCTTCTATCCTCTTCCGCATCAGCCGTGACAATAAACTCGTCGCTTGGCAGCGGGAGGTGCCCGCTCACCGCATAATAGCGTTGGACCAAGGCCTCCAGCTTCTCCGTCAGATAACTCCTCATGCTATTGAGTGCCCATCTCATCCGCGTGCGCTCGTCCGGGCTGGCGCCGGTGCTGTGGGGATAGGGACGGGCCGGGCTTGCCCGCTGAAACAGGTCTGCTGCCTCGTGTGGCCAGCTTTCGACCTCTACCACCAATCTAAAGGGTAGCGTCGGTCCTGGCTCTGGGTGCAGCCCGGTAAGGTAATCTTCCCAATCTTCTAGGATGAGCGGGGTTGGTAGTTGCATTGGGCGTACCGGAAGAAGTAAACGTCGAGGGAGCCTTTAAAGCGTCGGGTAAAATTACTTCCGGCACCGGCATCTACAGCCACCTTGCCTCATCCGTTCATTAACGTGCCTTCGATTCCTCAACCAAGATGCAATCCCCAGCAATCCACTCGCAATTTTCATTTGCAGCCAGACGTTTACGGGGATAAACGCAAAGTTTTTAATCAAAAAAACTTTGCGTTTCGGGTGATGATGTATCTTCACTTTTCGTTTACTACCCATGAGCCGTTCCCGCACCTCTCCTACCCAGCAGCGCCTGCTGCGGCGTCTGCAACAGCTGACGCCGGGCCAGATTGTGCGCTTCGCGGATTTCGAGCAGCTGGGGTTGAGCGCGCCGGCCGTGGCCTCGGCCTTGAACCGGCTGACGCGTACGGGGCAGGTGCAGCGCGTGGCCAAGGGCCGCTACCGGGTCGCGCCCACTGGCCGCTTTGGGCCGGTGCCGCCCAGCGAGCAGCAGGTGCTGGAAACCTTGCTGCAGCCGGCGGCGACGGGGGGGCTGGAATACCCCACCGGCGCGGCCATCTTTAACCGGCTCGGGCTCACGACCCAGGTGCCGCGGGAAATTGAAATTGCTACACCCCGGCCCAAACCGGCCAAGCAAATCGGCACGGTGCGGGTGCGCTACGTGCGCAACGCCGGCGCCACGCGCCCGGAAGAGGTGGAATTGCGGCAACTGCTCGATGCGCTGCGCCGCATCAAGCGCGTGCCCGACGCCAGGCCGGCTAAATTGATTATCCAGCTACGGGAAAAGGTGCGGCGCTTGCCGGCGGCCGACAAGCGCCACCTGGCCACCCTGGCCCTCTCCTACAACCCCGCGACCCGCGCCTTGCTCGGGGCCCTGCTGGAAGACCTCGGCGAAAAGGCCCTCACTCCCGCGCTGCGCGCCAGCCTAAATCCCTTAACCGTTTACCGCCTCGGCTTGTCCGCGGCCGATTTACCCAACCGCGACCTGTGGCGAATCCAATGACCCTGCACCGCCAGCCCGACGTGTTCCGGGAGGCCATACTTCTGACGGCCACCGAAACCGGGCTGAGCCAGGCCCTGGTGGAAAAAGACTACTGGGTGACCTGGGTGCTGCGCAACCTGGCCGAGTCGCCCGTGGCCGGGGAGGTCGTGTTCAAGGGCGGCACGTCCCTGTCGAAAGCGTACCGCCTCATCGACCGCTTCTCGGAAGACGTGGACCTGGCCGTGCTGCTGGGCGGCCGCACCGGGGCCGCCGTGAAGGCCCTCATTAGGCAGGTGCACCACGCGGCGGTGGGGGCGGGAACCCCCGAAGAATTGCCCGAGGTGCCGGGCAACAACAAGCTGGGGCAGATACGGCGGGTGTACCACCGCTACCCCCGCACGTTCCCGCACGTCTCCACAGTGGCCGGGGAAGATATTCTGCTGGAAATAACGGCCTTCGGCGAGCCGCATCCGGTGGTGCAGCTACCCCTCAGCTCCTATATCGCCGACGTGTTTGCGGCGCGGGGCCTGGAAGCGGAGCTGGACGAGTTCGGGCTGCGGCCCTTTGCTTTCCAGGTGCTCAGCCTGGGGCGCACCTTCGCCGAGAAAATCATGGCCCTGGTGCGGGCCTCGTACGAGCCGGACCCGGCCGCGGACGTAAGCAGCAAAGTGCGCCACCTGTACGACCTGCACCAGCTCGCCGGCCACCCCGACGTGCAGGCGCTGCTGCCGGGCGAAGACCTGTTTGTACTGCTGCGCGCCGTGCAGGCCGACGACGTGACGGCCGGCGTGAAGGGCCCCACCCACGAGTGGAAAGGCCGGCCGCTGAGCGCGTGCTGGGCCTACGAGCAGGACGCAGCGAACCTGCAATTGGCCCGCCGCGCCTACGAGCGCGAGTTGCCGGAGCTGCTGCACCGGCCCGCGCCCGACTTCGAGGAGGTGATGCACACCATACGCGGCATTGCGGCGCGCCTCGTGGTATTTGACCAGGGGTAAGTAGTATAACGAGTTGGCACAGCTAACTCGCGTCTTTTTGCTCCCGTTGGCTTACCCGTTTCGGATGCTGATTAGCTCGCCAGTAGCCTTAGGTAAGCATTGGAGAGCATCAAAAAGTGTGGGGCAATGTGGTTAGGCGGCCATCTGCATTGGTTCTGCTGGCACTGACCGGAAGCCGGGATACTGCTGCCGAAAACAGTCTTCCCATTCCTCGTTGAGCACCTTCGTGCGGGCCTGCACAAGCAGGTGCGCGCCTTTCTTGGTCCACTGCATTTGTTGCCGCTTCACCATCCGCTTGGCCAAGACTTGGTTGACCGCTGATTCAACAAAGCCGGTGGAGACGCGTTCGCCGTAGCGCTGGCGCTCGGAGTAGTCCACGATGAAGCCGCTGTTTTGCTCCACGTAGGTGTGAAAATCAGCCAGTAGCCGGGCCAGCGGCTTGCACTTGCTGTATTTCCGGGCCACGAGCGGGTCGTCCTGGTGCGTGGCCAGCGTGTCGTCCAGGTCCAGTATCTTCTCCAGGGCCCGCTCGGCGTTGCCGTGCCAGAGGTGCCATTTGATGCTGGTCAAGCCGTCTTGCAGCGCTTTTCCCCCGGCCGCGTCGGCCTGGGCGAAGCCCAGCGCGTACTGCTGCAGCACCGTCAGGCGCATGGTCAGGTGAAACCAGTCCAGGAGGTGCGTGGATTCCGCACTCAGGTAGCTGGTCAGCGACCGCAGCACCGCGGCGCCATCGGTAAAGAATTCCACGGCCTGATTGGCCTGCAGTCCCTGCGAACGCTGGACCTCCAACACGCGCCGACGCGGCTTGGCATCGACTTCCTGCACGAAGCCGAAGCATTTGGCGCCCCCTTCGGCGGGAATGCTTTTGCCGGCAATCACCTCGAAACAGCCTTTTTTATGCCAGTGCCGGACGTAGCCGCCGTCGAGGCCGACCACCAGCGGGCGGGGCGGGCACGGCAAGGCCTCGCGGTCGCGCTGGCAAACGCCGTGAAAAGGGGCCACTTCCTGCGGCAGTTGCTGCTCCTGCGCCTCGACCACGGCGTGCAGGTGCTGCTGAATGGTCGTGCCCGATAGTTTCGCACTCAGGGGCAGCACGTCGTGGAGCAAATCGGCCGTTTTCTGGTAGGGAATCAGGCTGGCCCACTTGGTTTCCAGATACAACCGCTCCGGTGTTACATGTTGGGGAAAGAGGTGCTGCAGGGGGCTGTAGGTTTTCGGCCCCGCCTCGGTGGGCGGCAGATAGTAGCGCGGGCTATCGACCGTGACGTTCCCGAACAAGGTTTTCAGTTGGAGCGGATAGCTGCCCTTCTTCCGTAAGCCGACGGGCTGTTGCCCCTGCAGGTGCGTCGCTATCTGCTGCCCAATCATCTGTTGCTGAAGGCGCTGCAGCAGCTCCTTCGATTCGGCCAGCGTCAGGCCCACGCTGGCCAAGCTCAGGTCTTCCCGGCTCCAGGTGAACACGTCTTCGAGCAGGGGCTCGTCGCCTTCCGACAGGCAAGCCACCAGTTGTAGTTTGAAGTTCATGGCATCAAGGGATTTAAGGATTACAGCAAGGCTTTCACTTTGCGAACCGTGTTGATGGCCACGTCGCACAGCTTTGCGGTGTTACGTACGCTCAGGCCCGCACGCAGCTGCCGGGCGACGGCCGCGTACTTTTTCAGAAAGACGGCTTTGTCTTCCGTCGCCCCTACCGGGCGGCCAATCGTGACGCCTTGCCGCCGCGCTTCGTCCATGCCCGAGAGAATACGTTCGCGCAGGGTCTCGCGCTCCAGGCGCGCAAATTCGGCCAGCAGCGTGAACAGGAACTGGGCCACCGGATTCCGCTTGCCGTTTTTCAGCGTTTCAATCCCAAAGTTTTGGACGTAGATGCTGACGCCCAACTGGGTCAGCTCCTCGACGATTTGCAGCACTTCGACCGTGGAGCGACCCAGGCGCGAGACTTCGCTCACCAATACTTTCTGGATGGCGCCCCGGCGGCTCAGCGCCAATAACTGCTGAATCCCTTCCCGGTCCTGATTCCTTTTCGCCCCGCTAATCTTCTCCGCAATCTCGGCCACGACCTGGACGGCCTGGTTTTGGGCCACGGCGCGCAGGTCTTCCACCTGCCGCTGGTAGTCTTGCTCCTTTTTGGAGACGCGCACGAAAATGACGGCCTGTTGCATGGCGCAAAGCTATATCCACTGTATCAAGAAAACCACTTGGTTTTTCTGATATAGTTTTCAGGATTCTAAATCCGCGAAAAAGTAGTCGTAGCCGCCCTGCGAATACAGAAAATCGGGATTACCCTTATGTTGATACAGTTTGGCCAGTTTTCGATTGACTTGGCCTTTGTCGAAGTGCTCCGGCCGATAGGTCCAGAACCAGGTCGGTACGTCGTCCTCCCGGATGTCCTCACCGGCCAGCAGCCGGTCCGCGGCTTCGTAGGCCCAGCTGAACTGGTCCAGCGTGCGCTGGTCGTAGCCGCGGGGGCCGCCGACTTCTTCCGGGGGGCAAGCCCGGCGGCCACTCACGCACACCGGGTGGACCGGCAAGGCGGTCGGCGGGAGCACCTGTTCCACCCGCACCTGGTGGAGCCAGTAATCGCCGAAGTCGTAGGTGTAGATGAATTTGTCGTTGACCTGCCACGGGAAATCACCCAGGTGGACCCGCCGGGCATCGTCGGCGAAATAGCTGCCGCCGGCATAGGGAATCCCGTACTCCTTGCCCCAGGGCTTGAAACGGTGCAGGTGCCAG